>NZ_JAUSNH010000138.1 GCF_030645335.1 Lacisediminimonas sp. | reverse complement strand
AAGCCAGCAACGCAAACCAGCAACCAAAAACATTACAAAATCACCCCTCCCCCAACCAATCCTCCAAAGCCTCCCGCGTCCCCTCCTCCGAAATCTCCCTCGGCCCCACCGGCACCCCACAAACCGTCCGCGAAAACCGCGGCGCCGGCGCCGGCTGCATCACCCCCTCCACATCGATAAACGTTTTCCGCGCCACCAGGTGCGGATGCATAGGCGCCTCCGCCGGCGTCATCACCGGCGCAAAACACGCGTCCGTCCCCTCCAGCAACGCACACCATGCATCCCGTGGCCGGGTCCGGAATTTCGCCGCAAACGCCTGCCTGGCGCGCGGCCAGTCGGCACGCTCATTCTGATCGCCCAACTCCGCCGGCCCCAGGCCCAGCCGTTGCACCAGGTCGCTATAAAACTTGCCTTCAATCGGCGCGATCGAAATCCACTTATCGTCGGCACATTGGTAAACCTCATACCACGGCGTACCCGCATCCAGGATGTTCTGTCCGCGCGGCGCAAGCAGGCCCGCTGCATGCATGCCGAACAAGGACGTGCCCAGCGACGCCGCGCCGTCACAAATCGCGGCATCCACCACCTGCCCCTTGCCGGAACTGCGCGCTTCCAGCATCGCCGCCACCATCCCCAGCGCCAGGTACATGCCGCCGCCGCCATAGTCGCCCACCAGGTTCAAGGGCGGCGTCGGCGGCTGGCCATCGCGCCCGATGGCGTCCAGCACGCCGGTGACAGCGATATAGTTCAAGTCGTGTCCGGCCGCATGGGACAGCGGGCCGTCCTGCCCCCAACCGGTCATGCGTCCGTACACCAGGCGCGGATTGCGCGCCAGGCAATCGTCCGGCCCCAGGCCGAGCCGTTCGGTGACGCCAGGACGAAAGCCCTCGATCAGGCCATCGGCCTTTTCCACCAGTTGCAACACCAGGTCACGCCCGGCGGTGGTCTTCAGGTCGGCGGCAATGGTCTGCCGGTTGCGCAGCATCAGGTTGTATTTCAAGGGCCGCTCCACACCGAGCTTGACCGGCTCGGTGCGGTCGATGCGCAGGACCGTTGCACCCAGGTCGGCCAACATCATGGCAGCCATGGGCGAGGGACCGATGCCGGCCAGTTCCACGATGCGTATGCCTTTGAGCGGTCCCGTTTTTTGCGTCATTGCCTGGCTCCTTTTGCGCTTAGTCCATCTTCACATTGTTTTGCTTGACGATCTTGGTCCAGCGCAGCGACTCCGACTGGATGAAGGCGCCGTACTGCTGTGTGGACAGGTACTTGGGCTCAGCGCCTTGCGCCGCAAACTTGGCCAGCAAGTCTTTATCTTTCATCGCTGCCTGGATCGCGCCGTTCAGCCTGGCGATGATTTCCGGCTTGGTGCCGGCAGGCGCCATGATGCCCGACCAGGCGCCCAGTTCCAGATCCTTGGCGACGGACTCAGACAGTGTCGGCACGTCGGGCAAGGCGTCCATGCGCCTGGCGGTACTGACAGCCAGCGCGATCAGGCGCTTGTCCTTGATCAGCGGCATCACGCCCGGCGCGGTGCCCATGTAAAACTGCACTTGTCCGCCAGCCAGGTCGGTCACGGCCGGCGCTTCGCTCTTGTAGGGCACATGGGTGGCGCTGGTGCCGGCGGCGCTCAACAGCAGCAATGCCGACAGGTGCGTGATGTTTCCATTGCCGGCCGATGCATAGTTCAGCTTGCCGGGACTGGCCTTCATCATGCTGACCAGCTCTTGCGCCGTCCTGACCGGCAAGGCCGGCGCCGACACCAGGATGATCGGCAGGTTGGCGGTTGCCGCCACCGGCGTGAAATCGCGGTTGGCGTCGTAGCTGAGTTTGGCATACAGCGCCGGGCTCAGCACCATCGAGGAAGTGTTGTAGAGCAGCGTGTAGCCGTCGGCCCCCGACTTGGCGACCATGTCGCTGGCGATATTGCCGTTCGCGCCCGGCTTGTTGTCGACGATCACCTGGGTACCCAGTGACTCGCCCATTTTCTGGGCAATGCCGCGGGCAATGACGTCAGTTCCGCCGCCGGCGGCAAATCCGAGTACCAGCCGGATCGGCTTGCTCGGCCAGGCATCCTGGGCCTGGGCTGGCAAAGTCAGTGCGAATGCGCATGCCAGGGTGGCGAACAGCGCGCTACGGCGAACTGCCTTGTGGCTTCTGGTGTTCATTTTTTGTCTCCATCATTGTTATTGTGTCGTCGTGTGCTTCTGTTGCCATGTCTGTTGCCGGGGCCGCTGCTGTTGGCCCCGTTGCTGGATCAGATGCTGCTCCACGGCCAGGATCGTCTGTCCTTGTCCAGGCCATGGACTGCGGACCGGGTCTCGCGCCCGGTTCCGCCCCGTCACGCCACCGTCATGCCGTCATCATCCTGCCATCGTCAGGCCGCCGGAGACCGAAATGACCTGGCCGGTGATGAAGGCCGCGTCGTCCGACGCCAGGAAACAGATTGCGCCGACCACATCTTCCGGCTGGCCCAGGCGACCGAAGGGGATCGCTTTTTCCAGCGCGCCGCGCAGCTTGTCGCCGCTCTCGCCTTCACCGGCGAAATCGCGGAACAGGGCGGTGTCGGTCGGTCCGGGACAAACGACATTGACGTTGATGCGCTTGCGCGCCATTTCACGCGCCAGGGTTTTGGTAAAGGCGATCAGGCCGCCCTTGCAGGCCGAATAAACCGACTCGCCCGACGATCCGACCCGACCGGCGTCAGACGCGACATTGACCACCCGGCCCTTGCCGCGCGCAGCCATGTTCCTGACCACCGTGTGGTGCATGTTGAGCGGCCCCACCAGGTTGATGGCGATCAGCTTTTGCCACAGTTCCGGCGTGGTATCGAGGAAGCGCGCTGCATGGTCCCAACCGGCGTTATTGACCAGTACGTCGACCGGGCCGAGTTCCGTCTCGGCTTGTGCGACGGCGGCGGCGACGGCAGCATGGTCGGTGATGTCCACACCGTAGCTGGCAGCGCGTGCGCCACCGGCCTTCAGTTCGGCTGCGACGCTGGCTGCGCCGGCGGCATTCAAGTCAAATACGGCGACGGCTGCGCCTTCGGCCGCAAAGCGCCGGCACAGCGCCGCGCCAATGCCGCCGGCGCCGCCGGTAATCAAAACCACTTTGTCTTTCAGTCCCTGCATGCTCATCTCCTATGGGTAATCGATATTCAAAAACGGGTATTCATGCGGCGAGTACGGCAAGCGGCATCCGGATGCCCGGATGCCAGGCCACTGCTCAGGCGTTGCGACATTTCACCATGCGCAGCGGTGTATAGCTCAATACGACTTCACCGCGCTGGTTGACGACCTTGTTGGACGTGCGTACCAGCGAGCGCCCTGGACGGCTGGCCGACAGGCGCGACTCGATCACTTCGCATTCCACATGGATGGTGTCGCCGGCAAATACCGGCTGGTGCACGGTCAGCTCCATGTTGATGAAGGCATAGCCGGTTTTCTGCATCGTCGATTGCGCCAGCAAGCCTTCGGCAATGCCGTAGATGAATGAACCGGGCGCAATCCGGCCCTTGATGTCGGATTCATTCTTGATGAATTCCATGTCGGTAAACAGGACCTCGGTCATGTGGATGACATTGCAGAACGCACAGATGTCGGCGTCCATGACGGTGCGCCCGAGCGACTGGAATTTCCGGCCGACCGGCAGGTCTTCGAAATAGAAGCCAAGTCCGACAATGGGCATGTCGTCTTTCTGCGCGGGGGATTGTCCTGATGTTTGCACTTGCCTGCTCCTGGATTGTTGGATGTTAAAGGATTTACGGATTGGGGTTGGACGTTGATGCGGTGGGCCTACTTGCGCGCCGTGCGGCCCAACAGGCTATTGGCGACGATATTGCGCTGGATCTGGTTGGTGCCTTCGATGATCTGCAGCACCTTGGCATCCCGGAAGTAACGGTTGATCGGATAGTCGGCCGATACGCCAGCAGCGCCAAACAGTTGCACGGCATCGGTGGCGACCCTCATGGCCGTATCCGACGCAAAGCATTTTGCCATGGCCGCCATCGGCGCCAGCTCGGCAGACGATGCGCCGGAGTCGACCATGGAAGCGGCCCGGTACACCAGGTTGCGCGCGGCTTCGGTCTGGATCGCCATGTCGGCCAGCATCCAGCGCACGCCCTGAAAGTCGCCGATCTGCTGGCCAAATGCGCGTCGCTCCTGTACATAAGCGACGGCGTGATCGATGGCGCCTTGCGCCAGGCCGACGCCGCGCGCGCCGATCAATGGACGGCTGGCGTTGAACGCCTCCATCACGACCTTGAAGCCGCCGCCCAGCAGGTTTTGATCCGGCACGAAAACATCATCCAGGAACAGCGGGCATGACGGCACGCCGCGCGCGCCGATCTTGTCTTCCTTGCGGCCGACCGTGAATCCGGGCGCATCCTTGTCGACAATGAACAGGCTGATCGCACCCGGCTTGCCGGGCAAGGCCTGGCCAGCCGGGTCGGCATCATACTTGGCTGCCACCAGCACGAAGTCGGCAACCGGCGAATTGGTGCACCATATCTTGGCGCCATTGATGCGATAACCACCGTCGACCTTGACCGCGCGGGTCAGGATGCCGCTGACGTCCGAACCGCTTTGCGACTCCGTGGTCGAAAACGCGCCACGCAGCGCACCGCTGGCCAGGCCGGGCAGCAAGCGCTCCTTCTGTTCCTCGGTGCCGCCGGCCAGGATCGCGCCGAACGGCACCCACTGCACCAGCAGCAGGTAGGCCGTGTTGTAGCAGACGCGGCCGAACTCTTCGATTGCCAGGCAGGCCGACAGCATGCTGCCCGTACCGCCGTACCTCTCCGGGAACGGCAGGGTGAACAGGCCGAGCTCCTTCAACAAGTCGAACATGTCCTGCGGATATTCCGCCGTGCGGTCGATCTGGTCCGCGCGCGGCGCCACCCGTTCGCGCGCCACGCGGCGCACCATGTCCTGTATCTGGCGCTGGAGGTCGTTCAATGCATAGCCGGTCGTGCTCGTCATGCGGCCCCCTTCGGTGTTGCCGGTGCAGGAGCGCCAGGCGTTGCCGCTTCGATTGCACCAGCAGCCCGCAGCCCCGCAATGTCAAGGGCGCTCTTGCCCAGCACTTCGGCCAGGATTTCATCGGTATGTTCGCCACGCAGCGGCGGTGCATAGCGGTATTGCACCGGTGTGTCCGACAGCCGGATCGGATTGCGCACCGTGCTGACCGTGCCGCCTTTCGAATGCGGCATGTCCACCTTCAACTGGCGATGCACGACCTGCGGATGCTCGAACACCTTGTCGTAGGTATTGATGCTGCCGTTGGGCACGTCGGAACCCTCCAGCAGGGCGAGCCAGTGCGCAGTCGGATGCTGTACCAGCGTTTGCGCCATCTGGTCGGTCAGGACTTCCCGGTTGATATTGCGGTCCGACATGGTGGTGAAGCGCGCATCGGCCAGCAAATCCTCGCGGCCAATATCCGCGCACAGCTTGCAGAACTGGCCATCGTTGCCACAGCCGATGATGATGTGCCCATCGGCTGTCTTGAACGGCTGGTAAGGCGTCAGGTTGGGATGGGTATTGCCCCAGCGGCGCGGTATTTCGCCATTGGTGAAATAGCTGACGATCTGGTTGGAGCCGAAATGCACGATCGTGTCGAGCAGCGCGATATCGATATGCTGGCCCAAGCCGGACAGGTGACGGTGCTCGATTGCGGCCAGGATCGCGATCGTGGCATTCAATCCGGTCAGCACATCGGTCACGGCAATCGCGGTCTTCATGGGGCCGCCGCCGGGCTTGTCATCTGCCTCGCCATTGATGCTCATCAGGCCGCCTTCGCCCTGGAAAATGAAGTCATAACCGGGCCGCTCGGCATACGGCCCGTCCTGGCCGTAACCCGTGACCGAGCAATAGACCAGTCGTGGATTGACGGCATGCAGGTCTTCATACGACAGCCCATAACGGCGCAGGTCGCCGACCTTGTAATTCTCTACCAGCACATCGGCATGCATGGCCAGTTCCCTCACCAGTTGCTGGCCCGCCGGGCTGGCGATGTCGATGGTGATCGAACGCTTGTTACGGTTGGCCGATGTGTAGTACGCCGAATCGCGTGTGTCGTTTCCGTCACCGTCCTTGACCCACGGCGGCCCCCAATGGCGGGTATCGTCGCCCAGCTTGGGGCGCTCGACCTTGATCACGTCCGCCCCCAGGTCGGCCAGCATTTGCGTTGACCATGGACCGGCCAGCACGCGGGTCAGGTCCAGGACCCGAAGATGGGAAAGCGTTCCTGCCATGCGTTGGATCTCCAATGCGGTCGGTGAAATGGATGATGGCGACTGGGTGTCATTACAATCGTTCATATATACGAACAACGTTCATATATGAATTCCAAGTCTATTTTATGCGATTATGTCGCTCCATCGCTACCATCCTGGAGCGGCGAGGCGCCGGGCCCATGCCGCTGCAACGACAAGGCGCACTGGACGGCACTGCCGCAAGCGCGTTTGGACGGTAAGATATGCAGTGGCCGGATCAGCTCGGACAATGCAATCTTTCAATGAAGCGCATTGGTTCGCAACAGCAGTACAGGTCAGCACACAACAACACCACAACACAACACGAATCAGGAGCGCATGGCATGACCGAATACACAGACATCCAGTACACCGTCAAGAATGGCGCCGCCACCATCGCCATCAACCGGCCCGACAAATACAACGCCTTTCGCGGCCAGACCTGCGAAGAAATGATCCATGCCCTGAACCGCGCCGGCTGGGACAAATCGATCGGCGTGATCGTATTGACCGGCACCGGCACCAAGGCGTTCTGTACCGGTGGCGACCAGTCGGCGCATGACGGCGGCTACGACGGACGCGGCCTGATCGGCCTGCCGGTGGAGGAACTGCAGGGACTGATCCGCGAAGTGCCCAAGCCGGTGATTGCGCGCGTGAACGGCTATGCAATCGGCGGCGGCAATGTGCTGGTGACATGTTGCGATTTGGCGATTGCGGCGGACACCGCGATCTTTGGCCAGGTCGGACCGAAAGTAGGATCGGTCGATCCCGGCTTCGGCACCGCGCTGCTGGCGCGCGTGGCCGGTGAAAAGAAAGCGCGCGAAATCTGGTTCCTGTGCCGGCGCTACTCCGCCGCCCAGGCGCTGGAAATGGGATTGGTCAATACCGTGGTGCCGGCCGACCAGCTCGACGCCGAAGTGGAACGCTGGTGCGACGAGATCATGGCCTTGAGCCCGACCGCAATTGCGATCGCCAAGCGCTCGTTCAATGCGGATTCGGATTCGATTCGCGGCATCGGGGCAATGGGTATGCAGGCATTGAGCCTGTATTACGGCACCGATGAATCGCAGGAAGGCGTCAAGGCCTTCATGGAAAAGCGCAAGCCGAAGTTCCGGGGCTGACAGTAGAACCGCGGGGCCGGGGCTCCTGCCCCGGCTGCTTGCCCGAACCTGCCCTTCCATGCAGCAAACCGCAGCCCGGCGCCAGAAATCCAGGCGCCATGCGGGGAATGGTCAGGAAGTCACTTCTTCCTGCTGGATCAGCCACTTGCCCTGTTTGCGCACCAGCACCATCGTCTTCACATCGGTACTGGTGATCCGGTCCGAGCGATACGACTGGATGAACTTGACGGTCGCCTGCTCTCCCTCGATTTGCAGGCGCGGTTGCTGCACCTCCACCAGGATTTCTTTCTTGCCGACGATACGCGCCGTGCGTTCGGCTTTCCATGCCGCCAGCGACATGCCGCTGGCCGGCTTGAAATCCGGCGCATAGGCCGACAGATAAGCGGCGACATCGCGCGCGCTCCATGCACCTGCCCACCGGGTCAGCAAGTCGAGCACCGACTTTTCATCTGGCGTCATGGCGGCGACGGCGGTGGCCTGCGGGCGCGCTGCTGGTGCTACTGGTGCTGCGGCAGCGCTTGTCGCTGGCGCAGTGCTCGCCGCTGTCATTGGCAAGGGCACCGGGCCCGCTGGCGCGGCACCTGCCGTGACCGCACTGGTCAGGTTGCGGGCCAGCGTCAATTTGGATTTCGCCCTGGCGTTGGCGGCGTCGAACTGTGCCGCCTTTTCATACGACAAGGCCGACATGCTCGCATACAGATCGCCCAGGTTTTCATGCGCGACCGCATAGCCCGGCGTCAATTGCACGGCGCGCTGCAGCGACTCACGCGCCTTCTCGTAGTCGCCGTTTCCGGCTTGCAGTACGCCCAGGTTGTTATGCGGCTCCGCCATCTTGGGGAAATCGCGCGTGAGCGCAACGAATACCGCCATGGCGTCCTGCTTGCGCTCCAGGCGCACCAGCACCACGCCTTTCATGAAGCGAATGGTCGCGTCCTGCGGCTTGCTGGCGAGCGCGACGTCCGCCAGGCTCAGGGCCTCCTTCAGTGCGCCGCGCTGCATCAGCTTGTTCATCTCGTCGACATCGCCGGCAACAGCCAGTGATGGAACCAACAACAGCGGGAACAACAACACGGGCAGGATCGCCAGCCAGTTCCTGCGGCGCAGCGGCACATTCAAATTCGGCATGGAAAACGCAATCCTTGGGTGAGCTTCGTCGCGGCCCGGCGTATCAGGGCGCAACGAATGACGGGGTGTCTGGGCAGCCGGCAATCCTGCGCCGGCCGGCGCCCCCGGATTGTTATCTACTTGCTCGCGCCAGTCAAACGCTAAGCGGAACCGGGCGCGTCAGGCCGGGGGCAGGAAGTTTTTGCGGATGCCTTGCCAGCATTCGAAGTAGTTGGGCTGCAATTGCGGCGAAGCCAGCGCGTAAGCCGTGGGCTTGATGACGTGGCGCGTTTCGATCATGAACGCCATCGTGTCGGTCACCTTGTGCGGCACCGAGGTATCCGCCGCCGATGCCTGCGCGAAGGTGCCGGCATCCGGTCCGTGTCCGGCCATGCAGTTATGCAGGCTGGCGCCGCCCGGCACGAAGCCTTCGGCCTTGGCATCGTAAGCACCATGGATCAGGCCCATGAATTCGCTGGCGACATTACGATGGAACCAGGGCGGCCGGAAGGTATCTTCTGCCGCCATCCAGCGCGGCGGGAAAATGATGAAGTCGATCAGGTCGAAGCCTGGGCTGTCGCTGGGTGACTGCAACACCAGGAAGATCGATGGATCGGGATGGTCATAGCTGATCGAGCCGATCGTGTTGAAGCGGCGCAGGTCGTACTTGTATGGCGCGTAGTTGCCATGCCAGGCCACCACGTCGAGCGGTGAATGCCCGATTGGCGCGGCCCACATGCGGCCATTGAACTTGCTCACCAGCTCGAAACTGCCTTCCACGTCTTCATATGCGGCCACGGGCGTCAGGAAGTCGCGCGGATTGGCCAGCCCGTTGGAGCCGATCGGCCCCAGGTCGGGCAGCCTGAACAAGGGACCGAAATTTTCGCAGATGTAGCCGCGCGCCGCGCCGTCCGGCAGCATGACGCGAAAGCGGCAGCCGCGCGGAATCACGGCGATTTCCTGCGGCTCGATGCCGACCACGCCGAATTCGGTATCGATCTGCAAACGCCCCTGTTGCGGCACGACCAGCAACTCGCCGTCGGAACAACTGAAGAAGCGATTCGTCATTGGCCGGTTGGCGGCATACAGATGGATCGCGCAGCCCGCCATCGACTCGGCCGAACCGTTGCCGGCCACCGTGACCCAGCCGTCGATGAAGTCGGTCGGCGCCACCGGCATCGGCAGCGGATCCCAGCGCAAGGGGTTTGGCGGCGTCGGCGGCGCCGTGCTGAAATCGCCGACGATGCGCTCATTGTCCAGCAAGCGATACGGCAAGTGCACCGCCGATGGGCGGATCCGGTACAGCCATGAGCGCCGGTTCTGGCTGCGCGGCGCAGTGAAGGCGGTGCCGGATATCTGCTCGGCATAGAGCCCATGCGGCGCGCGTTGCGGCGCATTGCGGCCAAGCGGCAAGGCCCCGGGCAGCGCCTCGGTAGCGAACTCGTTGCCGAAACCGGATTGGTAAGCCGGCGCCGCAAGGGTGCCGGCTGCAGCCAGCTCCTGAGCTGTCTTTTTCATTTGATGGACTCCTGTTTCCTGGTCTTACTTGTTCTGCTTGCTGCAACAAGACGGTGCCAGGCACCGTCCCTGCGCGGCCATTCGCTGCAAGCTTATTCGGCAGAAATACCGGCCTGCTTGATGATACGCCCCCACTTCTCGGTGTCGTTGGCCATCATCCTGGCCAGGTCTGCGCCGCTGCCCGGCAGCGCCTCCACGCCAATCGAGCGCAGCGACTCCACCAGCGCCGGGTCGGTCACGGCCTGCCGGATGCGTGCGGCGAGGTACTGGGTCGCCTCGGCCGGCGCCTTGGCCGGCAGGAAAATGCCGAACCAGGCGGAGAGGTCATAGCCGGGCAAGCCCGACTCTTCCATCGTCGGCACGTCTTTCAGCGCGGCGACCCGGGTCCGGTTAGTGACGGCCAGCGCCTTTACCCGCCCACCCTTGACTTGCGGTATCGCCAGCGATGCATCGGCGATCACGTACTGCAGCCGACCACCCAACAGGTCGGTCATGGCCGGCGGCACGCCTTTGTAGGGGATATTCTGCGCTTGCAGTCCGGCCATGTTTGCGTACAGCGCACCCACCACCTGCCCGGTCGCATTGCCGGTGCCGTAGGCGAATTTGCCTGGCTCTTTCTTGATCATTGCCGTGAGTTCCTGCAAGTTTTTCGCTGGCACGGTCTTTGGGTTGGTCAGGATCACGAAGCCCAGCGTGGCCACTGTCGCCACCGGAATGAAATCCTTGACCGGATCAAACGGCATTTGCTTGAACAGATGCCCGTTGATTCCCATTGCCGAATTTGGCGTGAACAGGATGGTGTAGCCATCCGGCGTGGCCGTGGCGACTGCCTGGGCTGCGATATTGCCCAGCGCACCGGGCTTGTTTTCGACAATCACGGTCTGGCCGCTGGTTTTTTCAATATGCTGCGCGACCTGGCGGGCGACATTGTCGATGCCGCTGCCGGCCGGATAGCCTAGCAGCATCCGGATCGGCTTGGCGGGATAGTCAGCGGCATGGGCAGCGCCGGTGGCAAGCAGTGCGGCGCACTGCAACAGGACGACGACGAAACGGTGTGCAGTTTTCATTAGTCAACTTTCATTCAGGTAGCTGGCCGCAGGGGCCGAAAGTGGAATGCCCGGTCAGAAGCAGGTCAAAATCGCGCTGACAGGGCGGTAGATACGAGATGGGCGGCAAACCCGCTTGCCGCCTGCGCCGACATGCCGGGCGCCAGACTCAAATACTGTTTCACGGCCCGCAATGACACGCTGCTGTTGCCCAGCATCGTATCGATCAGCTTGCCAGCATCATGGTCCAGGCTTGCGCTGGCAAATACATCCTGCACCAGGCCGGCATCGCGCGCCTGTTCAGCATTGATCGTGGCGCGTCCATAGACCATCAGCGCCAGCGTCTTGACCGGCACCCGGCCCAGCAATGCCGCCATGACCAGCGTGGGCGGTATGTCGCGTTCCATCTCGGATATCTGGAACACTGCGTCGTCGGCCGCCAGCGTGATGTCGCACACGCCGGCCAAGGCGCAGCCAGCGCCAATCGAGCGGCCACGGACCACGGCAATCACCGGCACCGGCA
>NZ_JAUSNH010000257.1 GCF_030645335.1 Lacisediminimonas sp. | reverse complement strand
GCTACGGCACGTTCAGCATCGACGCGGCAGGTGTGTGGACGTACACGATGGACTCGGCACACGACAGCTTCGTCGCTGGCCAGACCTACACCGACAGCATCACGGTCACCACCGCTGACGGCACGACGCAGTTGCTGACGGTGACGATGATCGGCACCGACGACGCGACAGTCATCACCGGTACCGCGAGTGCCGAGCTGACCGAAGCCGCAACCGCCCAGACCACGGGCGGCACGCTGGTAGCCACTGACCCTGACAGCTCGAACGCTTTCGAAGTCCAGGGCGATGTCGCCGGTACGAACGGCTACGGCAAGTTCAGCATCGACGCCAATGGCGTGTGGTCCTATACGATGGACTCTGCCCATGACGAGTTCGTTGCCGGCCAGACCTACACCGACACATTCACGGTCAAGAGCGTCGATGGCACGACGCTATCGGTAGCGGTCAATATCCTTGGCACCAACGATGTGTCGCAAATCACTGGCCAGGCAAGCGGCTCGGTAACTGAAGACGGCAACGGAATCACCGGCGGCACCCTGACCGTATCCGATCCGGATGCCGGCGAGTCCGTGTTCATGCCGGCGGCCAGCGCAGGGATTTTTGGAACCTTCAATTTCGACAGTGCCACTGGCGCTTGGGCCTACACGCTCAATAACGAATCGACAGCCGTGCAGTCACTGCCGGCCGGTGAAACGCTGAGCGAGACATTCACCATTTCCAGCGCAGATGGCACGAGCCGGATGATTACCGTCACGATAGTCGGTATCAACGATGGCGCGCGGATAGGCACGCCTGATGTGACAACAGTCGAGGAAGATGCCAACGTAGACAGTGCTAATAACCTGGTTGCAAGCGGCACGATCAGCCTGACGGATATCGATGCAGGTCAAGGCGCGTTCCTGACCACGGTCGGTGCAGCACCGGGCACGCTTGGCCAGCTGCAACTCGCTACTGATGGCAGCTACACCTACACGGTGGCGAATGGCGCGGTGCAGTCCTTGGCCGAAGGCCAGGTGAAGGTCGAGACTTTCACAATCACCTCGCTTGATGGCACCACGAAGGAGATCAGCTTCACCATCAATGGCAAGAACGATGTGGCTGGGGCGATCAGCGATTCCTACGCGACCAATCGCGACCAGACGCTGATCGTGCCGGTGGCAAATTCTGTCCTGGGCAATGATTCCGATGTGGATGGCGATACTTTGGCAGCGGCGTTGGTGTCGGGGCCAATACACGGCGCCGTCTCGCTCAACAGCGACGGCAGTTTCACCTATACGCCAGATGCGGGTTATTTCGGCACCGATACATTCACTTATCGGGCCAATGACGGGAAGGCGGACAGCGAAACTGCCACCGTGACCATTGACGTGCGGGGCGTCGCCAAGCCTGACATCGCGCTGGTAACGGATACCGGGCCAAACGGCGGCGACACGGTAACAAGGGAGTCTTCGCTGCGTTTCAGTGATCCAGCGCCTGGCCTTACCCGCCTGTATCGCATCAATGGCGGGCCGGCTACCAACGAATTTATCTTGCCGCAGCAAGATGGTACATACACGGTTCAGGTCATCGACAGCGACAACTATGGCAACAGCGAATCATCCAGCCTGAGCTTCACGCTGGACATGAGTGGGCCGGATGTCGGTGTGGCGGTCGGCAATCCTATGCTGTCCGTCGGCGAAACGACGACGCTCACCTTTAGCTTCAACGAAGTTCCGAGCGGATTCGAACTCAATGATGTCAGCGCCAGCGAGGGAGCCCTTGGCCCGTTGCAGGCAACCAGCGATCCGAAGGTATTTACCGCCACCTATACGCCGCCTTTGAACACGACGGCGACAGTCACGATTACGGTGGGCGACAAGACCTATACGGACGCGGCCGGTAATGAAGGATCCTCTGCAGTCGCCGAGCTGAGCGTAGATACGGCCGTGCAGCTGTTCATCGATGTGTCGCCAATCGTCATCGTGATGCCGGAAGATGCGACCACCCACATCAGCAAATCCGATCTCGCACTGCGCATTACGAATAGCGATGAGCAAGGGGTCAGCATTCCAGACAGCAGCATGTGGTTCGTTATCGATAGCGTTCCTGGCATCGGCGTGGCGCTGTTGAAGGATGCAAACGGCAATCTGAACCCGATCACCGCCGGAATGCGGATCAGCCTGGACCAGATTTCGAACCTGCAATTCACGCCGAAGCAAAACGAGTATGCGATCCGTTACGACAAGCTCGACTTCCATGTGGAATACGGAGACGATCCAGCGCGAATGACAAGCACCGGAAACACTGAAATGTGGTTCAGCGTACGCAACGTCAACGATGCGCCGATTGGCAGCGCGATACCGGCAGTCACCCTGGGCCAGGGCCAGTCGATGAGCATGGACCTGGGTTCGGTCTTCAAGGACGTTGACCACGAAGATGCCGGCAGGCTTACTTACACCGTATCGGCTGCAGCTGGCGTCACCGCCACAATCAGCGGCTCCAAGCTGACTGTAACCAACACTAATGGCGAGGCCAGCCCGGTAGCGCTGACGATCACGGCAAAGGATCGTTCGGGTGCGGTGGGGACCACCACGATGAACGTGGCGCTCGCTGGCGCCGATCCTCTGCAGAATATTGCGCCGACCCTGACCGCGCCGGCTTCCATTTCGATGTCCGAGGGCGCGAAAGCGGGCGACCTGGTCTTTAGCGTGAACGGCGCTGACACATTGGCCGACAACACCAATGGCATCAACGAGACACTGAGCTACTCGTTGACAGGTGCCGATGCCAGCCGGTTCACCATCAATGCGCAGGGTGAGGTTACCCTGGTCAAGGCTTTGGACTTCGAGCGTCCATCCGACCTGGGTGGAACCACGGTTGGCGACAACGTCTACGCATTCACGGTGAACGTTGCCGATGGCCGCGGTGGCGTGACCAGCAAGGACGTATCGGTACAACTTGATAACCTCGTCGAAGGCGCGCAGCCAGGCGTCGGTGATGGCAATATCGATATCGGCGTCAAGGCGGACGGCGTCAAGGAAGTGGATCTCAGCAAGATCTATTTCAACTACGAGAGCGCCTCACCGATTGCGTTCCAGATCGGCTTGAACGGTCAGTTCGGCGGTCCATTCGTGGACCCCGTGACTGGCCTGAAGGCGACGCTGAGCGGATCCATGCTGAAGGTCGAGGCACCGCCAAATTTCAGCGGGTTCGTCAATATCACTGTGCGCACCAGCGCCAATGGAGTCCAGGCCGACTACACGGCAAGCATTTCATTGGATGGTGACACCGACGGCGTTGATGACTTCACCGAACTGTTTGCTGGCGATCTGAACAGTGATGGCATTACCGACGACCTGCAAAGTAATGTTGCCTCGTTCCCGACGGTACGTTCCGACCCATCGGATCCGACCAGCTACATGTCGCTGTCGGCAACCACGGACGCGAGTCCCGTGATTACCGACTCTGTCAACGAGATGAACGTTGCGTTGAATGCAGCGCTCCAGAACTTGTTCGGCAATTCGGCGCAAGAGCTGGCATTGCTCTCCACGATTTCCTCGGCAATGAAGATCGAGGGAGTCGGCGTGGGCAGCGTCTCGCGCGAACTGGGCGAGAAGTTGCTCGGGGACGTCGGCTCTGCGGAGCAATCGCTGGGCCTGTCGCTGCAGAACCTGGAAGCACCGCTTGGCATCCTGCAGTTCACCCTGGCGCCGGAAGTCATCGAGACGCCAACGCAACTGGCGGACCTCAAGGCAGCCAATCTGCAAGCCTACAACGACTACATGGCGTTCAAGCAGTCTTATGAAGCCGAACTGAGAGCAGACTTTTCCACTCGGCAGCAATTGGTCAAGGTGCTGCTGCCTGCCGGCACCATCATCAACAGCTACCTGAAGCCGGTGTTCGAGACTGACGCGGCCGGTAATTTCGTGCTGGATTCAACCGGCAGCCAGATCATCGTCCGTTACGAGGATTTCGTCCTGCAAAGCGTCGTTGTCAATGGACAGCAACTGCAGACCGGCGCCAAATATTTCGATGCCAATGGCAACGAGATCACGGACATCAAATCGCTCAGCACCGAGGAGTTGGCGGCCGTCGGGCTGAGCTACGTCGAGCTCTACTTTGTCGACAACCAGCGTGGTGACGATAACCAGGCGATCGGAGCGATCGTCGACCCGGGTGTCTTTGCGTTGATCCAGTCGACACAGCGAGCTCCCGGGACGCCGACTCCGGTAGATGCGCCAATATTGGCGCCAGTCGTGATCGACGCAACGGTGGCGCCGATTGCGTTCCGCGTCGATATCGCCTTGCCGTTTATTCCCGATCTCCAGCCGGTGCAGGCATTCGATTCCATGCTGCGGCCTTCCGAGATCGCGTTCTCAACCCAGACCGGCCTGGAATCTCGCGGCGCCGGTGGATGGGAGCGCTTCAACTTCTCGGATTGGGGCCGTCGGGAAGGAAGCGGAGACCCGCATTACACGATGAACATCGGTTGGCAGGCGATGGTTCTGTCTGCGCACGAAGCCAACCTGACCGTGTTCCGCGGCGTTGGCGATCAATTCAGCGAGCGTGGGGTGCCGGGCAGCTTTGGTATTCCGCCAGATGCGTTCGTGCACACGAAATCCGATGCATGGGTGGAATTGACAGCGGAGTTGGCTGATGGAAGTCCGCTGCCGAAGTGGCTGCAATTTGACAGCCGCAGCGGTGTTTTCAAATTCGTACCACCTGAAAAATTCAATGGCGAGCTAAAGATCAAGTTGACGGCGCACGATAATGCCGGACGCGAAGCAAGAACCATGTTCCGCTTCCAGATCGGCGAGCCTGAAGCTAAGATTGGCGGCCGTCCGAGTTTTTCGGACCAGTTAAAAGGGGCAGCCAAGGGTGGCAAGGATTTGCCGCAAACCCTGTCGGCCCCACCACTGAACAAAGGAAGCCGTGATCCGGCAACACCGGCATGATTGAACAGGTAACAAGCATCGAAGTAGCGCCGGAAGTTGCCGCGACGGTTCGCGCCCAGCCGGTTGGCAATGCAGGAAATGGATCGTTGGCGGCGCTGCTCGACCTGTCCCGGCGGGCCCGTCATGCGCGCGACATGGCTGAACTCACGTTCATGGCAGTCAACGACACCCATGCGCTGGCGCCGTATCGGCAGGCTGCTTTGTGGTCGGAGGATGTCGGCTTGCGCTCGCTTTCCGGCGTCGTCCAGATCGAAGCCAATGCGCCCTATGCACAATGGTTGGAACGGGTGTTCCGGCACGTGAATGTGGAGGGCAAGCGGCCGCATGCGTTCGACAAGTCCGATCTGCCTGAAGACCTGGCGGCGGATTGGGACGAATGGTTGCCGGAGCATGCGATGTGGTTGCCGCTGGCTGCAGACCGTCATGTCAAGGGCAGCGCGCGCGGTGCCTTGCTGCTGGTGCGCGATTTGTCGTGGACCGAGCAGGAAGGCTCGCTGTTGGTGGAATGGATGGATGTCTGGAACCATGCCTGGCAGGCGCGTTTCAAGCCGCCCTTGTTTTCGTTGCGTATCTGGAAAGCCCGGGTAGCGAGCTTCTTGCGGCCGGAAGATGGCGCGCGGGGATGGTGGAAAAGCCGTCCGCTCTGGATTACCGTCATCGTGCTCGGCCTGTTGTTTTACCCGATGCGCCTGAGCGTGCTGGCGCCTGGAGAACTGGTTCCCGCCAAGCCGGCGGTGGTTCGCGCCCCGCTCGAAGGCGTGATTGAAAGCTTTGCAGTGCGTCCGAACCAGATCGTCAAAAAAGGTCAGTTGCTGTTCAGTTTTGACGAAGCGCTGATCCAGTCGCGGCTCGAAGTCGGGCGCCAGACCATGGCAACGGCTGAAGCCGAATATCGCCAGACCGCGCAGCAGGCGCTGTCGGATGTGCGTTCCAAGGCACAGATGGCGCTGTTGTCCGGCAAGATCCGCGAGAAGCGTGCAGAAGTCGAATACCTGGAAGAGCAATTGACCCGGGCCCGCGTGCTGTCCCCGCAGGATGGCATTGTGCTGGTCGATGATCCGAGCGAATGGATCGGCCGTCCGGTCGCGGTGGGTGAGCGCATCATGCGCATCGCTATCCCGGAAGACAAGGAAATTGAAGTCTGGGTGGCAATGGGCGATGCGATTCCTCTCAAGGAGGGGGCGTCGGCCAGTCTGTACCTGAATGCGAGTCCGCTGGCGCCGGTCAAGGCGACGCTGCGCTATGTTTCGCATGACGCGGTACAGCGGCCCGACGGCAGTTATGCCTATCGGGTCAGGGCGCAGCTGGAAGATGCAACCGAGCACCGGGTCGGATTGAAGGGAACTGCCAAGTTGTACGGAGAGCGCGTGCCATTTGCCTACTGGCTGGTACGCCGGCCACTGGCGACGATCCGCTCTACACTGGGGCTGTAGATGGCGCTACCCGCGCTGCGAGAAGAACTCCACCTGATGCCTGGCGCTAACCTGCCAGACGGTCAGCCGGCCTGGACGCTGCACGACCCGGTTCGAAACCGGTATTACAAGATCGATTGGACGACCCTTGTGATCTTGCAGCGCTGGTGGCTGGATGATGTCAATGAAATCATCGACGCGGTCGATACCGATACCACGCTGCATATCGAAGCGGCCGACGTCGAACGGGTGCAGACTTTCATCACCGAGAACGAACTGGTGCAGCGCATCGGCGACGATAACGCGCGCAAGATGGCCGACCGGCTGGCGTCCATGCAGGGCACGGTATTCAACTGGCTTATCCATCACTACCTGTTTTTCCGGGTTCCGCTGGTGCGGCCCGATCGTTGGCTGGGCCGGATGCTGCCGCTGGCCGAGTTTTTTTTCTCCCGCAAATTTTTCCTGGCCACGCTGGTCGCATTTGGCGTGGGCATGTTCGAGGTGGCGCGCAACTGGGATGTTTTTTCGAGCTCGCTGATGGATACCTTCAACCTGGCGGGTTTGCTCTCCTACGGCGTAACGCTGGTAGCGGTGAAGGTGTTCCACGAGTTGGGCCATGCGTTTTCTGCCAAGCGATTCGGTTGCCGGGTGCCGGCCATGGGTGTGGCGTTCCTGGTCATGATGCCGATGGCCTACACCGACACCAATGACACCTGGCGGCTGACTGACCGCATGGAGCGCATGCGCGTGGCGACAGCGGGGATCGCCACCGAATTGATGATTGCAAGCTGGGCCACACTGGCATGGGCCTTGTTGCCCGATGGCGCCTTGCGTTCATCTGCATTTTTCCTGGCGACAGCAAGCTGGATTGCCACGATTGCCATCAATGCCAGTCCCTTCATGCGGTTTGACGGCTATTTCGTCCTTTCCGACTATCTGGACATGCCAAACCTGCATGAGCGCAGCTTTGCCATGGCGCGCTGGCACTTGCGCGAGGTGCTGTTCGACCTGCGCGAGGACAAACCAGAGCATTTTGCCCGCCGCAAGGAAGTGGCGATGATCCTGTTTGCCTGGGCCGTCTGGATTTACCGGCTCGCGCTGTTCCTTGGTATTGCCGTGCTGGTCTATCACTTCTTTGTGAAGGCTGTCGGCATCTTGCTGTTCGTGATTGAAATTGGCTGGTTCGTCTTGAAACCCTTGAAGCAGGAAATCATGGCCTGGAAACTACGCTGGCCCGTCATCGCTGTTCGCTCGCGGTCGCGGCGCACGGCCATCATTGTCGGATTGATCGTCGTGCTGGCATTCGTGCCCTGGCCCAGTCGTGTGGGCGTGAGCGGCATTTTAAAACCCGGCGACACCTTGCCGATCTTCGCGCCCAAAGCTGCGCGCCTGGAAATGGTCCCGCCGGCCGAGGGAACCGTCGTCGCCGCCGGCGACCAGATACTGAAGCTTGTTGCGCCGGAGCTGGTATCGCGCCGCGAGGGCATCAAGGAAAAAGTCGAACGTCTGCGCTGGCAGGCCGCCGCCGCCGGACTCGATACCGATAGCCGGGTACGACTGCAAAGCATGCAGGTTGAACTGGCCACCGCCGAGGCCGAGCTCGCCGGCGTTGACGAGGAACTGTCCCTGTACTCGCCCAAAGCGCCATGGCCGGGGGTGGTGCGCGATGTCGACCCTGATTTGCACGTCGGCCAATGGATCGGAAACAAGGAACGCATCGCCATCCTCGTCAAGCGCGGCGGCTGGGTTGTGGAAACTTATCTCGACGAAGAAGAGGTCAAGCGCGTCAAAGTGGGCGACACCGGCCGATTTTCCACTGACGGCGGCGCCGGCCCTTCGCTGCACCTGAAGGTGGTCGGAGTCGACGCCGATGCGACCCGGGTCTTGCCCAACGCGATGCTGGCCGCCATCCATGGTGGCCACGTCATCGTGCGCGAAAAAAACAACCAGGTCATCCCCGAGCAGGCCATGTACCGGGTTACTTTGGCCGTCGAAGATGATCCCACCTCGTTGTCGGCGCAAGCATGGCGCGGCAGGGTTGCCATCAACGGTACCTGGGAAGTGCCTGGCTGGCGCTACATCCGCAATGCACTGGCGATTGTCGTGCGCGAGTCCGGCATGTGAGTCGCTCTCCGGCATGTGAGTCGCTCATCTGAGCCGCACATGTGATGCTCAAATGGTACAGCTACGCTGCGGCGTGGCGGCTTGCCGCCGGAGCGCTTTTGTTTTCTGAACTACAATGCCCCCTTTGGCAATATTTCATTTCTCGTGTCCAATCTCGTTGAAATCCGCGACCTAGAATTTGGCTATGGCGACAGGTTGATCCTGTCCGGCCTGACCATGAGCTTTCCACGCGGAAAAGTTGTGGCCGTCATGGGTGGGTCGGGATCAGGCAAGACCACGATCCTTCGGCTGATCGGCGGCCAATTGCGCGCAACGAAGGGGACGGTTGCGGTAAATGGCCAAGCCGTGGTCACCGATGATGCGCACACCTTGTATCAGATGCGCCGCAAGATGGGCGTGCTGTTCCAGCATGGCGCACTGTTCACCGACCTGTCGGTTTTCGAGAATGTCGCTTTTCCACTGCGCGAGCACGGGGACTTGCCGGAAAGCATGATTCGTGACCTGGTGTTGATGAAGCTTGAGGCAGTCGGCTTGCGCAACGCTGCGCAACTGATGCCGAGCGAAATATCGGGCGGTATGGCACGACGGGTAGCGCTGGCGCGTGCCATTGCGCTCGATCCCGAACTGATCATGTACGACGAGCCCTTCGCAGGACTGGACCCGATCTCAATGGGCATGAGCGCCAAGCTGATCCGGCAACTCAATGACGCACTGGGCTCGACTTCCATCCTGGTGTCGCACGATGTGCATGAGTCGTTCCTGATCGCGGATTACGTCTATTTCCTGTCGCAGGGCAAGATCGTAGCCGAAGGTACGCCGGCTGCCATGACCGCGTCCGACGACCCTTATGTGCGGCAATTCGTCCATGCGCAGCCAGATGGGCCGGTTCAGTTCCACTATCCGGGCCGGTCGATGGCGCAAGACCTGGCGCTGTCTGCGGAGTCGGAGTCGTCGCAATGATCGCGCGTTTCCTGACCTGGCTTGGGAGTTCCTTGCGTGAATTCGTGGCAAGCCTCGGATATGGCACCCGCACGTTTTTCGCCGTCCTGCGGGCATCGGGCGGACTGCTGCGGAGGCCGGGCCTGGTTTCGACCCAGGTCCATTTCATTGGCAACCATTCGCTGGTGATCATTGCCGTGTCCGGCCTGTTCGTCGGTTTCGTACTAGGATTGCAGGGGTATTACACGCTCAATCGTTACGGTTCGGAGCAGGCACTTGGCCTGCTGGTCGCCTTGTCGCTGACGCGCGAACTCGGCCCGGTCGTGACAGCATTGCTGTTTGCCGGTCGGGCCGGCACCTCCCTGACTGCGGAAATCGGCCTGATGAAGGCCGGCGAGCAGCTCGCCGCAATGGAAATGATGGCGGTGGATCCCATACAGCGCGTGCTTGCCCCGCGGTTCTGGGCTGGCGTGATTGCCATGCCGGTCCTTGCTGCCATATTCAGCGCAGTCGGCATCTTTGGGGGTTACGTCGTCGGCGTACAATTGATCGGCGTGGATTCCGGCGCTTTCTGGTCGCAGATGCAAGACGGCGTGGATGTCTGGAAAGACATCGGCAATGGCGTACTCAAGAGCCTGGTGTTTGGCATTGCCGTTACCTTCATCGCGCTGTATCAGGGTTATGAAGCAAAACCGACGCCGGAAGGCGTTTCCCGCGCAACGACGCGCACCGTAGTCATTGGCTCCCTGACCGTTCTGGGCCTTGACTTCCTGTTGACTGCACTGATGTTCAATCAGTAGTCGCCATTCCTGGACATGCATCATGCAACGTAAATCGATTGATCTGTGGGTTGGCCTTTTCGTGGTGCTGGGCGCGGCTGCCTTGCTGTTCCTGGCGCTGAAGGCCGGCAACATGAGTTCGCTCAGCTTTGACAAGACCTACTCGGTCGTCGCCCGTTTTGATAACATCGGTGGCTTGAAGCCACGGGCGCCGATCAAGAGCGCCGGTGTGGTGGTTGGCCGGGTCGACGAAATCCGGTTCGACGACAAGGCTTTCCAGGCCCAGGTCACCATGAACCTGCAGTCGACCTACAAATTCCCGAAAGACAGCTCGGCCAAAATCCTGACATCGGGTTTGCTGGGTGAGCAATACATCGGCCTGGAGCCGGGCGGTGATACGGCACTCCTGGCAACCGGCGACCGCATCAAGATGACGCAGTCGGCGATCGTCCTTGAAAACCTGATCAGCCAATTCCTGTTCAGCAAGGCAGCCGAAGGCGGGGAGGTGAAGAAGTGAATTCACTGACTAATCGCATTGTCGCAATTGGGCTGGCGGCCATGTTGGCCGGTTGCGCCATCGGCAAGGATCCACGCGATCCATTCGAAGGATTCAACCGGGCGATGTACAGTGTCAACGATAAGGTTGACCGCTATGCGCTGAAGCCGACCGCCGAAGTTTACCGGGATACCGTCCCATCCTTCGTGCAGACCGGCGTCTACAATTTCTTTGGAAACCTGGGCGATGTCTGGACTGCGGTGAATAACCTGCTCCAGGGAAAGATCGGTCACGGTGTTTCGGACGTGATGCGGGTTGCTGTCAATACGGTGCTCGGCCTGGGTGGTGTGCTTGATATTGCTTCCGAAGCGGGCATGCCAAAGCACAAGCAGGATTTCGGCGCCACGCTGGGTGTGTGGGGCGTCGGTTCCGGGCCCTATGTCGTGTTGCCGTTTTTCGGCCCGTCGACCTTGCGCGACACCGTGGCGCTGCCGCTAGACATGAAGGCAGATATCTGGGGTGAGGTGACGCCGGTATGGCAGCGCAACACCGGCCGGGTATTGCGCGTGGTTGACCTGCGCGCTGGCGTGCTGGATGCGGTCAACCTGATCGAAGAGGCTGCGCTGGACCCCTACGAGTTTGTCCGCGACGGCTTCTTGCAGCGTCGTGCCAGCAAGATCAACGAAGGTGCTGCATCGGCAATGCCCAGGGAAGAACCAGTGTCGAAACAGCCGGTAACACCGGTTTCATCATTGCTACACCCGGAACCCCGGCAGTCCGTCATCGTCGAATCGGTGTTGATGCCGCCTGTCGTCGCTGAGGGTATCCGCCTGCGCTATTCCCGCGCAGTGATACAGAATGAACAGTCACGGCAACCGCCGTCCTGATGTCATTTTGATTATTTTTGTGGCTTGGTGAGGTGATCCTTCGCCGGCCCGCTCAAAGGTTTTACAAATGAAATTACTTGCAAAAATACTAGCTCCGATATTTGTCGCCTTCGCCCTGCTGCCAGCTGCTGCGCAGGCGCAAGAAGCGCCTGACGTCCTCGTCAAGCGCATCAGTGAGGAAGTGGTCAATACGGCCAAGGCAGACAAGCAGATCCAGGGCGGCAACCAGCAGCGCGTGCTGGCACTGGTTGAGGAAAAAATCATTCCCCACGTCGACTTCCAGCACATGACCGCACTGGCAGCCGGACGTTACTGGCGTCAAGCCACGCCGCAACAGCAACAGCAACTGACCAAGGAGTTCCGTGACCTGCTGATCCACACCTATTCAGGTGCGATCTCCCAGGTGCGCGACCAGGAATTGGTTTTCAAGCCAATGCGCGCAGCGCCGGCAGATACTGAGGTTGAAGTCCGCTCCGAAGTGCAGCAAGCGCGCGGCGAGCCGATCCAGTTGAACTACCGGCTTGAGAAAACGCCGGCCGGCTGGAAGATTTATGACGTCAACGTGCTCGGCGCCTGGCTGGTAGAAACCTACAAGGGCAACTTCTCCTCCGAAATCGGCAAGAGCGGTATTGATGGCCTGATCAAGGTGCTGGCCGAGCGCAATGCAAAATTGCGTGCCAATAGCGGCAAGGCGCGCGTCGCATCGCGGCAGGCATCCTGAGCGGTCATGTATCAACCCGGCCCTTTACTGACCATTGCCCATGCCCGCGAGGTGCTGGAAGCGGGCATGCGTGCAGTCGAATCAGGTGAAACCGTGTTTGACCTGGCTGCAGTGACGGAGGTGGACTCCACCGCCGTGGCTGCGTTGCTGGCCTGGCAGCGCGCCGCCCGTGCACGCGGTGCGCAATTCTCTGCGCTGAACCACCCCTCCAGCCTGACCAGCCTGGCGCATCTGTACGGTGTCTCCGACCTGATCCAGGCCTGAGCGAGAACCTGCCCGCGTCCGGGCAAATTCGACCGCGCCGAACCAGCGGCGCGATGGCGCAAACAAATCTTCTATAATGGCAGGTTTCCCTGTTAGTCCAAGGGCGGTTGGCCATGCCTGCCGGATACCTCACCGAAAGTAAATCAGCCAATCATGGCGGCTATCCAGATTACCGACGTAAAAAAAAGCTACGGTGCGCTCAAGGCGCTCGATGGCGTGTCCCTTGCCATTGAAGAAGGCGAGTTCTTTGGCCTGCTCGGCCCCAACGGCGCCGGCAAGACGACCCTGATTTCGATTCTTGCCGGGCTCAACCGGGCAGACGCGGGCACGGTCAGCGTTCGTGGCCACGATGTCGTCAGCGACTATCGCAATGCCCGGCGCAGCCTGGGCGTGGTGCCGCAGGAACTGGTGTTCGATCCATTTTTCACCGTGCGCGAGACGTTGCGCATGCAGTCCGGTTACTTCGGGCTCAAGAACAATGGCGACTGGATCGATGAAATCATGCATCACCTCGACCTGACCAACAAGGCCGACACCAATATGCGCGCGCTCTCTGGCGGCATGAAGCGGCGGGTACTGGTGGCGCAGGCGCTGGTGCACAAGCCCCCCGTGATCGTGCTCGACGAGCCGACCGCCGGCGTCGACGTCGAGTTGCGCCAGACGCTGTGGAAGTTCATCGCACGCCTGAACAAGGAAGGCCATACGGTGGTGTTGACGACGCATTACCTGGAAGAGGCGCAGGCACTGTGCAACCGGATCGCCATGCTGCGCAGCGGCAAGGTGGTCGCGCTCGACACGACCGCCGCACTGATCCGGCGCATTTCCGGCTCGCAGCTGGAAGTGACGCTGTCCCGGGGCGAATTGCCGCCATCCCTGCGCGCGCTGGTGTCGCATCCTGAAGAGGGCGAAAACGCCAACAAATTCATCCTGCGCGTCAACGAATACGCTGAAGTGGAGCCGATCCTTGCCGCGCTGCGCGAGGCCGGCGCCGAAATCGGCGACATGCAGCTTCACCAGGCCGACCTGGAAGATGTGTTCATCCAGATCATGGAAGGCGGGAAATGACCGGTTTTCAAACGTTGCTGTACAAGGAAGTCCTGCGGTTCTGGAAAGTAGCGACCCAGACGCTGACGGCGCCGATCGTGACTGCCATGCTGTACCTGATGATCTTCGGCCATGTGCTGGAGGGTCGCGTCCAGGTCTATCCGGGCGTGAGCTACACGTCATTCCTGGTACCGGGGCTGGTCATGATGAGTGTGCTGCAAAATGCATTCGCCAACTCCTCGTCGTCGTTGATCCAGTCCAAGGTCACCGGTAACCTGGTGTTCGTGTTGCTGCCGCCGCTATCGCATTGGGAGCTTTACGGCGCCTATGTGCTGGCCGCGGCGATACGCGGCCTGGCAGTCGGGCTGGGCGTATTCCTTGTCACGATGATCTGGATCGGCAGTCCCAGCTTCGTGGCGCCTTGGTGGATCGCAATTTTCGCCATACTGGGGGCGGGAATCCTCGGCACCATGGGCATGATCGCCGGCATCTGGGCCGAGAAGTTCGACCAGCTCGCGGCGTTCCAGAATTTCCTGATCGTGCCGGCCACCTTCCTGGCCGGTGTGTTCTACTCGGTACACTCGTTGCCGCCTTTCTGGCTGGCGGTGTCGCATGCGAACCCGTTTTTTTATATGATTGACGGATTCCGTTATGGCTTTTTTGGCCAGTCGGATGTCAATCCCCTGATCAGCTTCGGGATCGTTTCAGTGTTTTTCGTCGTATTGACAGGGCTGGCGATCCAGCTCTTGCGCAGCGGCTACAAGCTGCGCCACTGAACTGCCGTAACCGGTTCCTTCCACTGAATTTCGAAATCGAAAGCCTCATCGTGCTGCCTACTCCTGAACTCGTCCGCCAATACATTGCCGCCGGCCTGGCCTGCACCCACCTCGAAGTCGAAGGCGACGGGCAGCATTTCAACGCCGTCATCGTTTCCGACGCCTTCACCGGCAAGCGGCTGATCCAGCGCCACCAGTTGGTCTACGCTGCGCTGGGCGACCGCATGCGCGAAGAAGTGCATGCGCTGTCGATGAAAACCCTGACTCCGGAGGAGTTTGCGCGCAATGGATAAGCTGTTGATCACCGGCGGCAGCCGCCTGTCCGGTGAAATCCGTATATCCGGCGCCAAGAATGCGGCCTTGCCCATCCTTTGTGCGGGCTTGCTCAGCGGCGATGAAGTCGAACTGAGCAATGTTCCGCGCCTGCAGGATGTGAGCACCATGCTCAAGTTGCTGCGCCAGATGGGACTGGGCGCGGCACAGGATGGCGAGCGGGTCGTGTTGAATGGCAGTGCGATCGACAAGCTCGAAGCGCCGTACGAAATGGTCAAGACCATGCGGGCCTCGATCCTGGTGCTGGGCCCGCTGCTGGCGCGGTTTGGCGAGGCCAAAGTATCGCTGCCGGGCGGCTGCGCGATCGGTTCGCGTCCGGTGGACCAGCACATCAAGGGGCTGCAGGCGATGGGCGCGGAGATCTCGATCGAAGCGGGCTACATCCATGCCCGTGCCAAGCGGCTCAAGGGTGCGCGCATCGTCACCGACATGATCACCGTCACTGGCACCGAAAACCTGCTGATGGCAGCCACGCTGGCAGAAGGGCGCACCTCGCTGGAAAACGCCGCGCGCGAACCGGAAGTCACTGACCTGGCAAACCTGCTGGTCAAGATGGGCGCAAAAATTGACGGCATCGGAACCGACCGGCTGGTGGTGGAGGGTGTGGAGCGGCTACACGGCGCCAGCCATGCCGTGGTTGCCGACCGCATCGAAACCGGCACTTTCCTGTGCGCGGTGGCTGCCGCCGGCGGCGATGTCACGCTGCGCAACACGCGCGGCGACCTGCTCGACGTGGCGCTGGACAAATTGCGTGAAGCCGGCGTCGTGCTGACCAGCGGACCGGACTGGATCCGTGTGCAAATGGCGTCGCGCCCGCGGGCAGTGAGTTTCCGCACTACCGAATATCCGGGCTTCCCGACCGACATGCAGGCCCAGTTCATGGCCGTCAACAGCATTGCCGACGGCGTCAGCCACGTGACCGAGACCATCTTCGAAAACCGTTTCATGCACGTGCAGGAAATGAACCGCCTGGGCGCGGCAATCGTCATTGAAGGCAATACGGCAATTATCAACGGCGTGGACCATCTGGTCGGGGCGCCGGTCATGGCGACCGACCTGCGGGCCTCGGCGTCGCTGGTGATTGCAGGGCTTGCCGCGCAAGGGGAAACCCTGGTGGATCGCATTTATCACCTCGATCGCGGTTATGACGGGATGGAATTGAAGCTGCGGGGCGTCGGCGCCCGGATCGAACGAGTGAAATCATGAGCCAGCAACTGACCCTTGCCCTGTCCAAGGGACGCATCTTCGAAGAAACCATGCCGCTGCTGAGGGCCGCGGGCATCATCGTTTCGGAAGACCCGGAAACCTCGCGCAAGCTGATCCTGCAAACCAATGATCCCGATGTGCGGGTGATCATCGTGCGGGCGTCGGATGTGCCGACTTACGTACAATACGGCGCTGCCGATTTTGGCGTGGCCGGCAAGGACATCCTGCTCGAACATGGCGGTGGCGGCCTGTACCAGCCGATCGACCTGAATATCGCCCGTTGCCGCATGTCGGTCGCGGTATCGGCCGGCTTCGACTACGCCCGTGCCGTGCGGCATGGCGCCCGGTTGCGGGTTGCCACCAAGTACACCGAGACGGCGCGCCAGCACTTTGCCGCCAAAGGCGTGCATGTCGACCTGATCAAACTGTATGGCTCGATGGAGCTGGCGCCGCTGGTGGGCCTGTCCGACGCGATTGTCGACGTCGTCAGCACCGGCAGCACCTTGCGCGCCAATAATCTGGTCGAAGTGGAAGAAATCATGCAGATTTCGTCCCGTCTGGTGGTGAACCAGGCGGCCATGAAAATGAAACGGGAGCGCCTGGCGCCAATACTGGCGGCATTCGAGCGGGCCTCCGCAGCGAAGCAATAAGCCCATGCCCGACCTCTCCATTCCCATTCGCCGGCTCGATTCCGCCAAGGCCGGTTTTCGCGAGCTTCTGGCCAGCGTGCTGGCGTTCGACGCCAGCGACGACGAAGCCATTGACCGGGCCGCAGCGAACATACTCGGTGACGTCAAGGCGCGCGGCGACGCCGCCGTATTGGAATACACAAACCGGTTCGACGGCCTGTCGGCACGCACGCTTGGCGAGCTCGAATTGCCGCAGGCAGAATTGCAGGCAGCGCTGGCGCAACTTGACCCGGCGCGCCGCACCGCGCTGCAAGCCGCCGCCGATCGGGTGCGCAGCTACCACCAGCGCCAAAGGAGCGAATGCGGTTCCGACGGCTTCCTCTACACCGAGGCCGATGGCACCGTGCTGGGGCAGAAAGTCACGCCGCTGGACCGGGTGGGCATTTATGTGCCGGGCGGCAAGGCGGCCTATCCCTCTTCCGTGCTGATGAATGCGATTCCGGCGC
Source organism: Lacisediminimonas sp. (assembly GCF_030645335.1). Taxonomy (GTDB): domain Bacteria; phylum Pseudomonadota; class Gammaproteobacteria; order Burkholderiales; family Burkholderiaceae_D; genus Lacisediminimonas. The sequence goes on along the minus strand of NZ_JAUSNH010000257.1, from coordinate 7,407 downwards.
ACGTTGCCGGCGTCCAGCAGATCATCATGGTGGTGCCCACGCCGCATGGCGTGAAGAATCCGCTGGTGCTTGCTGCGGCCGCCCTTGCCGGTGTGAACCGCGTATTCACCATTGGCGGCGCACAGGCGGTGGGTGCGCTGGCTTTCGGCACGCAGACCGTGCCGGCGGTGGACAAGATCGTCGGGCCGGGCAACGCCTATGTGGCCGCAGCCAAACGGCGGGTATTCGGCACGGTCGGCATCGACATGATCGCCGGCCCGTCCGAGATCCTGGTGATTTGCGACGGCAGCACTGATCCCGACTGGATTGCGATGGACCTGTTCTCGCAAGCCGAGCATGACGAGCTGGCGCAATCCATCCTGCTGTGTCCGGACGCCAGCTACATCGACAAGGTCCAGGCCAGCATCGATCGCTTGCTGCCGACCATGCCGCGCGCCGATGTGATCCGCACCTCGCTGCTCGATCGCGGCGCGCTGGTGCTGGTGCGCGACCTCGACGAAGCCTGCGAGATCGCCAACTTCATCGCGCCCGAACACCTTGAAATTTCAACCCGCGATCCGCGCCATTGGGCTGACAAGATCCGCCACGCCGGCGCCATGTTCCTCGGCCGCTTTTCGTCGGAATCGCTGGGCGACTATTGCGCCGGCCCGAACCACGTATTGCCGACTTCGCGCACGGCGCGCTTTTCGTCGCCACTGGGCGTGTATGACTTTCAAAAGCGCTCCAGCATCATTGAGGTCAGCGAGGCGGGCGCTCAGGCATTGGGACGGATTGCCTCGGAGCTGGCGCTGGGCGAAGGCTTGCAGGCGCATGCCCGCTCGGCCGAGCTGCGCATGAAATGAGCATGGCACCGCTGCCACCTGATGGCTGGCGCAACCAGGTCCTGTGTGAAGACGCGTTAAGCGGCCTGGCGCGCCTGCCCGATGGCGTGGTCGACCTGCTGATTGCCGATCCGCCCTACGGGCTGGGCAAGGACTACGGCAACGATTCCGACAAGATGGCGTCCGGGGAATACCTGGACTGGATGGCGCGCTGGATCGACCTGGCACTGCCCAAGCTCAAGCCCAATGGCAGCCTGTACATTTTCCTGACCTGGCGCTATTCCCCCGAAGTTTTCGTCATGCTCAAGCAGCGCATGATAATGTTGAACGAAATTATCTGGGATCGACGGGTGCCGTCGATGGGTGGCGGTACCCGCAAGTATTCGTCGGTACACGACACGATCGGGTTTTTTGCGCGCGCAAAGGATCATTATTTCGATCTCGATGCCGTGCGCATTCCCTACGACGCACAAACCAAGAAGGCGCGTTCGCGCTCTATCTTTGTCGGTGCGAAATGGCTGGAGTTTGGCTACAACCCGAAAGACGTCTGGAGCGTGTCACGCCTGCATCGCGAGCATCGCGAACGCGCGGACCATCCGACCCAGAAGCCGCTGGCGATCATCGAGCGGATGATCAAGGCGTCCTGTCCGCCCGGCGGGCTGGTGCTGGACCCGTTCATGGGCAGCGGGACAACAGCGGTGGCAGCACGCTTATTGGGCCGCGATTTCGCCGGATTCGAACTCAATCCGGCTTATTGCGAGCTGATCGTGCAGCGCCTGGCCGCGCTGCAGGCGACTGAAGCGGACAATACCCGTCTATCTGGCCTGAATGTATGAACCAGCAAGCAAGCGAGTACAAGCAATGACATTGAGCGAAAAAATCATCCGTCCCGAAGTGCGCGCCCTGGCGGCTTACCATGTGCCGGACTCGGCCGGCTTCCTGAAGCTCGATGCGATGGAAAATCCCTATCGCCTGCCTGCCCCGCTGGCGCAGCAGTTGGGCCAGCGCCTGGCCGAAGTCGCCCTGAATCGCTATCCGACCCCGACTTACCGGGTGTTGAAGCAAAAGATTTGTACCCATCTGGGCGTGCCGCCCGGCTTCGACGTCCTGTTGGGCAATGGTTCGGACGAATTGATTTCGATGGTGTCGGTCGCCTGCGCCCGGCCCGGCGCCAAGGTGCTGGCGCCGGTGCCAGGATTTGTCATGTATGCGATGTCGGCGCTGTTTGCCGGCATGGAATTCGTCGGCGTACCGTTGAATCCCGATTTCTCGCTCGACCTGCCGGCCATGCTGGCAGCGATACGTGAACACAAGCCCGCAGTCACTTATCTCGCTTATCCGAACAATCCGACCGCCAACCTGTTCGACGCCGGGCAAATGCTGGCGATCATCGAGGCGGTGGGCAATGACGGCGTCGTGATCGTCGATGAAGCCTACCAGCCCTTTGCCCAGGCAAGCTTCATGGACCGCTTGCCGGCAAGCGACAACCTGGTCGTGATGCGGACCGTATCCAAGCTTGGCCTGGCTGGCATCCGGCTGGGCTACATGGCGGCCTGCGCTCCCTTGCTGGCTGAGTTCGACAAGGTGCGCCCGCCGTACAATATCAACGTGCTCACGGAAGCCACTGCAGAGTTCCTGCTCGACCACATCGACGTACTCGACCAGCAGGCTGCGTTACTGCGCCGGGACCGGGCCGTGCTGGTGGCGGCGCTGACGGCGATTCCGGGCCTGACCGTGTTCCCCACGTCGGCCAATTTCCTGCTGATACGGGTGCAGGACAGCGATGGCGTGTTCGCCCGGCTGCTGGATCGGAAGGTATTGATCAAAAATGTCGGTAAAATGCACCCTTTGCTGGCAAACTGCCTGCGCGTGACGGTAAGTACGCCTGACGAAAACCAGCTTTTCCTCGATGCCCTCCGGGCATCCCTGGCTCCCTGAACGGTCTTGACCATGTCTACCCAACGCACTGCCGAAGTTGTCCGCAACACCAACGAGACGCAAATCAGGGTCGCGATCAATCTCGACGGCACCGGACGCCAGAGCCTGAATACCGGGGTGCCTTTCCTCGACCACATGCTCGACCAGATCGCCCGCCATGGACTGATCGACATTGACATCGAAGCAAAGGGCGACCTGCATATCGACGGTCACCACACGGTGGAAGATGTCGGCATTACGCTGGGCCAGGCGGTCGCCAAGGCAATCGGCGACAAAAGCGGAATCCGTCGTTATGGCCACGCCTACGTGCCGCTCGACGAAGCGCTGTCGCGCGTGGTGATCGATTTTTCCGGCCGTCCCGGACTGGAATTCCATGTGCCTTTCAAGCGCTCGATGATCGGTTCTTTCGATGTCGACCTGACGCATGAATTCTTCCAGGGCTTCGTCAACCATGCATTGATTACGCTGCATGTGGACAACCTGCGCGGCGAGAATGCCCATCATCAGTGCGAGACCGTATTCAAGGCGTTTGGCCGGGCATTGCGCATGGCCGCTGAACGGGATCCGCGCGCGGCCGGCACCATTCCCTCCACCAAGGGCAGTCTATAGCCGGCACCGATGTTGCCAGGCCTGACAGATCAGTCATGAATAAAATTGTAGTCGTCGATTACGGCATGGGTAACTTGCGCTCGGTCGCGCAAGCGCTGCGTCACGTTGCGCCAGAAGCCGATATCCGCATTTCGGGCCAGGCAGACGATATTCGTCATGCCGACCGGATCGTCCTTCCCGGCCAGGGTGCGATGCGCGACTGCATGCGCAGCCTGCGCGAATCCGGTGTCGAAGAAGCCTTGATCGAGGCGTCGAACAGCAAGCCGTTTTTCGGCGTCTGCGTTGGCGAGCAAATGTTGTTCGACTGGAGCGAGGAAGGCGACACGCCCGGACTCGGCCTGCTGCCCGGCAAGGTCGTGCGCTTCCAACTCGAAGGCCAGTTGCAGCCCGACGGCTCGCGTTACAAGGTGCCGCAAATGGGCTGGAACTGCGTGCGGCAAACTGCCGCCCATCCGCTCTGGAACGGCATCGCCGACAACAGCTACTTTTATTTCGTGCATAGTTACTACGCGGTACCGGCCGGGGCGGCCCATACATTTGGCGAAACTGTTTATGGCGCCGCATTTGCCAGCGCCGTAGGACGGGATAACCTGTTTGCCACCCAGTTCCACCCTGAAAAAAGCGCCAGCGCGGGTTTGCAACTGTACAAAAATTTCGTACATTGGAATCCTTGATCCAATTCAAGGCCGATCCAATTGCCGATTTCGAGAATATCCAGATTGTTCATCCATCTCCCTAACTCCCACCACTAACGTCTGCTGCCATGCTGCTCATTCCTGCTATCGATCTCAAGGACGGTCACTGCGTACGCCTGAAGCAAGGCGACATGAACCAGGCAACCGTGTTTTCGGAAGACCCGGCGCAGATGGCGCGGCACTGGCTGGCGCAGGGCGCGCGACGCTTGCACCTGGTCGACCTCAACGGTGCGTTCGCAGGCAAACCGCGCAACGAGGCCGCCGTCAAGGCGATCATCCAGGCTGTGCGCGATTTTGCTGACGAGCACGATGTCGGCGAAATCCCGGTACAGCTCGGTGGTGGCATCCGCGACCTCGACACCATCGAACGTTATCTCGATGGCGGCCTGTCCTACATCATCATCGGCACCGCGGCCGTCAAGAGCCCCGGCTTCCTGCATGATGCGTGCAGTGCGTTCCCGGGGCAGATCATCGTCGGCCTGGACGCCAGGGATGGCAAGGTGGCAACCGATGGCTGGAGCAAATTGTCCGGCCATGAAGTGATCGACCTGGCGCGCAAGTTCGAGGACTATGGCTGTGAAGCGATCGTCTACACCGACATCGGCCGCGACGGCATGATGGGCGGCGTCAACATCGAAGCCACCGTCAAGCTCGCCCAGAGCATGACGATCCCGGTGATTGCGTCCGGCGGCGTGCACGGCATCCAGGATGTCGAAGCGCTGTGCGCCGTGCAGGACGAAGGGATTGAAGGCGTGATCTGCGGCCGCTCGATCTACGAAGGCACGCTCGACCTGCGTTCGGCGCAGAAGCGCGCCGATGAATTGTCCGGTTTCGTCGAGCCGGAAACAGACGACCTATGACACTGGCAAAACGCATCATCCCCTGTCTGGACGTGACAGCAGGCAGGGTCGTCAAGGGGATCAACTTCGTTGAATTGCGGGACGCTGGCGATCCGGTCGAGATTGCCCGCCGTTACGATGAGCAGGGTGCCGACGAGATCACCTTCCTCGACATCACGGCCTCGTCCGACGACCGCGACCTGATTCTGCACATCATTGAAGACGTCGCGTCCCAGGTATTCATACCGCTGACCGTGGGCGGCGGCGTGCGTGCGGTCGAAGACGTGCGGCGCCTGCTCAATGCGGGCGCGGACAAGGTCAGCATCAATACGTCTGCCGTTACCAATCCGCAACTTGTGTTTGAAGCAGCCCAGAAGCACGGCTCGCAATGCATCGTCGTGGCGATCGACGCCAAGCGCTCCGGCGAAGGCCGCTGGGAAGTGTTCACGCATGGCGGACGGCGGGCGACCGGACTCGACGCGGTAGAGTGGGCGCGCAAGATGGAGCAACTCGGCGCCGGCGAGATCCTGCTCACCAGCATGGATCGTGACGGCACCCGGTCTGGCTTTGACCTGGCGCTGACGCGCGCCGTTTCCGACGCGGTCAATGTGCCCGTGATCGCCTCCGGCGGCGTCGGTGGCCTGCAGGACCTGGCCGACGGCATCGTCAAAGGGCATGCCGATGCGGTGCTTGCGGCCAGTATCTTCCACTACGGCGAGCACACTGTCGGCGAGGCCAAACGCTTCATGGCGGCCCAGCATATCCCGATGAGGCTGACATGAGCGCCAAGGCAAAATGGCTCAACAAGGTCAAGTGGGACGAGCACGGCCTGGTACCTGTCATTGCGCAGGAGGTCGGCTCCAATCATGTGCTGATGTTTGCCTGGATGAACCGGGACGCGCTGTCGCGCACGGTCGAATCGGGTGAGGCGGTATATTGGAGCCGCTCGCGCAAGAAACTCTGGCACAAGGGCGAGGAATCCGGGCATATCCAGAAAGTGCATGAAATTCGCCTCGACTGCGACGAGGACGTGGTGCTGCTGAAGGTCGAACAAGTTGGCGATATTGCCTGTCATACCGGTCGCCATTCCTGTTTCTTCCAGCAATTTTCAGGCGACCATCAGAAGGGTGAGTGGACAGCGGTTGACCCGGTCCTGAAGGACCCCGAGAACATCTATAAAAAATAAGCGTCCCAATCCAATGAGCGATACCCTCAACCGCCTGGCCGAAATCATCGAGTCGCGCAAACTGGCCAATGGCGGCGATCCGGAAAAATCCTATGTTGCCCGCTTGTTTTCCAAGGGCGATGACGCCATCCTCAAGAAAATCGGCGAGGAAGCCACTGAAGCCGTGATGGCCGCCAAGGATGCGCGCGCAGGCGGCAGCACCGACGCCGTGCTCTATGAGTGCGCGGACCTGTGGTTCCACTCGCTCATCATGCTGGCGCAGTTTGGCCTGACGCCGCAACAGGTGCTGGATGAACTGGCGCGCCGCGAAGGCATTTCAGGCATTGAAGAAAAAGCAGCGCGCAAGCTCGAACAGCGCGAGCAGGCAGAACGCCGGGACCCACAGGATCGGGGATGAGCATGGACAACTGCATTTTTTGCAAGATCGCCGCGAAACAGATTCCGTCGAAGAGCGTCTACGAAGACGAGGAGCTGATTGCCTTCCACGATATCAATCCGGCATCGCCGGTGCATATCCTGATCGTACCGAAGCAACATATCGCCACGCTGAGCGAATGCAACGAGAAGCATGCGGCAATGTTGGGTAGAATGATGGTGTTGGCGCCACGGCTGGCCGCGGAGTTGGGTTGCGGCTACGAGGGCGATGGCGCAGGAAAGGGCAGCGGCGGTTTCAAGACGCAGTTCAATACAGGACCCGACGGCGGACAGGAGGTGTACCATCTTCATCTGCACGTCATGGGTGGACCAAGACCGTGGCGCGGGCAGCGCTGACGCGCCCGATGCTGCGTGGTAACCGGGACAAGGTCCCTAGGAGAAGATGATGGGTTCATTTAGTGTTTGGCACTGGTTGATCGTTCTGGTCATCATCATGCTGATATTCGGCACGAAAAAGATCGGCAACATGGGTTCCGACCTTGGCAAGGCAGTCAAGGGCTTCAAGGATGGCGTCAAGGGCAGCGAGGAAGAAAAATCCGGGCAAGCGCCGGCATCGCAAGTTGCTGACAGCAAGGCCACGATTGACGTCGACGCAAAAGAAAAAAATAAGATCTGACCGATGCCTCCTGACCGGGGCTTTCCAAGGGTTGCCATCCCGCGCAACCCGTCCTGACCGTTCCCATACATGATCGATCTCGGTCTTACCAAAATCGCGCTGATCGGCGCGGTTGCGCTGGTTGTCATCGGTCCAGAAAAGCTGCCCAAGGTAGCCCGCATGGCCGGGTCCCTGTTCGGGCGCGCACAGCGTTACATCAACGATGTGAAATCCGAAGTCAGCCGCGAATTAGAGCTGGACGAACTGCGCATGATGCAAAGCGACGTCC
>NZ_JAUSNH010000256.1 GCF_030645335.1 Lacisediminimonas sp. | reverse complement strand
GACCGGTTCCGGCAAGACCACCACGCTGCACTCGGTGCTGGCCTATCTGAACAAGCCCGATACCAAGATCTGGACCGCAGAAGATCCGGTCGAGATCACGCAAAAGGGCTTGCGCCAGGTCCAGGTCAACCGCAAGGCCGGGATGGATTTTGCGACCGTCATGCGGGCCTTCCTGCGCGCCGATCCGGACATCATCATGGTCGGCGAAATGCGCGACAAGGAAACCGTGTCGATCGGCCTGGAAGCCTCCCTGACCGGTCACATGGTGCTGGCGACCCTGCACACCAACAGTGCGCCGGAGTCGATCGTGCGCCTGCTCGACATGGGGATGGACCCGTTCAATTTTGCCGACGCCTTGCTCGGCGTGCTGGCGCAGCGCCTGACCAAGCGGCTATGCAGTAATTGCCGCGAGGCCTACACGCCGGAAGACGCCGAACTCAAGAGCCTGCTCAACGAATATTGCGAAGAATTGATGGCCACCGAGCATTTCCTGCATGATCCCAAGAATGCGGTGCAGGAAGTGCTGTTGCGCTGGACCGAGCAATACGCCGACGGCGACGGCAATTTCAAGCTGTACCGGGCGGTCGGCTGCGACAAGTGCAACAAGGGCTACAAGGGGCGGCTCGGCCTGCATGAATTGATGGTCGGCACCGACAGCATCAAGAAGCTGCTACAGGAGCGGGCACGGGTATCGGCATTGCTGGCCGGCGCGCTGCAGGATGGCATGCTCACGCTGAAAATGGACGGTATCGAGAAAGTGCTCAGCGGCCTGACCGACATGAAACAAGTGCGACAGGTCTGTATCAAATAGCGCCCTTCAGACAGCAAGCGGCAGGCGATCAATGAAAGTCCCGGCAGGAGCGATCCGGCGCGCTACCCGTGTTTTGCTGGTGATCCAGGCCGGCATCGTGCTGCTGCTATACCTTGCCGCAATCCGGTATTTCGATGGCCGCAGTCCGCTCCTTGCCGTGGCCGGTGGCCTGGCATGCGTCGTGCTCGTACGCATGCTGATTGTCGCCAATAATTTCATGCTGGCCCTCTTCTACCGCAACCGCACGCCGAGCCAACATCAACTGGGCTGGCTCGCCTTGTTGCAATTGTTCTTGCGGGAATTTGCCGCCAGCATGGCAAGCTCATCCTGGACCATGGCGTTCCACAGCTTCGACAAGCGCGTCATTCCGGGCGCCGTCGGCCTGCCGGTGCTGCTGGTGCATGGCTATGCCTGCAACAGCGGTTACTGGCATGCGATGAGCCGCGCCCTGGCGCGCGCCAGGATCACGCACTATGCGATTGACCTTGAGCCGGTTTTTTCCGACATCGATGGATTCGTTGCGCAATTGCACGACGCGGTGTGAAGGGTGTGCCGCGAAACCTGCGCAGCGCAGATCATCCTGCTGGCACACACCATGGGCGGACAGGAGGACCGGGCATACCTGCGCGATCACGGCAGCCAACAGGTGCGCCGGGTCATCACGCTGGGCACGCCGCACCAGGGGACCGGCCTGGCGAATTTCGGTTTGGGTCGCAACTCGCGCCAGATGCGCTGGACCGATGACGCCAATACGGGGCAGGCAAGCCAGTGGCTGCAGCAACTGGAAGCGGCCGAAGATGCGGCACGCCGCAAGCTGTTCGTATCGATCTTTTCCCATCACGACAATATCGTGTCGCCGCAGCAATCATCGCGCCTGCCCGACGCCGTCAATATCGACGTCACTGGCATTGGCCATGTGGCGCTGGCGTTCTCGCCGCAGGTCCACGACATCGTGATCGACGAAATCAGGCGGGCATCCGCCGCCCCCGCCTAGCGCGCAAGGGCTTTGCCGGTTCGATGCCGGCGGGCATTGCCGTTTTCTCCGCATTGTTGATGTCCCGCAGCACATCGACGACCCTGCCGTGGTTGGCTTGAACTTTTCCGGCATCGCCGAAACTACCCATTGTCCGGTCCGCACATCAGCGCATCGGACAGTCCCGAATCGATGCACCGCCAACCGGAGCGACCCGATGTTGCAAGCCCTTGCGCCCTGCCTGCGACGCATGTTGCTCGCGCTCGCCCTGAGCACGCCTGCGAGCATTGCCTTGGCAGAAGACCTGATGAAAACCGCTGAAATCGCCGGCACCTTCAAGCGATTCATTGCCGCAGCCGAAGAAAGCGGCGTCGACAAGACGCTCAAAAGCGGCGGCCCTTATACCGTCTTTGCGCCGACTGACGAAGCGATTGCCCGGTTTGGCGAAAAACGCTGGAAGGCGCTGCAAAAGGACAAGCCGCAGATGGCGCAATTGCTCAAGCGCCACGTGCTGCCCGGGAAATCCCTGATTACCGAAATCAAGCCCGGCCCCGCAACGACACTGGCTGGCAGCATGCTTTTGCTGAAGTCGGACAATGGCAAAGTCACGGTCGGGCCGGGGAATGTGACGCAAAGCGACATCGCGGCGGACAATGGCGTGATACATGCAATCGATACCGTATTGATCGAGGACCAGGGCAGCCAAGGGCAACCTGCCCGCGCCCGATGCTGCACGCAAGTCGCGGCTTACCATTGAGTGCGGCCGGTGTTATGCTCAGGTTCAACTGAACCTGCAGGAACCGCAGAACGATGGCAACCAAAGCCCCGCGCCGCACCAGGGACCGCATACTCGAGATCTCGTTACGCCTGTTCAATGAGTTCGGCGAACCGAACATCACCACCAGCCAGATCGCCGATGAAATGAAGATTTCACCCGGCAACCTCTACTACCATTTCCGCAACAAGGACGACATCGTCAACTCCTTGTTTTCCAGCTTCGACGCGGAAATCAACCTGATGCTGACCGTGCCCTCGACACGCCGCCCCAACCTGGAAGACGTCTGGCTGTACCTGCACCACATGTTCGAGCTGGCCTGGCGCTACCGCTTTTTTTACCGCGACCTGTCGGACCTGCTGTCACGCAACCGCATCCTTGAACTGAACTTCAACAAGATCCTGGCGCATGAAATCGAGATCGCGCGCGCTCTTTGCGACGGACTGCGCGAGCAGGGCGAGCTGGAAGCCGATCCCCGGGTGATCTCGGCTCTGGCCACCAACATGGTGGTGGTGGCAACCTACTGGCTGTCCTACGAGTATGTACGCAATCCGCGTCGCTATACCGAAACGCAGATGATGTCCGATGCGCTGGCGCGCGGCTGCTACCAGGTGCTGTCGCTGGTCGGTCCTTACCTGCAAGGGCATAGCGCCGATGCGTACAGGAACCTGGCGGATGAATACCTGAAAACGGTCGCCTGAGGACGCGCCGGGAACGGCAAGGCCGGCCGTGAACAGAAAAGACAAACATTCTGGACCGTACATGAAATCGATCTGTGTGTATTGCGGCTCCTCCCCCGGCAATGCCGGGTACTACCAGGCGGGGGCCCGCGCAATGGCGCGCGAACTGGTGCAACAGGGCATATCGCTGGTTTATGGCGGCGGACACGTCGGCCTGATGGGCATCATTGCCGATGAAGTGCTGCGCCTGGGCGGCAGCGTCACCGGTGTGATTCCGGATGCGCTGATGCAGCGTGAAGTGGGTCATGCCGGCCTGACGAAACTGCATGTGGTGCGGGACATGCATGAACGCAAGGCGATGATGGCAACGCTGTCCGACGGATTCATCGCCCTGCCAGGCGGCATCGGCACGCTGGAAGAATTATTCGAGGCCACCACCTGGTCGCAATTGGGGCTGCACGACAAGCCGGTCGGCTTG
>NZ_JAUSNH010000255.1 GCF_030645335.1 Lacisediminimonas sp. | reverse complement strand
TTCAGCCGGATCCGGGTATCGGACCTGGTGCTGGTGGACCATGACGGCAGGATTGTCGAAGGCCGGCATTCGGTGAATGCGGCGGCATTCGCGATCCATTCGCGCATCCATGCAGCACGGCCGGATGTGGTTGCGGCGGCGCACTCCCATTCCCGTTTTGGCACCACCTTTTCGTCGCTGGGCAAGATGCTGCCGGCGTACACGCAAGAGTCTTGCGCCTTTTACAAGGACCATGCGGTGCTGCAAGCGTATGGCGGCGTTGCCGGCGAATTATCCGAAGGCGAACTGATCGCCCAGGCGCTGGGTCCGCACAAGGCGCTGATCTGCCGCAACCACGGTCACTTCACGGTAGGACAGTCGGTGGAAGCGGCGGTGTTCTGGTTCATGCGCATGGAGCGCGCGTTCGAGCAGACCCTGTTGGCCTGGAGCGCTGGTCAGCCGGTCGAAATCGACGACGCCACCGCCACGCTTGCTTGCCGGCAGGTCGGGTCGCCACGCGCCGGATGGTTTGGCCTGCAGCCGCTGATGGACAAGGTCCTGGCGGAACAGCCCGACTTGCGTGAGTGAGCTTGCAGCCGGTGGGCCGCGGGCCGCGCCACCGGCAGGTCATCCAGTAGAAGAGCGCTGCGTGCATGGCGGCGCAGTGGCCAGCGGCTCAGCGCGGCGCGGGCTTTTGCCTGAGTGCCGCGGTCAGCGCCGTGGCCAGCGCAGCCGTGCCGTCCGGCGTGACGCGACCTTTCTTCGTGATCTGGTAGAAGCAGAGCGGCACTTCAGGTTCGCTCAGGATGAACAATTGCACCGCATAGCGGGTGCAGGCCGGCGCGACGAAGGCGGGCAGCACGGCGACGCCGGACCCGGCCTCCACCATCGCCAGAACGGTCTGGATGTTTTCGTAGGCAGGCCGCTCTTCATTGGCGCGTCCGGCGCGGCGCAAGTGCTCTTCGATAAATTGCTGCACCGGATTGTCCGGCGACAGGCCGATCAGCGGCATGTCGCGCAAGTCCGACCATTTGATGCGCCGGGCGCGACGCCGTGGCTCGCCGTCGCGATCGACGGGACAGACCAGGGCCAGCGGGAAGTCCGCCAAGGCGATACGTTCCAGTCCCGACGCCGGCTTGAAGAATGCGCCGAAACCGACGTCCAGCGTGCCGTTGGCGACATCGTCCTGTATCTGCTGGCGTCCCAGGTCGCGGATGCGCAAGCTGATTTGCGGCTGCTGCAGCTGGAAACTGGCGCTGGCCAGCGGCAGCACGTCCGAAGCAATGAATGGCGTGGCGCCGACCGTCAGGATCTGGCGGGCGCGGGTCGAGATGCGATTGATCGAGTCGGACACCGCTTCCAGTTCCGCCAGCACGCGGGCGGCGACCGGCACCAGTTGCGCGCCGGCCGGCGTCAGCGCCACCGAGCGGGTGGTGCGGTCGAACAGACGGCAGTCCAGTTGCTTTTCCAGGTCGCGCGTCATTGCGCTCAGGCCGGACTGGGTAATGTGCAGCCGCTCTGCAGCGCGGGTAAAACTGCCCAGGCGCGCAATGTCGAGGAAAGCCTGCAACTGGCGTTGCGAAATATTCATCCGTTTGGCTTCTTAATTTACAAAATAAAGTCGATTATATTCTTGATCCGAATGCGGTTAAATGTGACGCGCTCGCACTGCCTGCGGGCCGCGCCACCAGATCCGGGAAACACATGAAAAAACCAACCAAAGTATTGATCGCCGGCGGCGGCATTGGCGGCCTGACGGCTGCGCTGGCCCTGCTCAGGCGCGGCGTCGACGTCCAGGTTTTCGAACAGGCGCCGGAATTGCGGGATGTCGGCGCCGGCCTGCAACTGAGCGCCAACGCCTTGCGCGTGCTGTACCGGCTTGGCGTGGGCGAGGCCCTGCGCGCGGTGGCTTGCGAAGCCGATGGCAAGGAAATCCGGCTCTGGAACAGCGGCCAGACCTGGAAGCTGTTCGACCTTGGCGCCCATTCTGTAGCGCAATACGGTTACTCGTATTTCCTGTTGTACCGGCCCGATTTGCACCGCGTGCTGGCTGACGCGGTACGCGCCATCAAGGCCGACGCCATCCTGCTCGGCGCCAGTTGCAGCGGCTTCCGGCAGTCAGCAGATGGCGTACAGCTGCAGCTGGCCGACGGCCGCACTTTCGATGGCGACGTGCTGATTGGCGCCGACGGCGTGCATTCGCAGCTTCGCTCGCAACTGGTGGGCCCGGACAAACCCGTTTTTTCCGGTTGCCTGGCGTGGCGCGGCGTGATGCCGATGGCGCGCCTGCCGGTGCACTTGCGGCGCGCAGTCGGCACCAACTGGGTCGGCCCTGGCGCGCATGTGATCCATTACCCGCTGCGCGGCGGCGAGCTGATGAATTTCGTCGGCATCATCGAACGCGACGATTGGCAAGTCGAGTCATGGACCCAGCAGGGCACGCATGAAGAATGCCACGGGCACTTCAAGGGCTGGCACGAGGACGTGCATACCTTGATCGACCATATCGATACGCCATTCAAATGGGCGCTGATGGGGCGCGAGCCGCTACAGCAATGGAGCGAAGGCCGCGTGACGATGCTGGGCGACGCCTGCCATCCGACCTTGCCATTCCTGGCACAGGGCGCGGCGATGGCGCTGGAAGACGGCTACATCCTGGCGCGCTGCGTTGAAAAATACCAGGATGACCTGTCCCTGGCGCTGGGCAAGTATGAAGCCGCCCGGATCGAGCGTACTACCCGCATCGTCTTGCGTTCGACCGAGAACGGACGCCGCTTCCATAACCCGGCGCTGGCGTCGGCAGAGGGCGCGGCAGACTATGTCGATCGTGAATGGGCCGAGCCGAAAGTGCGCGAGCGCTACGACTGGCTGTTCAGCTACAACGTCGACGAGGTGGCGATTTGAGCGCGGATCGGGCTGCGATACCGGTGAATGGCTATCTCCAGGTCGGCAACGGGCCGGCGCGGATCATTGTCTTGTCTGGCTGGTTCGGCTGCGCGGATGCGTGGACCCCGATGGTCGAATGCATCGATACCGAAGCGGAAAGCTGGGTGTTTTTTGACTATCGGGGCTATGGCCGTTCACGCCATCTGCAAGGCGCGTTCACCTTTGAAGAAGTCGCCAGCGACGTACTGCGCCTGGCAGACGCGCTCGGATGGCAGCGGTTTTCGCTGGTGGGCCACTCGATGGGCGGCATGGCGATGCAGCGCGTGTTACTGGCCGCGCCCGAACGGGTGGAGCGGATGCTGGCCGTGACGGCGGTGCCCGCCTGCGGCGCGCGCATGGACGCGCAACGCCTACCCTTGTTCACCAGTGCCATCGACGATATCGGCAAGCGCGAATTCATCATCAACTTTTCTACCGGGAGCCGCCTGCCTGCGCGCTGGGTCCGGCAAATGGCGCGCCACTCCTGGGAAAATTCAACACAGCAGGCATTCGCCGCCTACCTGGCCGAATGGGGCACGCGCGGCTTCGCCGAAGAGATTGCCGGCAACACCACGCCGGTGCGGGTGATGGTGGGCGAGCATGACCCGTCACTGACGGCCGGCCTGATGGCCAGCACCTGGTTGGCCTGGTACCCGAATGCGACGCTGGAGACGATTGCCAATGCCGGCCACTATCCGATGAACGAGACGCCGCTGGCTTTTGCAGCAGCAGCTGCGCACTACCTGGCTGCCAGGGCGCCGGCATGAGCGTTGGCGAAGCAGACGCAAGGTCCATGTGAAACCCGACTTGAAAGAGCCAGCGTGATCGCGTTCGAGTACATCAGGCCCGATACCTTGGTCCAGGCCACGGAGGTCCTGCGCCAGAATCCGGACGCACGGGCCTTGTCGGGCGGCATGACACTGCTGCCAGCCATGAAACTGCGGATGGCCGCGCCCTCGCACCTGGTGGACCTGACCCGCTTGCCGGAATTGCAGGGTGTGCGCATGGCAGGGGATCACCTGCTGATCGGTGCGGCCACACGGCATGCCGAGGTCGCCAGTTCGGCACTGGTCGGCGCGGCGATTCCTGCGCTGTGCCAACTGGCAGGATTGATCGCCGACCCGCAGGTGCGCAATCGCGGCACCATCGGCGGCTCGGTGGCCAACAACGATCCTGCCGCTGACTACCCGGCAGCGGTACTCGGCCTGGGCGCTACCGTCATCACCGACCGGCGCCGGATCGACGCCGATGAGTTTTTCTGCGGCATCTTTGAAACCCTGTTGCAGCCCGGAGAAATCGTGACCGCGCTGTCGTTTCCGGTGCCGCAGCGCGCCGCTTATGCCAAGTACCGGCATGCTGCCTCCGGGTATGCGCTTGCGGGCGTGTTCATCGCGCAGTGGGGTAGTGTGGTGCGGGTGGCCGTCACCGGCGCCGGACCGGGTGTATTCCGCTGGCGGCAAGCAGAGCAAGCTCTCCAGCACCATTGCAGCATTGACGCCTTGCACGGTTTGCATGTCGATCCCGATGGCATGCTGGATGAACCGCAGGCGCCGGCCGCCTGGCGCGCCAGCCTGGTGGAAACGATGACGCGCCGCGCCGTGGCCGCACTGGCGCAGCCTTTGGCGGCGCAACGCGCACAACCAGGTACCGCGTCATGACGGAAATCGAACTACAGGTAAATGGCCAGGCGGTTTCCCGCACTGTCGAACCGCGGCTGTTGCTGGTCGACTTGTTGCGGCGCGAACTCGGCCTGACCGGCACCCATGTCGGCTGCGACACCAGCCAGTGCGGCGCCTGCACCGTGCTGCTCGATGGCGCGGCGGTCAAGTCCTGCACCGTGCTGGCGGTACAGGCCAGCGGCGGCGCGGTGACCACGGTGGAAGGACTGGCCTGCGGCGATGTCCTGCATCCGGTGCAGCAGGCATTCATCCAATGCCACGGCCTGCAATGCGGATTTTGTACGCCGGGCATGATCATGGCAGTGGCGTATTTCCTGCGCGAACGGCCGGCAGCGCTTGACGATGCCAGCATCCAGACTGCGCTGGAAGGCAACATCTGCCGTTGCACCGGCTATGTCAATATCATCGCCGCCGTACGCCATGCAGCGCTGGCGATCTATCCAGAACTGGCCGCCACTGCCAACGGAGCGCGAGCATGATCGGCCAGGCGCTGCCCCGGCTGGAAGACCGCCGCCTGGTCATGGGCCAGGGCCGCTATACCGACGACATCAACCTGCCAGGACAGGCTTACGCGGTGTTCCTGCGCTCGCCACACGCACACGCCAGCATCGTCGGCATTGACACCGCCGCCGCGCGCGCTGCGCCGGGTGTGCTGGCGGTGCTGACCGGGCCGGACTATATCGCCGCCGGTTTGCATGGCATACCGCATGTACCGATGCCGGTGGATGCGGTGGAGTTCACCCGGCCCGCCTTTCCGGTTTCGCTGACCGGCAGCATTTTCAACCAGCCGCATTTGCCGCTGGCAGTGGAGCGCGTACGTCACGTCGGCGAAGCCGTGGCCATGGTGATCGCCGAAACGGTGGCGCAGGCGCGCGATGCGGCCGAGCTGATCGCCATCGAATACCAATTGCTGGACGCCGTCGTCGACGCCTGCGATGCCATGGCGCCGGGAGCGCCGCAACTATGGGATGGCGCACCCGGCAACCTCTGCTTCCAGGCCCGGGTCGGAGACCAGGCAGCGGCGCAGCGGATCATTGACCAGGCGCACCACGTCGTGCGACGACGCTTTCGCAATAGCCGCGTAGTCAATTGCCAGATGGAGCCGCGTGCCGCCATCGGCGACTTTGACGCTGCCACCGGCTTGCATACGCTGGTTTCCGGCAGCCAGGGTTCGCACCGGCTGAAGATGTGCCTGCTCGGTGCGCTTGGCGCAGCGCCTGACAAGGTGCGCGTGATCTGTCCGGATGTCGGCGGCGGCTTTGGCTCGCGCACCATGCTGTATGTGGAGCAGCTCGCCGTCGTGTGGGCTGCGCGCCAGCTTGGCCGGCCGGTGAAATGGACTGGCGAGCGCAGCGAATCCTTCCTCAGCGATTACCAGGGCCGCGACCAGGTTATCGATGCCGCCGTCGCCTTTGCCAGCGACGGCCGGATACTGGCGATCAGCAACGCCTGGACCGGCAATGTCGGCGCGCATACCGTGTCGTATGTGCCGATGTCCAATGGCACGCGCATCATGAGCACCGTGTACCACGTGCCGGTCGCCGCGGTGCAGGTCAATGCGGTGCTGACCAATACCGTGCCGACCGCGCCCTACCGCGGCGCTGGCCGGCCCGAAGCCAATCATGTGATGGAGCGGGTGCTGGACATTGCCGCGCACGAGCTGGGCCTGGACCGGGTCGAGATCCGGCGTCGCAATCTTGTGCGTCGCGACCAGTTTCCCTACCGCAGCGCAATGGGCCTGACGTATGACAGTGGCGATTTCACGGGCAATATGGAACGCGCGCTGGCGCTGGCCGACTGGACCGGTTTTGCACAGCGGCGCGAACAGTCGCGCAGCCAGGGCAAGTTGCGCGGCATTGGCGTCGCCAATTACATCGAGGCGCCGGTCGGGGCGCCGCGCGAACGCATCTTGTTGAATGTGCTGCCCGAGGGCACGATCGACATCCTGTCGGGCACGCAGAGCCAGGGGCAGGGGCATGCGACGACTTTCGCCCAGGTGCTTGCAGCGCGACTTGGCGTACCGGTGACTGCAATGCGCCTGCACACGGGCGACACCGCAATGATTCCGCTGGGTGGCGGCTCGCACTCGGACCGCAGCATGCGCATTGGCGGCGCCTTGCTGGTCGAGGCTTGTGACCGCATCATCGAGCAGGGTAGGGCGCTGGCAGCGCAGGCGCTGGAGGTCGATGCAGCCAGCTTGCATTACGCCGACGGCGCATGGAGCAATGCGGCCGGCGACCGGCGCATCGGATTATTTGCATTGGCCGCGCAGATGGCAGCGCTTACGGGGGATGCAAAAGCCACGCTGTCGGCCAGCGCCGAATTCACCGGCCGCATGCCGGCCCATCCGACCGGCTCAGTGGTGTGCGAGCTGGAAGTCGACCCCGACACCGGCGACGTGCAACTGTT
>NZ_JAUSNH010000254.1 GCF_030645335.1 Lacisediminimonas sp. | reverse complement strand
ATCAGCGATGTGGTGCTGAGCGTGCCGGCATTCAGTGCCAGGTCAACATCGCCAGTGCTGCTGGCATCGACCCGGCCGATGGTCACGGTCTGCTCGGCATTGCGTTGCAGGTCGACGTGGATGTCGCCGCTGCCGGCCGTCAGGCCGGTGATCACTGGCGCCGACACCACGATGGCGTCGGCTGCGCTGCCGATGCGGGATCCGGCCAGCGTCACCGCGCCGGTGCTGGTGGCAATGTCCAGGTTGGCGCCGGCGCTGCCGGTCAGTGCGCCGGATGCATTGACCACCACATTGCCAGCGCCGCCGTTGAGCGCGCCCAGCACGATATTGCCGCCGGCGCTGGAGGAGAGCGTGATCGCGCCGTTGGTCGTGACCGTGCTGTCGGCCGCCATGTTGATGCCGCCCGCGCCGGCGGTGAGGGTGACCGCCGCGCTCTTGCTGGCGGCCAGGCTGGAACCGCCTTGCAGCGTGATTGCGCTGCCGCTGATGGCGATAGCGCCGCCAGCGCTGCTGTCGCCGCTGATCACGACGTTACCGCTGTTGGCAATCGAAATCCCTTGTCCGGCAGTGACGCCGTTCAGGGTGACGGTGCCGGTGACTCCGGATATCGACACGCCCTGCAGGTAGTAGCCCGACACTTCCAGGTCGCCGACATGGCTGGTAATGATCAATGATTGCTGGGCGCCGATGATGGCGTCGCCGGAGACATTGAACTCCAGGTTGGTACTGGCCAGGTTGCCGGCCGGATTGCGGGCGTTGGCGGTGAAATCGCGGCCAATGATGTCCAGATCGACCAGCAGGTCCGAACTGTCGTCGGCCGTCACTTCCGTCACGAAGCCTGCGGTGCGCAAGGTGATGTCGCCTTGCGTGCGGGCGTCGATACGGTCGACCAGGATGCCGCCGGCGCCGGCGACAAACAACATCTGGTTGCCGTTGACGTCGCTGGTAAAGCGCGCGTCGTCGACGGTCAGCGTGCCGCCGGTCGTCACCTCGATACTGCCGCTGGCCAGCGAAGCCGTCAGCCGCAGGTCGCCGCTGTTGTCCAGCGCCATGCCGCTGCCGTTGGCTGCGCCCAGTAACGTCGAGTTCAGGCTTGCCGTCTGTACGTCAGTGCGCAGGTCGATGGTCGACGCTGTATTGACCACAAGGTTTTTGGCCTGCAGCACTTGCGTCTGGTTGGAAATCGCGCCGGATGTAGTACGCAGGCTGGCAGTTCCGGTCGCATCGATACTGATCCTATCCATATCCAGCGCCTGGCTGGCGACGATATCGACATTGCCGGCGGTGCCGGCGGCGTCGATGTTGATGCGGTTGTAAGCCACCGCAGCCTGGTTCAGCCGGATCAGCGCCGAGGTGTCGTTGACCAGCTTGACTGCCAGCGATGTTTCAGCCCGTGCCTGCGCCGAGACATCGATCAGCGCCTTGCCGACTACCTGCACTTGTGCGCGGGCAGCGCTGGTGAGCGCCGTGCCGACGCTGTAGCCGCCCGACTCCACGCCGCCAATCGCGTACAGCGTGCCACTGCCGTCGGCATTATCCGACAGCAGTTTTTCATTGATTGCCGTCACGACATTATTGGCGCCGACCTCGAAGCGGATCACGTTCTGCACGTACTTGCCGCCGACATTGTCGCGGTAATAATTGCCCTGCGCGGTGTAGTTCGTACTGGTGACATCTGCCGGCAGCGTGCCTTCCTGGTATTCACGGCCGCTGGCCCCGGTGATCACACGCAGGCCGGTCACGGCGTCGCGTGCGGCATAGACGCGCACATTGCTGCCGTCCGCAAACAGGTCGACATCGGCAATCGCCGCGCCCGATGCGCGGCTGATCGGCGCATCAATCAGGATGTCGCGATGCGACTGTAGCGACAGGCGGTCCTGGGCGGCATTGGCGCCGTTGATCTTCAGCGCCGATGTCACTTCGATGGTGTCATCCGACGTTACCGTCAACTGCGACGCGGTATAGCTGCGTGCCTGCGCGCTCGTGCCAACCAGTTGCGTGGTGGGCAGCGTGAAGGCGCTTCCGGTATGGAATTCAATGCTCTTGGGTGCGTCCAGCCATTGCGATGCGTGGATAGCCAGGCTGCCGTGGGCGTCCAGCACCAGGTGGGCGCCGGTAGTGACGCTGCCGCCATCGGCCAGCGAGCGGATTTCGACGTCGCTGTTCTCCGAACGCAGGGTCAGTGTGTTGTCACTGCCGGCTGCACTGGCCTTGAACACGTCGAGGGCGGCATCCGAAACAATGGAGAGATCGCCGTTGATCGCAGCCACATCGGTCACACGCAAACGCGTGCGCTCGGTCGCTTGCCATGCCGACACGCCGCTTGGCGTGATGCGGTCGGTGATGGCGATGTCGCCGCTGCTGCTGTCGACATCGCGCAGTTCCGCCACCGACACATCCAGCGTGATACCGCCCTGCGCGTGCAGCGACAGCGCGCCGCCGGCGACATAGCGGGTGCCATCAGTGGCGGTGAGCACCGGTGCGCGGGTGACAATATGGGTGTCGCTGCCCGCGCCGCTGATGCTGCCGCCGGACGTGATGCTGATATCGGTGACCTGCGCCGACAAGTCCAGCCCGTCGCTGCCGGTCGGCGCAACCGTGCGGCTGCCACTGCGCCCCGCCTCGACATCGGCCAGCACGATGCCCGCCGGCGTGTTGAGCGTGATGCTGCCGTCATAGGTGCGCAAGCCGGTGACATTCAGGATGCCGCCGAGCGTGGTGGAAAGGTCGAGGTCGCCGCGCCGCTGCACCGTTGCATTCAGGCTGCCGACGGCCAGGTTTGTCAGGCTAGCGCCAGTGCCGGTGGTCAGGGACAAAGCGCTTCCCGACACCAGCGAGCCGGCAAGCTGGGAAACGGTGGCGCCAGCTGTCAGCGTCAGTGCACTGCCGGTGATGTCATCAATCACCAGGCCATCGGCTGCGCCGCTGGCAAGGCTGACCGCACTGCGCGCAGCCGCACTGCCGGCGCTGACCGAGCGCGCCGTCAGCGCCCCCTGGGCGGCAATCGTGACGCTGCCGCTGGCCGCGCTGACTACTGTGGCATCAAGATCGCCCCAGGCGGACAGACGGATCAATCCGCCGGCAGCACCGGTGCCGGTACTGCGCGCCGTCAGCGTGCCCGCTTCCAGTTCCAGCGCGCGGCTATTGGCCGCGTCGCCGGTGATGCTGCCGCTGGCCAGCAAAGTCATGGCTGCGGCCGACAGCGAATTATTGCTGCTGTAAATTGCGCCCAGCGCCGCCTGCACCGTCATGCCGTGGCTTGCCGCCGCGCGGCTGCCGTTCAGGCTGACGTTGCCGCCCGCGGTACCGGCGGTGAGCGTGATGTCCCGTGCCGACAGGTCGGTTTGCACATTGCCGGTAATGGATGCGACGCCGCCGGCGCCGGCCGTGACCGCCAGCGTGCCACCTGCCGCCACCACGGAATTGAGCGCAATGCTGCCCAGCGCCGCCAGGTTGACGGCGTCCGCCGCGGCCAACTGGCCGTCGAGGCTCATGCCGGCGCCCGCTACCAGGCTGATGTCGGCGCCGCTGACAGCGTCCAGGCTGCCTGCCGCTACATCGATGCCGGCCGTCAGGATCGACTTGCCGCTGATGCTTACGCTGCCACCGGCAGTGGCCAGGATCGAACCGGCCGATCGCAATTCGGATGCTGCGGCGATGGCATTGACCACGCCAGTGGGCATCTTGCCGCTGATGCCAAGGTCACGCGCGGCATTGAGCACGATGCCGGATTCGTCGCCAATGCCATTGGCATTGATGATGCCGGCGATCAGGATATCCCGCCCGGCGTCGACCGACAGGCTGGCCGCATTGATCGCGTCACCGGAAAATTGGCCATAGGCCAGTTCGCTGTCGTCGTAGATCCGGATCGAGCGGGTGGTCGGTACATCGACATACACCGGCACCTCGTTGTACAAGGTGACGTAAGACGTTTCGATGACCTTGGTCAGGTTGATCTCGGTGCGGAAGCTTGGCACCATTTCGATCTTGTCGGTGGTGTTGCTGACCCACTCGTAATCGAGCGTGTTGCGCTTGTCGTAAATCGCGTGCGAGTTGCTGGCCCAGTTGAAATCGTAGTCATAGAAATATTCGTTGTCGATTTTCCAGGCCCAGTAACTGGTGTCCTGCCATTCGCTGACGATCATTGAACTGGCGTGCCAGTAGACGAAACCGTCCCACCACTGATACCCCGCCCCGCCCCAACTTCCGGTGCCGTAGGTCTCGGAGTAGCCGTTATAGTTGGCATGCTCGTAGAAGGTGACCTGCATCGGGCCGGTCCACCAGGCCGCCTCGACGTCGTCGTTCAGCGCGTCGCCGACATACGGGTAATAGCCAGCCTCAAACGGGCCCCAGCGATACGCCCAGTCGGTCTCTTCGTACAAATACATCTGAGCGCCGGTCTGTGCATACGGGCTCCAGTAACCTTGCGAAATCCAGTCGTAGTAAAAGTTGTAGCCGACGTTGGCGATATAGCGCGCGCCATAGTTGCCGTTCCAGTTCAGCGCGGCGGTCTCGTTGTAATAACCGGACGGTGCATAGGTGTAACGGCCGTGGATGTCGTAACCAGCGGCGTCATTGCCATTGGTCGCCCAGTCCGGCACATAGGCAGTGCGCGCTGCGTTGGCGCCGGTGCGGCCGTCGATGATGTCGAAGTAGCGGGTGCCGCTGCCAAGGTAGTTCACGTCCCAGCGGGCGGGCGAATTGTCCACGTCCCAGGTCATGGCACCATTCCAGTAGTACGACTGGTAGGCCGACTTGTCCTGCACATAGCGCGCCACCGCGCTGTCGCGGTAATTGCCGACATGCTCGTTGAATGCCGTCGGATTGCCCTGGCTGACCACGCGCAGCACGTCCTCTGCCGCGCCGACCGGCATGCTGATCCATTTGTCTTCCCAGCCGGACACCGGCATGTTGACGATATGGGTCGGCGTGCCGGCCTGGCTCCAGTCTGGCGTCCAGTTGCCCACCGTCGGGTTGCCGTTGATCACGCGATGCACCTTCATGTCGCTGGCAGAGAAGGTGTACAGCTTCTTGTAGCCCAACTGGCTCAGCACGGCGCCGCGCTGCACGTCGTTGAGCACGCTGAAGTCCTCTGGCCTGCCCTTGGCGTCCGTGCCCGGAGCACTGCCGGGGGGCCATACGATGACCTTCCCGGTGCCGGCCGAGTTGGCCGAATTGCGGTAATCCACGCCTTCGATGAAGAATTCGCGCTTGGTCGTGCCGTTCCAGTAACCGTCCTGGGTCAGCCGCACGTCCATCGTGTTGTAGGTGTAGCCGGTCTTGATCGCGACCGGATCGTCGGCCACGATGTCTTCGGTCTGGACCCACTTGACGACATCGACCGGGATGATCTGGTCGACCTCGGAGACATAGCCCTGCAGCACTGGCACGAAGATGGTTTCGGTGCTGATGATCGGCGTGAGTACGGTTTTGGAATCGTCGGCGCGGAAGGCGTCGGCGTCCAGCACCACGTCGTCACCGGCCAGCAGGCTGACCGTGCCATCGGCCTCGATCGCACCGGTGCCGCGAATCGTGAAGCTGCCGTGGCCCAGGCTGGCCTGCAATACTTCACCGCGTGCTGCTGCGTCAGTCACCGCAGCCGACAGTCCGGCCCGTACCTCGACCGTGTCGCCGGACTCCAGCTTGCCGTACAGGGTCACGTCCAGCGCGGCATTGAGCAGCAGCCGGTGCTGCGACACGATGGTGCCGGAAATGTGCAGCATGTTGCCGCGCAGATGGACCAGGTCCTGCGCCACGATCTGCACTTCCTGGTTCCAGTCGGTGGCACCATCGGCCAGGATGTTGCCGCTGGCGATGATCTCGATCACGCCGGCGTCGCCGCGGGTCTTGAGCAATGCGCCATTCAGTGCGTTGATGTTGTGACCACGAACATCGATGCGGTCGGTGGCGCTGAAATCGCCGGACAGGTAGACGTCGCCCAGCGTGCTGCCGGCGATCAGGATGGCCGAGGGCCGTGACTTGATGCGCAGCTCGTCAACGTAAGGCTGGCCAAAAGTACCGTCGAGTTGCAGCGTGCCATTGCCGTGCACGCTGATGGTGCCGCCTTCTCCGGTATCGACAATCGCGCCGGAACGGCGGATCGGATCGCCGCCCAGCACCGGCACCTCGCTGGCGCCGATTTCCAGGCCCGCCTCATCGATATAGTTGCCGCTGCTGTTGACCAGGTAGCCGAACTGATCCATCAGCCGGTCCTGCCCGTCGACGAAATAGCCGCTGCGCATCTGGTACACCAGCGCCGTGCTGAGCACCGAGATGCCGCTGGCATCGGTGAGGCCACCCGACAGGCGCACGCTCGCATCGGCGTTGATGATGCCGTCGACCTTCAGTTGCCGGCCGGCGCTGGCGGCAATGGTTCCGCCCGCTTCCACCGCCCGCACGAAGCCGTTGACATGCACGTCTTTCAGGCCGCCGATGCTGATTGCGCCACTGGCCGTGCCGTCTGCATTGCGGCTGGCGACCAGGCTGTTATTGTCGATCAGCAGGCCAAGCCCGGCGCTGTTGCCGACGCTGGCGCCGCTGCCGCCCTGCAAGTTGATGTTGCCGGTGGCCCGGACATTGCCACCGCTGTCGCGTGTCACACCCGGCATGCCGAGTTTGGCGCCAAGCTGCAGCAAGTTGCTGGCGCTCACACTGACCGTGGCCTGGTCGGCTATTGCACTGGCCGATCCATTGGCCCATTGCGCGCCGGCATGCACTTCGCCGGCGATCATGATCGTGGCGGCATCGATGTTGATGGTCGACGCCATTTCGTCAGTCAGCAGCAGCACGCCGGCATTGACGCCGACATGGTTGCTGGCGTCGAGTTCGATCCGGCTGCCGGCCTGGATCACGGCGCCCAGCTGCGCACTGGGCGCGCCGCTGACCGGGCTGCCGAATACGATATTGCCGGCATTGATGCTGAGGGTGGAAACGTCCCACACGGTATCGAAAATCTCGACCGTGTCACCGGCCGAGATGGACAGGTCGCCGCTGACGTCGAAGTTGCCGCGCAATAGCATGTCGCGATCCGCCGTCAGGCGGACTTCGGGCGTTGCCGCTGCCACGCCGCTGGCCACGTACGTACTGGTGACCGGGCCGTCGATGATCAGGTCACGACCAGTGATGTCGAGCTGTCCGGATGTCACGACCCGTCCGGTGGTCCGGTCGACCAGCACCGTGCCAAGGTCGGAATTGATCAGGATTTCGCGCGCCGTACCCGCTTCATAGACGCCGCCGACTGCACCGGCGATGATCACGTCGTTGGTGCCGGACAGGGTGATGCTGCCGGCGCCGCCGTCGGTTGCGACGAAAGCCGTGCTGGACAGGGTCAGGCTGTCCTGGCCGGCAATTTCTGTGCCGTCGCCGCCATGCAGATAGACCTGGTCATTGGCCTCAATGCGGCCTTCTATGGTCAGGCTACGGCCGGAGGTGATGGTGACGTCGCTGCCGTCGCCGCGGGCAAAGATATCGCCCGCGATCAGGCCATTGACGCCGGCGTTGAAGCCAATCGAGCCATCGACCGTTTCCAGCACGCCGGTAATGTCGAGTTCGATATCGCGACCCGATTGCGACACGCCGCTGTTCAATTCAATCGCATGCTCGGCACGCACCTGGCCGGCGATATAGATGCGGGCGTTGGAGGCGCCGGACGAAGTGATGTTGACCACGGAACCGTCGCCCTGCGCATCGAGCGCATACAGGCCGGCGGCAAAATTCGCGCTCGCCACCAGGTTCACGCTGCTGGCCGCGCTCAGGTTGATTTCGCTGCCATCGCGGGTAGTCGTGATGTGGGCCGAGCCAAGCAGCACCAGGCCCTTGCCGTAATGCCGCTGTTCGATGTCGATCAGTTGATTATTTGCATCGAGTGCAGCCACACGGGTGTCAGTGCCGCCGACCAGGTTGATCTCCTTGCCGGCCGTCAGGTCGCGGCCGATCTTCAACTGGCGATCGGCACGGATGGAAATGGTGGAATCGGCATCGTTGAGGTGGATGGTGTTGCCCACCACCGAGCCATTCTCGCGGATCTCTTCCAGCCTGCCGCCGGCCAGCAGCACGCCCTGCACGTCAACGTCGCCGACGCCGCGGATGTCGATGTCGCCGGCGGCGCGCACGCTGCCATCGGCA
The DNA here is from genome assembly GCF_030645335.1 of Lacisediminimonas sp. Lineage (GTDB taxonomy): Bacteria > Pseudomonadota > Gammaproteobacteria > Burkholderiales > Burkholderiaceae_D > Lacisediminimonas. The sequence goes on along the minus strand of NZ_JAUSNH010000254.1, from coordinate 13,981 downwards.
TTGACGGTGCCGTTGACCAACAGTTTGGAAGCCGCGTGCACCAGCACGCCCATGCCGCTGGCGTCTGCGCCGCCATCAATCGTGATGCGACGGCTGGCATTGAAGGTGCCGCCAGTCTGGACCGGCACGCCGAATGCGGACAAGGTATTGCCGCCTATAAAGGCGCGCTGCGCAGCCCGCACCGTGATATCGGAATCGCGACCGGACCAGGTGACGGTCTGGCTACTCAATTCGCCATCCTCGCCGAAGGTCTGGAACAACTGGCCGCCGCTGTTCAAGGTGCCCATGATTTCCAGCCCGCTGCCGCTGGATACCGCCAGCGTACTGCCGCTGCCGCCGGCGCCCAGGCCGGCCGCCGTGATGCCACCGACGGTGCTGATCAGCAAGCCCAGGCCATTGTCGTCGCTGCCGGCCACGCCGCCATTGACGCTGACATCGCCACTGGCGAGCAAGCCCGATTCCAGCCGCACTTGTTGCCCGGCGCTGACCGTGACCGAGGCGCCCTCGCCATTGAACAGCACGCCGTTTTCGCCGATCGCGCCGCCGGCCACGATCACGCCCATGATATCGACGTCCTCGCCACCGCCAACTGTCACGCTGCTGCCAGCGTCGCTGGTGCGCACGGTGCTGGTGGCATGCACGTAGACGCTGGTGCCGCGCGCATCGGCATGGGCAGCCGATCCGCCCAGTGCCGCGCCGTCCACGCCGACACCGCCATACAGGTTCAGGCCGGCAGTCGCAGTGGTGAAGCCTTCGACATACAGGAATTCATTGGACTGCAGCGTCAGCGTTGAATCCGCGCCCAGTGCATTGACGTTGCCGCGCAGGATCACGTCCTGGTCGGAACGCAGCACCAGGTCGGCGCCGTCGCCCAGGCTGGTGACGGTGCCGGTGACCAGCATGCCGTAGCCGCCGGTATGGGGAACCAGGTAATGGTCCGGGCTGACCGCGGCAATGCGCTCGAAATACGCCGTCTTGTTGAAAATCGCATAGCGCGGCTGGTAGTCGGCATGCAAGGGGTCGCCGTAATCGGCGTTGTCGTATTTCTGGGCGCCGGAAGCCAGCGCCATCGAGCCGGAGGACGAGACCGAACCGCCCAGCAGCATTTCGCCCGACGAACGCAGGTTGACCACGCCATCGTCGCCGGTAATGTAAGCCTCAAGACCCTCATCGCCGGTACGGAAGGCCACGCCGGCACGGATTGCCGAGCCGGGATTGACCGCCACCACATCCGCAGAAGCCAAGTCCAGCGTGACCGACTGGCCCAGTCCGCGCACGTCGGCGCCTTCCACCACCAGCAGCGCGCCGCCGGCATCCAGGTCGAGCCGGGCATGGTCGCCATCGACGCTGATCATGCCGCGGATTTCAATGCCAGCAGCGGTGTCGATGCGCAGCACGCTGCCATCATTCAACACGCTGGTCAGGCTGCCGCCGTCGAACTGCAGGCTGTTGGCGCCATACGGCGGCACGTACCAGGCGTCGCTGCTTGGGGTGCCGGTGACATTGATCGTCAGGCTGTCCTGGCCGGTCAGGTTACCGGTGATGATCGCCTGCTCGCCGATCTGCAGCACCAGGTCTTTCGCCATCACGCCCGAATCGGGCAAGCCATACGGGTCCTGCACGTTCTGGCTCTGCACCTGCAACTTGCGCGCTTGCAGGGTCAGCAAGTCATCCGGGCTCTCGACATCGCCGGCGACCGTCATCACGTCGGACTTGATGGTGGCGGTGTCGCGGAAAGACGATTCCCGCGCATTGGCGGGACGCTGCACGTTCGGATAGAACTTGACCGACTCGGCGTACTTGATATCGCCCAGCCACATCGCATTGCCCAGCGCAGTGCGGCCAATGAACAGGCCGGTAAAACCGTCAGCCAGCGCAGCCAGGTCGCGGCCCGACAGGTACATCGCCGGCTGGCTGGTCTGCAAGGGGCTGTTCTCTTCCTGGTCCAGGCCGGTATTGGTTTCCGCAGCCGACCCGAGGTAGTAGCGCCAGACATTGCTGTGCGCCTGCATGCTCAGCTCGCCGCTGCCGACCAGCTGGCTGGTGCCGCTGCTGAAATCCATGTCGTCAGCGGTCAGCGTGATATCGGCGCCGGCCTTGAGCGTGGTCAGCGTACCGCTCGCCAGGCTCAGCAGGGAATCGACACCGACCAGGTCGATGCTCAGGTCGCCCTGCGCCACTTCCACTGCAATGCCGCTGCGGGTGCCGGCAATGACCTGCTTCCACGCCGCCGGTGCGCTGTCGTCCCAGGCCTGGGTCGCTTCCCATTGGTCCGAGGCCGGGTTGCCGTCGATCACGTAGCCGGGATTTTCCGGGCTGACCAGGCTGCGCTCTTCACGCAGCACCAGGTCATTGTCTTCAATGATCGTGACATTGCCGCTGCCGTGGCTGGCGGTGGTTACGGTCAGTTCGCCAATGCGCGTTTGCAAGGGCTTGGCCAGCGTGCCGATACCGTTCTTGGTCTCGATCAGCACATAGGCGTTTTCGCCGATGATCTTCTTGTTGCCGGTATTGAGCAATGCGCCATCGGCCGACTGGATCCGCATCCAGCCGCCGCCATCGCCGCCCTGCGCTGCCGAGGCAGACGAATACAGGTTGGCATTGAGCTCGATGTTGGCATTGTTGCCGTAGGTGCGCAGGTCGACATGGCCGTTGGCCAGGGCCGTGATGTCCTGCGCGACATTCAGGGTCTTGACCGACTCCATCACCACGCTGGCGGCCTGCATCGCGCTTTGCTGGTAAATGCTGGCGCCCAGACCGCGGAATGCCGTACTGCCCAGGTAACTGGTGGCGACGTCGCCCACCAGGTTGCCAGCCGTGAAGCGGATGTTGCCGCCGAGCGAAGCGATATGCGAGGCGTCGTAGTTGGCGCCCTTGCCTTTCAGGGTCAGCCGTTCCACACCGCTGTCGTTATAGGTGACGACTTCGCGGCCATTGGTGACGCGCTGGTGGTCCAGGCTGATGGCGTCGCCGGAGCGCGTCTGTTCGAGGATGATCTCGTCAAAGCCGCCCGTCGTATCGTTGATGCTGATGGTGCCGGTGCCGAGCGCGGAAGCGGCGCGCCCCATCGTGATGCGGTAGTCGTCAGAACCGCCGGCATCGCCAACGCTAACTGTCCAGTCCGGGAAATCGCTGGCAAGGAATGTGTCGTTGGCCTGGCCCAGCGTGATGCTGACCACTTTGCCGCCGGACAGGCGCACTTCGTCGCCGTCCTGGTTGACGATGCCCACGCCGCGTTTGGCCAGCGACGCCGTGGCGGCGGTGGTCATTGGCGACAGGTCGATATGCGTCTCGCCATCGCGGTCGGTCAGGCTGTCGCTGCCGAAACTGTCTTCGAACACATAAGTGTCGTTGTTGGCGCCGCCGCGCAGGTTGTCGATGCCCAGCCCGCCCCACAGGGTGTCGTCGCCGGCGCCGCCGTCGAGGCGGTCTGCCCCTGCGCCACCCTTGAGCACGTCCGCGCCGGCGCCGCCGGTCAGCCGGTCGTCATCGGCGCCGCCTTCCATCCGGATGCCGCGCGTGACAGTGGCTGCCACCGACAACTGGTCGCGTCCGGCGTCGCCCTTGAGCACGCCGCCGCCGCTGCCGCCGATCAGCTTGTCGTCACCGGCGCCGCCGCTGACGTCGAGTTCTGCGCCGGCCAGGCGCGAAGCGTCAAAAGTGTCATTGCCGGCGCCCATGTTGGCGACCACTTTCGTGACACCGCTATAGCTCTGGTACCAGTTGTCGAATTCAATATTGACGTTGCCGCCCGAGCCGGACAGGATGAATGTCTCGTTGCCGTCGGTGACATCGAAATACTCGCGCAGTGCGGCCCGATCGCCGGCATTCACATACAGCGTGTCGCCGACCTGGGTCGCCAGGTAGGGTTGCACGCGCGGTGCGTTGTATTCGTAGTTGAACAGGTTGATGCGGAAAATATCTTCGTCGAACAAGGTCACCGAGGTGAACAGCAGCTCCAGTTCGACATATACCGAGGCCACGAAATCGGCGCTCATCTCCAGGTTGAAGAGGTTCTTGAAGCCGCCGTCTTCATACTCGTACATGGTGGCGATTTCAGAACCGCGGATCTTGCCGTCCGAAATCCATTCCACGCTTTGCACATAACCGGCCGCATCCTTGACCAGCTTGGAGCGCGCAATATCTTGCAGGTCGAGGTCGGCAAAGAATTCGATGGCGGCGTTGACCCCGCCCTCTACCAGCCCCAGGTTCAGCGCTGCAGTCAGGCCAACGCTGGCATCGAACATGAATTCCGGCTTTTCCTGGCCGCCGGTACCCGGCACGATCTTGCCGTTGGCAAAAGTCGGCAGGGTCCAGTCGGACACATAGAAGCCGTCCATCGCATCCAGCGGATTGGCGGTCTGGATCGCCTTGCGGATGCCATAGGTGTCGTAGCCGAAGGCCAGGTCGGCAAAGGCGCTGACCGCAGCCGTTGCATAGAAGCGGAAGCTGAATGGCGTGGGCGGCAGCGGGATCGCGCCGAGCAGGAATTTCTGCGAATAACCTGCGCCCAGCAGCGGCAGCTCGTAAGTGAACAGGGTGGCGTCGCCGCCGGTCAGGATTTTCTTCCAGTTGCCGATGTCCTTGACGTATTCCAGGAACTTGAAGCCGCTGCGGTTGGGCGTCGCGCCACCGCCGGTGGACGCGGCCATGACCGCATTCATCTTCTCGATCAGGCCAGGCGCAAACTGCGCCGCCGCGCCTTCCAGCAGGGCTTGCGGATCGACCGCAAAGGACTGCACATTGTCGGTGCCAAAGCCCGTGATGTCGCCCAGCAGGATCTCGCCGGTGTCGGACCAGCTGCGTACCTGGTCCGGCAGGTTCAGGATGAAGCGGGCGGCATTGAAGAAGGCCACCGGGATCTGCGGCTTGCCCTGCGCACGCAGGAAGCCGTTCAGCAAGCCCAGTGGCGTGGGCTCGATGCCGATCATGCTGACGAATTCCATGCCGGGGATCGGGTCGGTCATCATCTCGATGAACGGACGCAACGGCTCCAGCACGCCTTCTATCTGCTCGGTAATTGGCAGCAGCACATCCTTCACCAGCGAGCCGACATCCACCCGCAGGTTTTCGATGCTGACTTGCGGCGCGCCCAGTTTCTGGCCCAGGCGCCAATCCCAGTCGACCAGTAGCTCGCCTTTCAGCTTGGGCATGCCGCTGACGTCCGGCATGTCGAGCACGGCCAGCAGATGGATGTCCGAATTGGCAGTGAAGGCGACCGCAAAGCTCTTGGACAGCGGCGCCGAAATCAGCTGATTGGCGCGCAGGCGTCCCCGGTTGTCGCCCATCATGTCGATACCGAGCTGCACGTCGATGCCGCTGGCATCGAATTCCGGCGTGCTGGTGTCGTTGTCCATGTCGGTCACGGTGGCACGGAAGAACAACAGCGAGCCGGTGGCGCTGAAAGGCGTGACGGTATTGGGGTCGTTCGGCGAGCCGTCCAGATAGGCTTCGGCCGTGATGCGCAGCTCCGGCTTGGTGGCGTCGCTGTTGGTGGTCAGGTAGAAGCCGTCGGACGTGCTGATGCCGAAGCCGAAGTCATAGGCCCAGTCGATTTCCAGCGAGAAGCCGCCGTCGATGTCGAGCGTAAAGCCCGGCAGGTCGAGGTCGAGAGGAATGTCGACGCCGGTATTGACCAGGGTCTGGCCGAGCTTCAAGTTGAACTGGATCGCGTCTGCAGCCGGTGGCAATTCGCCACCCAGCACCCAGTCGGCGATCTTGACGCCGTTCTTGTTGTACCAGGCCGCCTGCACGTCGTCGATCGTGACCTGGCCGTCGCCGGAAATGTCGAGCAAGAGGCCGGCATTGTCCGGCCCCAGCAGGCTGAACAAGGTGGAGCGCGTGATGCCGACCGCTCCGCCCTCGGCAGTCAGCTTGGTGCGCAGGTCGTTGAGGATGCCCACGCGCACGTCGCGCACGAAGTTGCCTACCGAGCCCAGCTTTTCGCCGATGAAAGGAATACTGGTCGTCAGGTTGTCGCCCAGCACATCCTGCACCGTGCCCAGCGCGGAATCGATGCCGTCAATGATGCGGCTCGGGTCGTTCAACATGCCCAGCAGCGAGAATTCACTGAGGAATTCATCGACCTTGTCCTGCACGTTGGGCACACTCACGTTGAACACCTGGCCGATGGACGCGCCACTGCTGATCGCATTCATCACGCCGCCGATGCCCGCCGCTGCCGAGGTCAGCGCAAAGCTGCCGAGCGGGAAGTCGATGCCCGACACTTCCAGCCGCAAGGGCAAGTCGATGCCGATCGCGCCTTCGACCACGTAGCCGATATTGTCGGACAGGCTTTCCGAGTCGAAGTAGTAGCGGCCATCATCGACCACCGTACCGCCGGCCTGGTCGACCTTGACGGTGAAGGTGGCGTAGTCCACGGTGCTGGCGCGGCCATCGCGATCGATCGCGGCCCAGCCGTTCTCCACGCCGAGCTTGACCGCACCGGCATCGAAGCCGAGTTCCAGGTTTTCGCCGGCCACCCGCACGCCGATCGTGGCGCGGGTGCCGCGCGACTGCTCGGGACTGACTGATACTTCGCGCGAGATCGACACATCGCTGAAGGTCTTGACGCTGGCGGGATCGGCCACGCGCAGCTGCTGGCCGGCAAACAATTGCACCTGCACGCCGAGATCCGTGCTGAGGCGATCGGCCAATCCGACGATGGCCGCTTGACGCCGGCCATTGAGTTGGTCGGCGCCAAATTGCTGGTCGCGATTGTCGGATTCGATATCGAGATCGATCGCGCTGTTGACCAGTGCGCTGATGCCTTGCACGCCGGCGCCCGCGGCGATGATGTGCGAACGGAAATCGCCCAGGATGCTGTTGTAGGCACTGTCGCTCAGGCTGCTGCGATTGGCGGCGAAGGATACAGCGCCGAACGCCTGGATCGCCAGCGTCTGGATCCGGGTCGGATTGTAGTCGTACAGGAAAATCTCGGGCGACAGGCCGGAAAAACGCACGCCGGCGTCGATCTGCAAGTTGGCCAGAGCCGACAGCGTGATATTGCCGGCCGCACCCGGGCTGATCGCGTCGACCAGCTCATCGATGAAGTCCATGCCGTCGAATGCGCCGGTGCCCGCCAGCGTCTTCAACTGCGCCAGGTCGAGGCTGAAGCCAAAGCGCTCGGTCAGCACTTTGCCGATATTCAGGTGCAAGTCCAGCGTATCGCCATTCAGGCTCAGCGAGAATTGCTGCTCGGCTGCGGCCAGGCTGTTGTCGTCGTTAATGCCGAGCGCGTCTTCAAACAAGCCTTCTACTTGCTGGATCGCGCTGGCCGGATTGCTGGCGACGGCGTCGATCTGCGCCAGGAAACCGTCGACAAACGGGAAGATATCGGCCAGAGAGCGGTTGATGACCGGCAGCTCGAACGCGTAGAACGGCTGTGATGAAATCGAATCGCGCAGGAATTCAAGGCCGGTGCGCGCGGCGCCGACAATATCTTCCAGGCTCAGGTTCTTGAAGCCGAAGGCGTCGCCCAGGTCCGGCATCACGATCACCAGGTCGTTCGGCAGGATCGCCCCCGACAGCACCAGCGCTTCAAGGTCGACGCCGTACATCGGGTTCTGGTTGATCACCCGCACTTGTCCCGGGTTGAACGGATCGAGGGCGTGGATCGACAATTCAATATTCGGCGCCAGCGGAATGTCGGCGCCCAGGCCGGGGTTCACGCGCAGGCCGCGCAGCGTCGCGCTGGCTTCGCCTTCCAGGTCAAAGCGCAGCGCACTGCCGCCGATTTCAGACAGCGTGAAACGGCGATCCAGCGGATCGTCCGAACCGGGGTCACGATCCAGGCTGATGGACGCGGTGGCGCCCACATGCACGCCCGAGCCGGTGCCGGCGCCGCCGGCGGTAGCGCCGAGGAAGCCGATCTGCACCGCCACTTCGAGGTCGCTTGCGTCCAGGCTTAAGCCAGCCTGCAGCGCGACGTTTTCCACACCGACCGTGAACTGGTTCTCGCGCAATGTGTAGGCGCTGCCGGCAGCACTGGCGCTGGCGGCGCGGTCGAGCACCAGCGTATGCGCATCCTGCATGCTGGCGACGGTATAGCGCTGGCCGCCGATTTCCAGGCCATAGCCGACCATGGTCGAATCAAAAATGAAGCTCTGGTCGGAGAACAGGTTGGCGCCGGCGACAAGCGCACCGCTGTTGCCCAGCAAGGTGCGGCCGTCGAGGTCGGCAAAGAAACCGAGGCTGCCTTCCACAAACGCAGTCACGCTGCCGCGCGCCGAGGTCGACAGCGTCAGGCCCTCGACACCAAAGTCGAGCGCCAGCGGCATTTCCAGCGGCGTGAAGTCCTGGCGGAATGCCAGTGGTACGCCAAAGCTGCGCTGGATCGGATCGAAGGTGATCGACATGCCGGCCGGCAGCACGCCCGAGCGGTTCACGGCGCTGACGAATTCTTGCAACGTGGTGATCTGTTCCAGCGGCTTGTGGATCACTGCGCGCAGGCCGGTCATGCCGGCCGTGGGTGAACCGGCCAGTTCAAGCGTATTGCCGTCGATCACCTGGCGGATGTCGTACACGCCACGCAGCACCTCCTGCCCATCGACCTGCGAATACAGCGACACCGACATGCCTTCATGCAGCGCTTCGTCAAAACCGCCGAAAGGCGTGCGCAATACCGTCGCCGGCTTGCTGCTGGTGACGCCGCTGCCCGATGTCGTGGTGATATTGATCGTCAGGACGGTCGCTGAATTCACCGTCATCAGTTCGACGCGCGGCTTGTAAAAATCGATCTTGTCGTAGACCTGCTGCTTGAAGCCGTCGGCAAACTGGAACACCTGGTCGAGCGTGCTCTCGGCAAACGGAATGGCAGACGTCAATGCGTCGTCCTGCCGGATCGTATCGAGCGCGTCCAGGAAGTCCGGGAACATCAGGATCATGTCGGCAACCGTCATGCCGCTGAAGTCGAGCAACTTGTCGAAGTTTTGCGTGGTGATCGAAAGTCCGGTGCCCGACATCGGGCTGCCGCTCATCAGCAGGCGCGGCGTATTGCCGGCCGACAGGTCCAGTCCCGCCAGTTCGGCATACACCGGCAACACCACCGACACGCTGTCAGTCGTCGTGCTCACGCCCAGGCTGCCGTTGGTGTAGGCGACGCTGCCGGCCAGGTTGAGCGCCAGGCTGCCGGCTTCGCGCGCCTGGTCGCCCAGGCTGACTTCCAGCGGACCGAAGGCGGCCGACACATCGATATCGTCGACGGCCGCTGCCAGCTCGAAATCAAGCTGGTCGAGCTTGAAGCTGGCGCTGCCATCCTGCCAGTCAATGGCGACCCGGAATCCGAGCTGCAGCGCTGCCGACAGGTCGACCTGCAAGTCGCCGTCCAGCGCCAGGCCGAACTCCTCGGCCGCGGCGCCAAAGTTGACCGTGACCTGGTGCTGCGCGGACAGGCGGTTGTTGAATACCAGTTCCAGTCCGGTACTGCCCAGCGCCAGCGTCAGCGCATCGGCACTCACGCCTGGCAGGGTTGGCAGCCAGTGCTCCTGCAGATAGCTCAGCAGGCCGCGCAATGTCGGTTGCTGGATCGCGCCATAACTCGGCGCCGGCAGGCTGCTGGTTCCGACCGGATCGAGGTACTGGCTGGTGTAATCGCCAATGCCGAGCACCTTGTCGATCGCCAGCAATTCCGTCAGCGAACGGTCCAGCACCGGCAAGGTTCGCGCCAGCAGGTTGTCGTTGGTCTGCGTGCCTTCATTGTCGAATGCCGGGCTGATGGACGTCTTCAGCTCGGACAGGGTGTCGCTGACACTGCCAAAGGCGCTGCCCAGCGCGCCATCCAGGATCGCATCGAGTTCGCCCAGGTTGAAGCGCGGCGCGACATTGCCTTGCGTGAAATCGAGCGCCAGCAGCTGGCCGTCGACCGTGACCGACTGGCTGATCGGCGTACCCAGCGTATTGGCTTCGGCAAATACGACGCCGGTCATCGACAGGTTGATCGGCGTGTTGACGACCACATTGCCGCTGCCCTTCAACGCATAACCGGTCGTGCCGTCGGCTTTCTTCATCGCCACCAGCGCCACCCGGCCATCGCTCAGCGCCGCGCCCGCAACGCCGGACACGCCGATGAAGGCCGATACGTCGGCGGCGGCGACCAGGATTTGCTCGCGCCCAGCGACAATCGATTTCTCGATGCTGAAGTCACCCGATAGCGTGGTCAGTCCGGCGATATCGAGCTCGACATCGTCCCCCGCCAGGCTCAACCGGCCATTGCCGTCGAACGAGGCCGTCATCTGGCCGCTCAGCGCCAGCGTGTCCAGTCCTGCAATGCGGATATCGCCGCTGATGCTGCCGCTGCGGCTCAGGTCCGAACCCAGGCGCAACTGACCGGCTGCATTGTCAATGCTGAAGCTGGCGCCACCGACGCTAAAGCCGAAGCTGACATCGACGGCATTGATTTCCCAGGCCGGCACCAGGCCGCTGGTGTCGAGCGACAGGTTGAACTCGCCGGACAGCAAGGCGCCGCCGATGTCGAGCGAGCCAATCACCGGTATCGCCAGCCGCGGCAGCGCCAGGTCGAACACCGCCATGTTGATGCCATCCAGATTGATCGACAGCGGCGCCAGGCTCCAGTCGATCACCGGCACGCCGATTTCCACATCCAGTTCGCCGATCGCGGGCAAGGCCTGGTTCAGTTCCAGCCTGGCCAGTTCCAGCGCCGGCAACTGGTAGCCGGCCACCGTGATGCCGCCGATATCGGCAGTGCTGGTGACCCAGCGCCGCTGCGCGCCGCCCACTTCGGTACTGATCACGACAGCAAAATTGACGTCGCTGATCGCCACGCCAAGATTGGCGCCGCCGGCAAGAACGGCCGCGCTGGCATCGGCGCCGCCCAGCACCAGTTGCGTGACTTCCACGCTGCTGCCATCGCTCAGTGTGAGCGTGGCGGCACCGGCGTTTTCAATGAACAGTTCGCCTTCAGCGCTCAGGATATCGGCCACGTTGGCGGAAATCTGGCCGCGCACCCGTGCTTCGCCGGCCAGCAATTCGACGTTGTACAGGCCGCTGGCCGTGACCACGCCCTGGCTGACGTCACTGCCCCAATCGTTATAGGCAATTTCCAGGCGCTCGGCCTGCAGCGTCAATGCGCTGCCGGCGCTGAAGGCGATCTCGCCCTCGGCCTGGAATGCGCGACGGGTGGTGACCACGCCGTCCGTCTCTTCATATTGCAGCAGCACAGCGCCGCGACCGTCGCTCATGCCGGCGGCCAGGCCGCCGATGTCGAGGTTGCCGCTGACGTTTTCCAGGCCGATGCGGATGTCGGTCGTGGTGGTGTTGCCGACCGTGCGCTGCTCGGAGCGGATCGCCAGGCTGCCGGCCAGCGTGCCAACGCCTTCGACTGTCAGTTCGCCGTCGGTGATCACGACTTCCTGCACCAGCACGCCGTCGTTAAAGCTGACTTGCTGTGCCGGCGTGGACAGTCCGGTCGGGACCAGGATGTCGACCGCGCGGCCCAAAGTATTGATCTGGATGCTGGCGTGGGCCTGCAGGCTGACTGCCGAGCCGAAGCCATTGAGCGCAGCCGTGCCGGACGCGACCAGCGCATAGCCGGCGACGCCGTCGGCGCCGCGCGACAGCACCAGCCCGACTTGCGCATCGCCAATGGCGACGCCGGCGCTGGCCGAGCCAACCGCTGCATTGACTTCGGAGGCGCCGATCAGCAGGTACGAAGGCGGCTGTTCGACCGCGCGCGACAGGCCGGCAACCAGCGTTGGCAGCGCGGCGCCGGAGAGCGGCACGATGCGGTAGGCGCCGGGCGAACCCGCCACTGCTTCTACCCGCACATTGCCTGCACCCACGCCGGGCATGGCTTCGATGGCGGCCAGCAATGCCGCTTGCGCCTGCGCTGCGTTCAGCGCGCCCAGTTCGATGGTCTGCGCCCAGCCGCTTGCGCCGGCAAAGCGCAGGCGCGCCGTGTCGGCCAATTCGCCGCCGGCCAGGCGCAAGTCGAGCGTCTGCACCGGTGCAACTTGCAGGCTGGCCACTGCCGTGCCGGCCAGGCTGCCGCGGAACGCCAGGTCCCAGCCGCCGCCTGCGGCAGCCGCTACCGCACTGACCGCAATATTGCCGCTGCCGATACCGGCCAGCGCTTCCAGCGCCGCCTGCACCTGCGCCGCACTGGCGTTGGCCCCCAGCACCGCGCTGGTCTGGTCGCCGAATGAAATGGCGAAGTTGCCGCTGGCCGCAGCCGGCTGGATGCGCTGCACTTCGCTGCTGCTTGCACCAAGCTGCACCATGCCCAGTGCCGCATCGGGCGCGCGTTCGACGGTGGTGATCTCACCGACCATGACGTCGATGGCGCGGCCGCTGGCGGCGCCGCCAAACGTGACCCGCCATTGCGGATTGCCAGCGCCCACCAGTTGCACCGCGACGTCGCCGCCAGCGGCGGCAAAACTGCTGCTGCCGGAGACGGCCTGGCGCAGCGCCTCGCGCATGTCGTGCGCCGATGCGTTGAAGGCGATTTCGGCGCTGCTGTAGGTATTGCCGAGATAGTCGAAACGCAGCGCAAAACCGCCGTTCAGGTGATCGTCGTACAGGTTCACGAGCTGCACGGCACCGCTCGCCGGCGTGCCGTCGGCTACGGTCTGGATGTTGAACCGGACTTCATTGGACAAGCTCAGCACGCCGGCCATGTCGGCCTTGTAGCCGGTAGCGCTCATGGCAGCAACGTTGCCGGCCTTGGCCGCAGCATGCAAGAGCGTGATGCGGTAGCCTTGCGCCGCCAGGGTCGACGACTGGTCGAAGCTGACTTGCACTTTGCCTGCGCCGACGCCTGGCAGGCTCTCCAGCGCTTCCCGGATCAGGGTGGCCTGGAAGCCCGGGTCCGCCACATAGCGGATGGCGCCGGTGGTGGCGTCGCCCAGCGTCAGCGTGAAACGGTTGCGGCTCAGTGAAATGCCGGCGTCCGGCTGCAGCAACAGGTATTGCACTTCATCGACCGCGGCCGTGGCCTGGGCTTCGAGCGTAATGTCGCCCCAATCGAGCTTGTCGGCAGGATCGTCCGGCGGCGTCATGCGCAAGCCATTGGCTGTTGCCGGCGTGCCGTCCGACAGCAGGACCGCCCGGCCGGAAAGCGCGCCGGTGAATTCGATGCGGAAGCCGGCTTCGCGGCTGCCAGTCACGCTGACATTGCCCGCGCCAATGCCGGTCAGGCCCTGGATGCCGGCGGCAAGATTGGCAGCGAAGCTGGCGTCGTCCAGCAAGGCGCCAGCCTGGTCCAGCGAACTGATGCTGGCTTGTGCCGCGCCGACACTGAACTGGTAGACGCCTTCCCGGAAGCGCTGGCCATCTTGCGATGCGGCTTGCAACAGGAATGCGGTATTGGTCTTGACGCCGCCTTCTGATTGCGTACTGACATCCGCAGCCACGCCTTCGGTCGCGCGTTGAACCACAATTGCCGGCAGCACCGTGGGTGCCGCCTGGCTGGTGACGGAAAACTGGCCGGAAAGGGAGCTAAAGCCAGCCACATCAACTTCGATGGCGCCAGCCAGCTCCAGGCCGCCGGCGGCGTCAAAGCGGGTCACCAGGGTGCCGGAGAGGCTCAATCCGGACACGCCGGTCAGCGCGCCGCTGCCGCTGATGAATCCGCTGCGGCTGCCATCGGCCGCAATCAACAGGCTGCCAGCGCCGTTGTAGAGCGTGACCGTTGCACCATTGGCTTCTACCGCGATGGCGACGTCAGTGGCGGTGATGCGCCAGCTGCGCTCTCCACTGGCGTCCTGTTCCAGCGCTACCGTGAAGCTGCCTTGCATCATGGCGCCGCCCAATGTCAGCGCGCCGTCCACCGGAATTTCGAAGCGGCCGCCCAACGCATCCAGCACCACGCTGCTGGCGTCGTCCAGCGTGATCGTGCGGGCCGATTCGCTCCAGTCGACCACGGCCGCGCCGGCCGTGTCCAGCGCGCTGGTCGCGGTGTCGATCGCGCTGTTGATGTCCAGCGCCAGGCTGGTCAATTGCGACAGGCTGTAGCCGGCCACCGTCG
>NZ_JAUSNH010000251.1 GCF_030645335.1 Lacisediminimonas sp. | reverse complement strand
ACGCGGTCCATGCTGTCGTATTGGTACCAGTTTTCGATACGCTGCCGGACGCCGGCAACGTCGTAATAACTGGCGCGGTTGAAGCGGCGGTTGCCGTTGGCGTCGTAGCCGTAGGTCAGCGTGTAGCGGTTGTCCTGGACGGTGATGATGCGACCGGCATTGTCGAACGTGATCCGGTTGTCCTGGTGGATGATGCCGGCCTTGGTGAAACGCTCGCGAGTGCGGTTGCCGGCGGCGTCGATCTCGTAATAGGTTTCGGCGTTGAGCGCCTTGTCGGTGATGCGCTTGAGTGCGCCGTTGGCGTAGTACTCCTGCGTCAGCGACTGGCCGCCGGTGCTGCTTTGCCTGGTTAATTGGCGGCCGCTGTTGTAGCCATAGGTGTAGACGATGCCGCCGAAGTCGGTGTGCGATTGCAGGCGACCGAAGGCATCGTGGCTCCAGCTTGCCCAGTCGCCATTGGCATTGGACTCGTATGTCTTGTTGCCATACATGTCGTAGCTGATGCTGGTTTCACCGCCCAGCGGATTGCGGGTACGCACCAGCCTGCCGCGCATGTCGTACCAATGCGTCAGGGCCACGCGCGCACCCGATTCGCGAATGCGGTTGCCGGCTTGGTCGTATTCGTAATAGTCGGCGCCGATCGGACGCTGTTCGGATTTCAGCCGGTTCATCCGGTCCCAGGTGTAGCGGGTGGTCTTGCCGGCGGCATCGGTGGTGCTGGTCTTGCGGCCGAGCAGGTCGTAGGTATGGAGGATGGTGCCGCCGTCCGCATGGCCTTCGGCGATGACGTTGCCGGCGGCGTCGTAGCGGCGCGATTCGGTGTTGCCGTTGGCGTCGGTGTCGCCCAGCAGGCGGCCGAGCAGGTCGTAATACTGGCGCATGACCGGTGTGCTGCGGGTAGCGATGCCGTCCTCGCCCCACACGTCGACCGGCATGGCGGTTTGCTGCAGCACGTTGTTCAGGCCGTCGTAGCGGGTGCGGGTGATGGCGTTGGCGTCGCCCGGGCGCGATACGCCGATCACATTGCCCCAGCGGTCGAGCGTTTGCTCGATGACCGGTGCATGGCGCACGCTGTCGGTGGTCGCCGGTGTCGGCGTGCTGCTTACCCAGCCGTTGCCGCTCACGCCCAATTGGCCGGTGGCGCTGGCGTAGTGCAGCGTTTCGTATTCGCCGCTGCTGTCGTCGCGGCGGTAGTGCAGTATCTCGAAGTCATAGGTCAGGGCGGCGCTGAGCCTGCTGGTGTCGACCAGGGTTTGCCGGCCCATGTCGATCAGCGTGGCCACCGACCATGCAGTAGTACCGGCCGGACGCAGCTTGACGACGACCTTGCCGCCCAGCGCCGTCATCGGTGGCACGGCCAGGTATCGCATTTGCGCAGCGGAGGGAATGGCTTGCTGCAACAGAACCCACTGTCCGGTCGCGTCGCGCTTGTAGAGCGTGACGCGAGTGACGGTCTCTATGCTTCCCTGGGTCTCCGACGCATGCCAGCTCACCTGCACACCGGCAGCGGCGGTCTGCGAGGCGTACTCGCGGCCAATCGACTTGGTGGCTATGTGACGTATACCGGTGTACTCGTCATACCAAGCCGTCATGGGATCGGTGTAGTCGACCTGGACATGGACATTGCCGTCGCCCCAAGGCGCTACCGATGGCCAGTAAAGCGTGACGTGGTTGTACCCAGCCCATTCCGCGCTATCGGCGTAAGCGGCGTATCCCGCATCCGAACTGACGCCCACCGACAGCGCAGCCGGCGGAAAAACCGGCGCCGGGGCAACGGCGATGTTACGCTCGACGCTGAACGTGGGCAGCACTTGGCGAACAACCCGTTCATTGAGGTCGACGATGGTGTCGGTGCGCATCACGTTGTCACGCAGCACGGCGACTTCGGCGGCGGTTCTGAAACCGTACTTGAGGTCGCGCTGCTGGCTCCGGATTTCAGCAGTGACGGTCCCTTGCAAGTCGCGCAAATACACACGATCGACGCCGTCTTCGCTGTTGGTGCGCCACAGTTGGCCTGCGGCGTTGTAATCGAAATATTCCTGGTAGCCGTTGACGCCTTTTTGGGTAATTTCGCCGAAGGTGTTGTAGGACACCTTGTCGACCATTTGTGCCCATACCCCGAAGAACTCGGTGGTGCTGAGTTGCCGTCCGGTCCGGTCATACCCATAGGCCCTGACGGCGTTTTTGACGCGACCGTCGGCGTCGGTGGCCGGCTGCCATTGCTTGGCGACGCGACCCATGGCGTCGTATGACCGATAGGTGGCACCGCCTTCGGCGTTGACCTCCTGCAACAGGTGGCCGTGGCTGTCATAGCGCTTGACGGATACCTGGTCATTGCTGTCGCCCGGCGGCGCTGCAGGGCCGGCGCTGGTTACCGACGATACGCCCTGGGCATGCCGCGTCTGGCGCGTGACATTACCGAATGCGTCATTGTCGAGCGTGGTCAGCCCAAGCTGGCCGTCACCAGCGGGGCTGGCGACGGCGCGGATGCGGCCCAGCACGTCATACCAGGTGAAGGTCGACGCGCCGCTGGCGTCGGTCAGTTGCGCCAGGTTGCCGAGCGCGTCGTACTGGTATTCGGTCGACAGGTCGCCGTAGCGCGTTGCCAACGTGTTGTCGGTGTTGCCGGCATGTTCCGCATATTCGGCATTGATCCGGCGATCCCGGATCTTCTGCCCCTTCAGGTCGTAGTCGTAGCGCCACTCGCGGTCGTAGCCGATCGCGCTGTCCGGACTGGTATCCGGGGCGGTGAGCACCGGCGCGGCATGGCCAGCGGTATTCCAGCTACCGGCTTCCAGTGCTTTTGCATACTCGACATGGCGCGTGATGTTGCCACTGGCGTCATGCTCCCAGATGCTCAGGTAACCCATCGGATCGACCTGCGCCACCTTGTTGCCGAGCATGTCGTACCAGCTCAATGTGTGCGCCCAGGTGCCGGTCCGTGGATTGCGCAGCGTGGATTGCTGCGTGATCCGGCCGAATGCGTCATAGGTATTGCGTGTGGTCTTGCCGGCAGTGAAATACTGGCTGGCGGCTGCTGCGCTGGAATCGTAAGCATCGACCAGCGGCTCTGTGATGCGCGTGGCGCGGCCCGCCAGGTCGTAGTCGGTCAGGATGCTGCGGTCGCCGGCGCTGGTACCGAGCAGCGCTGCGATTTCTGCCGCCGTGAACGGTGCCGCGACATCCGGGTGGCCGGCCATGCTGATCTGCTCGACATGGCGCGTGAGCCGGATCTGCTGGCCCTGGACGTTGTAGGCGTATTCGGTGACGCTGCGCTCGGTGTCGATCGCGTACTGGATCCGGCCCAGCCGGTCGTACACCCGGTAGCTGGTATTGCCGGCGGCGTCGCGGTTGACGGTGGCATTGCCGAAGCGGTCATAACTGACCGTGGTGGTCGGTGTGATGCCGGTCTCAGTGCGCTTGACGATGCCGTCGAGGCCATTTTTCCAAAGGTTGTCGGCAGCGGCGTCGTAAATGTTGAGCTGCGGATGGATCACGCGGACTTGCCGGCCCAGTGCGTCGTACTCATAACGCGTGGTGCGCTGCTCTGCGCGGCCCCATGCTTCGGTGCGCGCCACCAGGTTGCCCAGCGCATCCCGGGCCAGCCGCGTTTGCAGCGCGACGTGTTCTGTGGTGGCGACCAGGCTGTCGCTGACGGTGGTGACGGCCACCTCCGGGCTGGTCTCGCTGACCAGGCGTGCAGCGGCGTCGTACGCATAGGTCCACTGCGCCCCCAGCTTGTTGGTGAAGGAGGTCTTGTTGCCCAGCGCGTCCCAGGTCGTTTTTTCGACATGGCCGGCGGGGTCGATGCTGACCACCAGGCGGCCGGCGCTGTCGTAGTCATAGGTGTTGATCCTGGCTGGGGCGACGCCACTGGCAGGGTCCGATGACGCTGCAGTCGCCGACAGCGCGGCACGGACAGCGGCCAGCCCGGGTGTGCCCTCCAGGCTGACGGGCTGCGGGTGATCGACGGTGCTGACGATGAGGCCAAGTGCGTCGTAGCGGGTTTCTTTCACATGGCCCATGCCATCGATGCTGAACACGGCACGGCCGGCGGCGTCGAATACGGTACGCGTGACCTGGTCGCGCGCGGCATCCGGCACCAGCGCGGCAATGACCTCCTCCATGACCGGGTTATAGCCCAGGTAGATCGGATTGGCGTAGGCGACACTGCGCACGACATGGCCGGCAGCATCATGTTCGTTCTGCGTCACGCCGCCCATGGCATCGATGGTGAACACGGCGCGGTTGATGGCGTTGTAGACGGTGCGCGTGACGCGGTCGGCAGCGCTGCCATAGATGGCATTGTTCACGCTCGACACCGTCAGCGTGGCCGGCAGCGTGACCGTCCTGGCGCGCACGGTGCGCCGGATGACGTTGCCGCTGTTGTCGAACTCGCTGGTAGTGGCCTGGTTCAGGCTGTCGATTTCGTGGACGATGCGCCCATCCCGGTCGCGCACCATGTGCGTCACGCGGTCGCTGGGGCTGGCGTTGGCCAGCAGGCGCGCGCCAATGTCGGCCGTGGTCGTGCTGGCCGGCATGTCGTCCAGCGGCCTGGCGTAGGCCACCACCTTGATCAGGCGCCCATTGAGGTCATGCACGTTATGCGTGACGCCGCCCATCGGGTCGAGCGTATAGACCAGCTTGTCTTGCGCGTCGTGGAAGTAGCGGGTGACGCAGCCGTTGGCGTCGGTGCGCGACACCAGGTTGTCGTTGCGGTCCCATTCGGTGGACGTGGTCAGCGCCAGTCCGGCCGGATCGACCGTTTCGGCAATGCGTCGGCCAAGACGGTCGTAGGCATAGCGCGTGACGCGGGCAGCGTCGGTGCCGGCGCCTTCGGTCACACTCAGGGTCTGGTCGCGCTGGTCGAAGGTGTAGAAGGTGCGCAGGTTCAGGCCGTCCGGATCGACGGCGACTTGCACCACCCGGCCTTTCAGGTCGTAGCTGGTGGCGGTGACGACGCCATTGGCGTCCGTCATGCGCAGCACCTGGCCTTTGGCATCCCAGGCATATTGCGTGGAAAGGTTCAGCCCACCGGGGTCGAGCGTGCGCACCAGTACGCGGTTGGCGGCGTCGTACATGAACGTGGTACGCACGCCGCGCGCATCGGTCGTTTGCAGCAGGCGGTCGGCGTGGTCATAGTCGTTGACCAGGACATTTCCGGCAGCATCGGTGCTCTTGACGAGATTGCCGTTGCGGTCATAGGTGTTGCGGCTGCCCAGATAGCTGCTGCCGTCGTTGACCGAAATCACTTGTCCATGGCGGTTGGCCTGGGATATGACGGTGATGCCTTCGGCGGTGGTCACGACCGTGCTGCGGTCAAAGCCTGTGCCGTAGCGGGTCTGGGTGATATTTCCCAGCGCATCGGTTTGCGTCAGCGTGCGTCCAAACGCGTCCCAGGTGGTGCTGCGCACGGCGTCGGCGCTGTCGGCGATGCGCACCTCGCGGCCCAGGCGGTCATGGCTTGCAGAGCGGTGGTTGCCGTTGGCATCCACCGTGAGGATCGCGCGGCCGAATGCGTCATGCACGATGGTCGTGGCGCGCTCGATACTGCCGCCGCCCTGGCGCGACTGGACCAGGAGCCCGCGCTGGTCGTAGCTGTAGTCGCTGCCGTATTCGTTTCCGGAAGTCGGTTCGCTGCCATCACCTGCTGATGCCGGGATCGCCGGGAATTGCTGGCTAACCAACTCGCCGAACGCGTTATAGCTGTTGCTGCGCGCCGCGCCCATGGCGTCGATGGTCGCGGCGACGTGGCCGCGCCGCGTGTACACCACTTGCTCCACACTGTCGGCCTCGCTGTCGCGAATGGCGTCAATCGCCGCCAGCAGCCTGGCGTCTACCAATCCGCCGGTCAGTGTGGCCAGCGTCGCAGCCGCTATCCGGTAGCCGTAGCGGATCGTGTGCGTGACTTGCCCGAGCGCATCGGTGCGCTGCTCGACCAGCTCACCCATCTCATTGATGGTGTGGGTCAACTGGCCGTCGGTGTTGAAGTAGAACAGCGTGCGCAGGCCGTTGGCATCGGTGGTGCTGGTGCGGCGGCCGGCGGCGTCGACCGTGTGGCGCAGGCCGTAGCTGGCCCAGATCGCGTCGACCTGGGCGCTGGTCGGCATCGACACGCTGGCCAGTTGCGCGCTGCCCTCTGCGCTGAGTTCGCCCAGCAGGCGGCCCTGCCGGTCATAGCGGGCTTGCAGCGTGCGCACTTCGCTGGTGCCCCAGGCCTTGTCGGTGCGCACCACGTTGTTGGCGGCATCGTAGCTAAAGCGCGTGACGGTTCCCTGGTAGTCGGTCGCGGATTGCAACTGGTTTTCGGAGGAGAAGGTTTGCGTGCTGGTCTGGTCGTACATGCTGGCTACCGGGCGCAGCGCCCCCGGCAGCATGGACGCCATCATCGACAGCGGCGCGACCACGGCCTTGTTGGCGTAGCGCACCTGCCGCGTCAGGTTTCCGTGCAAGTCGTAGATCGATTCGCTCAGGTAGCCTTCGCCGTCGACGCTGCCGACCTGCTTGCCGCGGCTGTCGTAATACAGCCACTCATGGATGTCGCTGGCGTGTTCGCCGGGCCGCAGTTGTGCCAGCGTGCCCGTGCTACGCCGTGCACCTTCGGTCTGCACGGCATGGCGCACCGTGTGCACCAGGCGCCCAGCACTGTCGTAGTCGTTCTCGACCAGGTAGCCGGCAGCATCCAGCGTGGCAATGGCAAGGCCGTCGGCGTCGAAAAAATGGCGGGTGTGGCGGTCGTCCGGATGCGCCGGCGGCGCCAGCGCCGGATCGTCATGCGCGGTATCGGTCGTTATGGCGGCAATTATCGTCGCCGGCAATGCCGTGGCGTGACGAATGGTTTCGATGATGCGCCCGGCGGCGTCGCGCACATTGCTGGTGACAAAGCCGTCTGCATCGATGCTCCGTGCCAGGCGATTGGTATGGTCGTAAAGTTGCCAGGTACTGCGGTCGCTGGCCGATGCCCCCGGACGCAAGGACGCCAGGGTCACGCTGGCAGGCTGGCCGCTTGCATCGGCCAGGGACGCCAGCACCGTTGCTGTCAGCGCAGTCGCATACGCGATGCGGCGTACCACCTGGCCGCCGGCGTCATGAACGGTCTCGACCAGGCTGCCGTCGTGGTCGATGTCCGCCACCTTGCGCCCTGCTTCGTCGTACAAGGTCCAACTGCGCACGCCGGTCGGGTCGCTGCGCATGCGCAGGCGGCCGGCGTCGTCGTACTGGTAAGCCGTCGTGCCGGTCGCGCTCGCGCTATCGGATTGCAGCACACTGACCAGTTCGCCGGCGCGGTTGAATGCAGAGGTCGTGACCAGCCCGTTTGCCATCGTGGTGATGACGCGACGGTTGGCATTGTCGTAGGCAGTGATCGTGGTGCGGCCCAGGCTGTCGCGGCTCAGGGTCAGCCGCCCCAGGCCGTCGTTGGCGAAGGTGGTGACGTAGTCGCTCGATATGGTGGTCGTGGCCACGCCCTTGGGCGCGACGGTGGACAGCAGCTTGCCGGCGGCGTCATGGATGTAATGTGTCGTGGCTTGCGTGCCATTGACGAGGCCATTGCCGGCGGCATCCAGCGTGGAATAGGTCGTCACGCTCGCCACTTGGCCGCGGAAATCATAAGTCGTGTCGGTGCGCATGCTGCGCGTCTGGTCGGCAATGCCGTTGGCGACCCAGCTTGCCAGCACGGATTCGGCAATCGCGGCATCACTGGCCAAGGCTTGTACGTCGTAGCGCGCGCCAGCATGGTCGATGCTGCTCACGCGCTGGCCCAGCGCGTTGTAGCGATGCTCGGTGACGCGCCCTGCGGCGCTGACGCTAAAGCGCAGGTGGCCGCGGCTGTCCCAGGCATGGCGGGTGCTGGCGGGCGGCGTGCCATCTACAGCGGGATCGATGCCGTCTGCCCTTGCGCCGGAAATCGTTTCGACGACCAGCCGGTTATCCGCATCGAACACGCGCGTGATGAGGTTGCCGATGGCCCGGCCAGCGGCATCCTGCTGGCGCACCCGCAGCTGGTTGCCGCTGGCGTCGTAGTCATACCGTGTGGTGTTGCCGCGCGCATCGACCGTGCTTTGCAGGTCGCCGGCGTCGTTGTAGGTCCAGGTCAAGGCCTGGGGCTGTCCGGCCACAGGCGGCCCCTGCATGCTGGTCAGCCGGCCCAGGCTGTCGGTGCTGGTGACGGTCTGCATGCCGGCCGGATCGGTGATGGTGGTGCGCGACTGCCCGTCCACCATGTCCCACGCCAGGCGGGTCACGCGGCCCAGCGCGTCGCCAATCGTGGCCACGCGCCAGGTGTCGCCGACCAGCGTGTAAGTGAAATGCAAGTCGATGCCGTCGGACTGGGTGACGCTGGCGACCCGGTTGCTGCGGCCATTGCTGTCGTCGTAGGTGTAGCTGCTGCCAAAGACCCGGCCGTCGGCAATGCTGCCGTCCTGCGGCGAGAGGTCGGTGCTGACCTTTGCCAGCCGCGCATGGGCGTCGTAGGCATAGCGGGTGCGGATCGTGCTCACGCCGGTATTGCTGACGGTGCGCACCTGGGTCAGCAGCGTGCCGGTGTAATCGAACAGCGTTTGTTCGCCCGACGCGCTGGTGACGCTGGCCAGCACGTTGCCGGCATAGGCATAGGTCAGCGCATTGCCGTCGCGGTCGGCCACGCGCAGCAGCTTGCCGGATGCGCCAGACCAGTCGTAGGTCTCGCTGGCGCCGGTGACGCCGTCGGTCCAGGTCCATGCGCCATTGCCGTCGTTGGCCGCCGCATCATGCGTGAGCGTGTGCTGGCTGCCGGCGCGCGCGGTGCTGCGGTAGAGATTGCGTGCGGCGTCCCAGGTATAGACTTGCTCGGCGCCGTCGCCATCGGTGCGCCGCAGCGTGCTGCCGGACGCATTGATCGCGCCAGCCAGCTCGCCAATGCTGCGATACAAGCCGATGCGCCAGTTGTCGGCATTGTCGGCATTGTCGGCATTGTCGTCATCGAGCTGGCCCTGGCTGTTGTAGGTGCGCAGTATGGCGACGTCCGGCCCGCGGCCGAGCAGGATCTCGTCTTGCCGTTGCAGCACCAGGTTGCCGGTGTGCGTATTGACCAGCGCGCGCAGGCCGGCCTGGCCGAGCGCGGCGGGGTCAGCCTGCTGGCCGGGAAGCCGCAGTGCATAACCCTCCAGGCCCAGTGCGTTGCCTGAGACAAATGCCACCATGCTGCCACCCTCCGGAGATCGTTGATCGGGGGAATGGCTTTGGCGCGACTGCCTGCTGACGCTGCTTGGCCCTGGTTGGCGCCGCTTAGCGCCGCTTAACGCTGCGTGACGGGTGCAGGCCGCAATGCGTCGCTATTGTCATTCCCGCCGATACGGTATCCAAGCGCAGGGAGAATTGGTATAGAAATGACAACAAATAGTGGGCGGGTAGCGAACGTAGCGAATTAGCATTCGATAGACGTTCTATGGGGCGTTTATCGACAATATTCGTGGCCATTTTGCGACATGTCATGGCGCCATTAGCGCATGACTTTGTGCGACCGGATACTCGGCCAGCGCAAGGATCCCGTCCACGATCCAGGCCAGTCAGTATCCATCACCCCGGGACCAGGTCCCGGGGTGTCATCCTGCTACTTTCCAGCCATCGCCAGCAACATCTCATTCAACTTGCGCACGAAACCAGCTGGGTCCTTCAAGGTTCCGCCCTCTGCCAGCGCGGCCTGGTCGAACAGGATGCTGGACCAGTCGTCGAAGCGGCTGTCTTCGTATTTCAGGCGTTGCACCAGCGGATGATCCGGATTGATTTCCAGGATCGGCTTGGAGTCCGGCGCTGCCTGGCCGGCTGCCTTGAGCATGCGCAACAGGTTGCCCGACAATTCGTTTTCGTCCGCTACCAGGCAGGCCGGCGAGTCGGTCAGGCGGAAGGTGATGCGCACGTCCTTGGCCTTGTCGGCCAGAGAGGCCTTCATCTTGCCGACCAGTTCCTGGTATTGCGCTTCTGTTTCCTGGTGCTGCTTCTTTTCGGTCTCGTCTTCCAGCTTGCCGAGGTCGAGGTCGCCTTTGGCAACCGATACCATCTCCCGACCCTCGAACTCGGTCAGGAACGACAGCATCCATTCATCCACACGGTCGGTCAGCAACAGTACTTCCACGCCCTTCTTGCGGAAGATTTCCAGGTGGGGTGAATTGCGCGCGGCGCTCCACGAGTCGCCGGTGACGAAATAGATCTTGTCCTGGCCTTCCTTGGCGCGGGCGACATAATCCGCCAACGAAACGTTCTGCACGTCGGTGTCGTTGTGGGTCGATGCAAAGCGCAGCAGCTTGGCCAGGCGTTCCTTGTTCGCGCTGTCCTCGCCCATGCCTTCCTTGAGCACCTGGCCGAATTCCTTCCAGAAGCTGTCGTACTTGTCGCGCTGCGCTTGCTCGTCACTGTTGGCCAGTTCTTCCAGCATCGACAGTACGCGCTTGGTCGAGCCTTCGCGGATCGCCTTGACGTCGCGCGACTCCTGCAGGATCTCGCGCGAGACGTTCAGTGGCAGGTCGTTGGAGTCGATCACGCCCTTGACGAAGCGCAGGTAGACCGGCATCAGTTGCTCCGCATCGTCCATGATGAACACGCGGCGCACATATAGCTTGATGCCGCCGCGCTTTTCGCGGTCCCACAGGTCGAACGGCGCGTGCGCCGGGATGTACAGCAATTGGGTGTATTCGCTGCGGCCCTCGACCCGGTTGTGGGTATGGGTCAGCGGGTCCTGGAAGTCGTGCGAGACGTGCTTGTAGAACTCGTTGTATTGCTCGGGCGTGATGTCGGACTTGCTGCGCGCCCACAGTGCGCTGGCCTGGTTGATGGTTTCGAGTTCGTCGCTGACGATGTTCTCTTTTTTCTCTTCATCCCAGGCTTCCTTCTTCATCTGGATCGGCAGCGCGATGTGGTCGGAATAGCGACGGATGGTCGACTTCAGCTTCCAGGATGACAGGAACTCGTCCTCGCCTTCGCGCAGGTGCAGCGTGATGGCGGTGCCGCGGCCGGGCTTGTCGATGGTCTCGACCGTGAAATCGCCCTCGCCGCCGGATTCCCAGCGCACGCCTTCACTGGCCGGCAGGCCGGCGCGCCGGGTTTCCACCGTGATCCGGTCGGCGACGATGAAGGCGGAGTAGAAACCCACGCCAAACTGCCCGATCAGCGCGGCGTCCTTTTGCTGGTCGCCAGAGAGTTTGGAAAAGAAATCGCGGGTGCCCGACTTGGCAATGGTGCCAAGATGTTCGACCGCTTCGGTGCGGCTCATGCCAATGCCGTTGTCGGCAATGGTGATGGTGCGCGCCGCTTTGTCGAAATCGACCACGATCCTGAGTTCCGGATCGGATTCGTACAGGGCGGTGTTGTTGATTGCCTCGAAGCGCAGCTTGTCGGCAGCGTCGGATGCGTTGGAAACCAGCTCGCGCAGGAAAATCTCCTTGTTCGAGTACAAGGAGTGGATCATCAACTGCAGCAATTGCTTGACTTCAGCCTGAAACCCCAGGGTTTGCTTTTCGGATGCGACCATTTTTTTACCTCTAACGTTGGTGTGTGGCAGGTGGCGGGGGAGGTTGGGATGGAATGCCTGATTTCAAGCGCTGAGGGTAAAATCAGCGTTCGAACTTGCCGCCCCCGCCGGGCGGCAGCATCCTTGAACATTCGCTGGAGTCACCATGTCCGTCTACGAAAAACTCAAAAACCTGGGCATCGAATTGCCCGCCGTGGCCAGCCCGGCGGCCGCCTATGTCATGCATGCCCGGATGGGGAACCAGGTATTGCTGTCCGGACATATTGCCAAAAAGGCAGGAAAAGTGTGGGTCGGCCAGTTTGGCCGCGACATGCAGACCGACGAGGGCCGCAGCGCTGCCCGCGCCGTTGCCATCGACTTGCTGGCCACGCTGCAGGACGCCTGCGGCGGCGACCTGAACCGGGTGCGCCGGATCGTCAAGCTCATGAGCCTGGTGAATTCGACGCCGGATTTCACCGAGCAGCACCTGGTGACCAACGGGGCGTCGGAATTGCTGGTCGAGATTTTTGGCGAGCGCGGACGCCATGCGCGTTCGGCGTTCGGCGTGGCCCAGCTTCCGCTGGGCGCTTGCGTTGAAATCGAACTGATCGCTGAATTGGACGCCTGAGCCCGTGAACGTGTGAGTGCGTCAGCGCCGGGCCAGGCGCTCCGAAAAAGGAAATCACCATGCGCATGCAGGACATTGCATTCGGAACCACCGACTGGAACCAGATCGAGCGCACCGAGCACAAGGGCGAGGTTGGCATGGCGCTGTGGCGGACCCGGGTATTTGGCGACATCCGTGTGCGGGTGGTGGAATATTCCGCCGGCTATGTCGCCGATCACTGGTGCGAGAAGGGACACATCCTGTACTGCATGGAAGGCGAATTGCATACCGAACTGTCCGACGGGCGCAGTTTCGTGCTGACGCCGGGCATGAGTTACCAGGTCGCTGACGGCGCCGAGTCGCATCGTTCCCGCGCGCCGGCGGGGGCGAAACTGTTCATCGTCGACTAGCCGCCAGCTTGCGTGCGTTGTGCGCGCCGGGCATGTCAGTCGCGCTGCGCCGGCCAGGCCGGGGCTGTCACGGGTTTTCCACCTGCATGTGGCACCATGCCGCCCGCATCAGCGGCGTTGCCAGGCCACGCTCCTGCGCCATCCTGCACATTTCGCCCAGCACATGTTCATGCTCCGTGCGTTGACCCGACAGCAGGTCGCGGTACATCGACGCGGTGAAGTCTGAGTCGCGCTGGAGCAGCAGGCTGCGAGCCCTGGACTGGTTTTCGGCCGGCACCCGCTGCCCCCAGGCTGCCGCAACCGACAGGCATTCCTCGTACATTTCGTCTACCAGCGCGGCGCCTTCTTCGCTCGCCATGATTTTGCCGATTGAACCGCGGTACAGGGTAGTGGCGCCGGCCAGCGTCGCCAGGAAAGTCCATTTATTCCACAGCTGCTGTTCAATGTCGTCGGCAAGGACTGCATCGAAGCGCGCACCCTGGCACAGCGCGAAAAATTCCTTGACCAGCGCTTCCTGCGCCGGCGCGCGCGATCCCACCATCAGGCTGTGCAAGGCGCTGAGTTGCACCACCGTTGCATCAGGACGCTGCGTTGCCGCGATGTGGGCGACACCGCCGGCTACCCTTTCCCGTCCGTAGCGCCGGTCGAGCAAGGCCAGGTGGGACAGCCCGTTCAGGAAGGGCAGCAGCAGCGCCTTGCCTGCCATGGCCCTGGCCAGCGAAGCCAGCGCATCGTCCAGGTCGTATGCCTTGGACGCCAGCATGATCAGGTCGTAGTCGGGTGTTGCCGTGTCGCTGGTGACGGCCTGCACCGCCAGGTGCAGGTTGCCCAGCGGGCTTTCGATGCGCAGCCCGTCGCGGCGCAATGCCTGCAAGCGTTGCGGGCGTACCAGCCAGGTCACATCGGCGCCAGCCTCTTGCAAGCGCGCGCCGAAATAGCCGCCGACGCCGCCAGCGCCCAGGATCAGTATTTTCATTGCCGTCGTTCCATCATGCGTGTTGTTCGGAGGAATTGCTGCGCTTCTCAGGATACCGGATGGCGCATTTTCCGGCAGGCACTGACTTGCCATTGCGGCTGCCTTTATAATCCGGGGTCGGTTTGCCCTTGGCGGTGACCTGCATCCCGCTATTCATCAACAGGACAAACATGATCTGGTTCGCTGCATACTGCCTGGCCGGCGCTGTCGTCGGATTCCTCGCCGGCTTGCTCGGTATTGGCGGTGGCATGGTCCTGGTGCCGGTGCTGGCGGCGCTATTTACGGCCCAGCATTTCGC
Organism: Lacisediminimonas sp.; assembly: GCF_030645335.1. Classification (GTDB taxonomy): domain Bacteria; phylum Pseudomonadota; class Gammaproteobacteria; order Burkholderiales; family Burkholderiaceae_D; genus Lacisediminimonas. The sequence continues at coordinate 6,225 of NZ_JAUSNH010000251.1, read as the reverse complement.
GCCGGATCATGTGATCCACCTGGCGCTGGGCACCGCCATGGCAACCATCATCGTTACCTCGATTGCCAGCACGCGGGTGCATGCCAGCATGGGCGCGGTCGATTTCGCGCTGGTGTGGAAAATTGCGCCCGGAATGGTGGCGGGCAGCCTGGCGTCGGCACTCGCGGCGAGGTGGATCGATCAGGGTGCGTTAGCACTTGCTTTCACCGTCATCGTCTATGCCGGCGCAACCCAGATGATGCTGAACCGCAAGCCAAAGCCGGGCCGCACCGTGCCCGGCACCCTGGCGTTGTTGCTAGTCGGCTTTGTCATCGGTGTGGTGTGCGGCCTGGTTTCGGCCGGCGGCGCCTTCTTGACCGTGCCGTTCATGTTGTGGTGCGGCATTTCCATCCGTACCGCGATCGGCACCGGCGCCATGCTGGGACTTCCGGTGGCGATCGTGGGCACGATCGGTTATCTGATCTCGGGTTGGAATGTACCGGGGCTGCCATCCGATGCGCTCGGGTTCGTGTCGATGCTGGCCCTGTTTGGCGTGGTGTGCGGCAGCGTGCTGACCGCGCCGCTGGGAGCGCGGCTGACGCATCGCTTGCCGGTGATCAGGCTCAAGCGCATTTTTGCCGGCTTGCTTTATTTGCTGGCAACCAAGATGGTGCTGACTTATTGGTGATGATTGACCGGAAACGACTTGCTGGCGATGATTGCGCCGCAGTATCGCAGATGCAGTCCAGCCAGCATGCTCAAGCGTCCCGGTCGTCGCCACGTTCAGGCCCATCCCGGGAGTCGTTCCCGGCAACGCGCGGATGGTTGCTGTCCGAAAGCTCGTAGGCGTCGGCCACCCACGCGTGGCCTTTCATCAGGATCACGATCAGGCAGCCGATCGCAGTGGTGATGACCAGCAGCCATTCGGTCAGCACCAGTCCGACGATCGCATAGTCGAATGCCGCAGCATGTGACGGATCGATCGGCGCCAGGACAATGAAAAGAAGGGGCAGTACGGTGCCGGCCAACAACACGACTGGCAGCTTGCGAAGTACGACACGTTCCAAGCCGGCGGGACCGGGCTGGAAACCGGGGAGTTTGCGCATCATGCACCTCGATGTTTGATCTTCATTAGTCCACTCATCCCTCCCAAGCCTGGCTTGACGTTTTTCACTGGGGGGCCGGGGACCGGTATCGGAATTGGACTTCGAACCGGCGTGCACGTTTCCCCCGCACCCGGCAATCATTGATCCCACGCCAGATACTGCAGATAAAGCAAACGGCAAGCTGTCTTCCGGAAACCAAACCCGTCCGGTCCAGTCACAATGTAAATGCGACAACCGGATTTCCCCATGTCAAGCAGCGTGCAGGCGGGTACGCCCGATCGGCGCGACACACGCTATTCTCCCTGGTTGTTGGCCGGCTTGATGTTGCTGGCCTCAGGCACCTTGACCTGGCTGCTGTGGCAGGCGGCGCGCAGCGAGGCGGCCGAACTCCATCAGGCGGCATTCCATACCAGCGCGCGGGATTTGCGACATCGCCTGGAACAGCGCATGGCCGCCTATGAACAGGTGTTGCGCGGTACGCAGGGCCTGTTCCTGGCGTCGCAGGGAGTGACCCGGCGCGAATTTGCGGAATACGTTCGCGCCCTCAAGCTGGACGAAAATTATCCTGGCATGCAGGGCCTGGGACTCTCAAGATTGATCCCGCGCGATGAACTGTTGGCGCACATCTACGATATCCGTCGCGAAGGGTTTCCGGACTATGACATCTGGCCGGGCGGCAGTCGCCCGGTATACACCGCTGTCACGCGTATCGAGCCGTTCAGCGAAACCAACCGGCGCGCACTTGGCTTTGACATGTTTTCCGAGCCTTTGCGCCGCGCCGCGATGGAGCAGGCGCGCGATACCGGACGCGCGGCGATTACCGCAAAGCTGCGGCTGATCCAGGAGAACGACAGTGATCAGCAAGCCGGGATCGTGATGTATTTGCCGATCTACCGGCAATGGATGCCGGTGGATTCGGTGGAGCAGCGGCGTGCCTCTCATTCCGGATGGGTTTATGTGCCGTTCCGCATCAACAACTTGATGACGGGGCTGGGCGCCAATACCGGAGAGGTCGATATCCGCTTGTTCGACGGTCTGTCGGTTGCACAGCAAAACAAGATGTTCGACTCCGATGCGAGCCGCTCGGAAAGAGATGCGATGATGCAAAGCATAGAGACGCTAAGCATTGCCGGGCGTACCTGGACCATCGAGGTTGATTCGCGTCCGGATATCGAGGCTGTCATTAACAGCGGCAAGCCGGTCTATATCGCCACTGCCGGCATGATCGGCAGCGTGTTGCTGTCGCTGCTGATTTTCCTGCTGGCCAGCGGACGGGCGCGGGCGGTGGCGCTGGCGCACGGGATGACCATCGAACTGCGCCGCGCGCGCGATGAACTCGAAGCGCACGTGCAGGAACGCACGGCAGACCTGCGTGCGACGAACAAGGCGCTGAACCTGCAAATTGTCGAGCGCCGCAAGATCGAGTCGGACCTGCTGTCGTCGCGCGAGCGGCTGGCTTCCGTGTTCGATGCGGTGACCGACGGACTGCTGGTGCAGTCGCGCGGCGGCACTTTCATCGAATTGAACCGCGCCGCCGAAACGATCCTGGGCTTTACGGCGGCGCAGATGGCGGGCGCGCGCTCGCTGTCGGACTTCATGCGCACCGTGCATGAGGACGGCACCGAGTTCGCCCGCGATATGCATCCGGCCATGGTCAGTGTCGCCACCGGCAAGCCGCAGCGCGATGTGGTGATGGGGCTGCAGCGCTCAGACGGCCGCCTGGTCTGGGTGTCGATCAATACCGAGCTGCTGTTCGATCACGGCGGCGAGGTCGATCTGGTGGTCAGCAATTTCGCCGACATCACCGACAAGAAGGCATCCGAGGAATTGATCTGGCACCAGGCGAATTACGATGCACTGACCGGCTTGCCGAACCGGCGGCTATTCCAGGAACACCTGGAGACCGAAATCAAGAAGTCGAACCGATCGGGCTTGCCGCTGGCCTTGATGTTCCTCGACCTGGACCGATTCAAGGACGTCAACGACACGCTGGGCCATGATGTCGGCGACATCCTGTTGCGGGAAGCTGCATTGCGATTGCGCAGCTGCGTTCGCGCCAGCGATACCGTTGCCCGCCTCGGTGGCGATGAATTCACGATCATTCTTTCGGAGCTGGAAAACCTCGCACACATTGCCTTCGTCGCGCAAAACATCCTGCACCGGATGTCGGAGCCGTTCCAGCTCGGCATTGAATCGGCCTATGTGTCGGCCAGTGTCGGCATCACCCTGTATCCGCAGGATGCGCGCGACGTCGACACATTGCTCAAGAATGCCGACCAGGCGATGTACAGCGCCAAGAACCAGGGGCGTAACCGCTATCGCTACTTCACCGAATCGATGCAGCAGGCAACCCAGGCGCGAATGTGGATGGCCAATGAATTGCGCGGCGCACTCGCGCGCGGCGAATTCGAGCTGTTTTACCAGCCGATTGTCGACCTCGAAAGCGGCACAGTGTACAAGGCCGAGGCGCTGATCCGGTGGCGCCATCCGCTACGCGGCTACATCCCGCCGTCGGTGTTCATTCCGATCGCCGAGGAGACCGGGCTGATCGTCGAGATCGGCGAGTGGGTGTTCCGCGAAGTGGCGTCCCAGATCAAGCACTGGCGCGACGAGGACAATCGGGTCTACCAGGTCAGTATCAACCGCTCGCCGGTCCAGTTCCGCACCCGGATCCGCGGTGGCGGCGACTCGTGGACCGAATTCCTGCGCAAGATCGGCCTGCCGGGACACTCGATCGCCGTCGAGATCACCGAGGGCCTGCTGCTGGAGCCCAACGCCATGGTGGTCGACCAGCTTGCTGAACTGCGCGAAGCCGGCGTGCAAGTGTCGCTCGACGATTTCGGCACCGGCTACTCGGCGCTGTCGTACCTGAAGAAGTTCGACATCGACAGCCTCAAGATCGACCAGTCCTTCGTGCGCAACCTGCATGCAAACTCGGAAGACATGGCCTTGTGCGAGGCGATCATCGTCATGGCCCACAAGCTCAACATCAAGGTGATTGCAGAAGGGGTCGAGACCGAGGAGCAGCGCGCATTGCTGGCCGGCGTCGGTTGCGATTTTGCACAGGGCTACCTGTTTTCGCGGCCAGTGCCGGCCGCGCAATTCATGGTCTAGGTGCCTTGGCTGGCGCCGTACCTGTCGCATGGATCTGCCGGCGCTGCTACACTGGCGGCGGTCACCCTGGGGCAGGCGCCGTGCGCTGCTTGCTTTACTCACTGCTGCCGGATGCAAGACATTCAACTTCAACAAAAAACAGTATCGCTGGTGCTCGGCGGTGGCGGTGCGCGCGGTTATGCGCATATCGGTGTGATCCAGTGGCTCACTGAGAACGGCTACCTGATCCGCAATATCGCCGGCACCTCGATGGGTGCGCTGGTAGGCGGGATCTACGCTGCCGGCAAACTGTCCACCTATGCCGAATGGGCGCTGGCGCTGGAGCGCATGGAAGTGGTGCGTTTGCTCGACCTGTCCTTCGACGGCGCCGGGCTGTTCAAGGGCGAACGGGTGATGGGCGTGCTGCGCAAGCTGGTGGGCGACGTCCGGATAGAAGACCTGGACATTGCATTTACCGCCGTCGCGATGGATCTCGACAGCGGTCGCGAAATCTGGCTGCGCGACGGCGCCTTGTTCGACGCGATTCGCGCATCGATCGCCATTCCGCTATTGCTCACGCCGGTCGAATACCGCGGGCGCACCCTTGTGGATGGCGGCCTGGTCAATCCGGTGCCGATCGCCCCGACCCTGAACGATACGACCGACCTGACCGTGGTCGTGAACCTAGGCGGCGCAGCCGAAGCCGGTGCGGAACCGGTGGAATCGACCGACCCCCGCCTGGCAACAGGCGCGAGTGCGCCGGCGGCCGCAACAACGACCGGAAAATTGCCGACCCAGGACGACTACGCCGGTCGTATCCGCGCCTTTGTCGAAAGTCTTTATCCGCGTGCCACGGCAGCCGATACGCCCGGCATGATCGATGTCGCGCTGCGCTCGATGGAGGCGATGGAAAACACCATTGCGCGCCTGAAGATGGCGGCCTATACGCCCGACATCATCATCCAGATTCCGCGCAATGCCTGCCGCATCCATGAGTTCTGGCGGGCAGAGGACCTGATTCGCCTTGGCCGCGAACGCACGGCGCGGGCGTTCGGCCGCAACGGCGACCCACCGGCGGTATAGGCGGCCATGCGCCCGTCGTGCTGGCGGCAGCCGTCAATCAGTCCTTCGAAAATGGCTTGCCCGAGAAATCGACGGTCACCAGCGTGCCGTCCATCTTGCCCATTCCCGGCGAATTGACCGGCATGCCCGGTACCGCGAGTCCCTTGACCCTGGGCTGCGCAATCAGTTTGCGCACGGCATTGGCCGGCACGTGGCCTTCCACTACCTGACCGGACTGGTCGATCACTGCGGTGTGGCAACTCGCGAGTGTTGTCGGGACCGCATACTTTTTCTTGATCGCATCCATGTCGCTCGTGTTCACTGCCCTGACCTTGTAGCCGTTCTCGCGCAGATGGTCGATCCAGGCCGTACAGCAACCGCAATCAGGGTCTTTGTACACGGTGATGTTTTCATTGGCCGCCTGGGCCAGGGCAGCGGTGCCAAGTAGTGCAATCAACAAGAGTTTGCGGTTCATTTATGTCAATCTTCGCTGTGGGAGGTCTAATTATCGTCGTGCATCTGATTTGTAAAAAATCGACAGGATCGCGTTGTTGACCATATTAATCCACAATAATTCCGGCAAGCATGCGAGACTGCTCCTAACCATGCGTACATGCTCGCCCCGGCAAAACCGGGGAAAACACGAACATGGCGTCGTGGTTCTAAACAATCGATTCCAAAGGATACTATGCTACGTTCATTCAAACGCCTGTTCATTCATCTCACCCTGGTGATCGTCACATTCACCGGCTTCACGCAGTCCGTGCAAGCAGCAATGGTCGGCACTGACCAAGCCCACGCAGCGGTGACTTCGCAGCAAAACCGCGAACGCATCATCAACGAACTGAATCGTCCGGAAGTACTTGCGCAGCTGGAGCAGTTGGGCGTTGCATCAGCCGATGCACATTCCCGCGTTGCCGCACTGACCAATGAAGAAGCAGCGTTGATGGCTGACCGTATGGACAGCATGCCGGCTGGCGCTGAC
>NZ_JAUSNH010000243.1 GCF_030645335.1 Lacisediminimonas sp. | reverse complement strand
GCCGGCGGCCTGGGTGTCGGGCTGGTATCCCGCCATGCGCTGCATGGGCTTCGCAAGGAACATGGGGTCCATGTGATCGATATTGAAGGATTTCCCTTGCCCTCCGCCTGGCATATCGTCCACCCTGCGAGCAAGAAGCTTTCGCCAGTGGCCCTCGCGTTCAAACAGCACGTGCTCAAAGAGATCGGCCGGCGCAAAAGCAATCAATTCCCTGTTTGAGGGTCGACGAGTATTGCACATCGCCGCGCCACGAACGCTGTACAAAGCAGACTTCCACGATAGAGCTTTTCTTACTAAAGCTCATACTGACCTTTATTCGTGCGATAGCGAACAGATTAACCTTGCTGCGCCGAGTAAATTAAGAGCTCGGATAAGAACACTTGCGACCTGTCATCACAAGAGTCGAAATTACTGAGCCAGCCAGGAAACCGACATTCTGCATTGGGAGTACGATGGAACTATTTTGCCAGCGAATGGCTCACTGCCATTCGAAAGCAGGTCGAAGTGGATAAGCTCATCACACCGCAAAACAGGTACGTCGCCACGTTCCCCATCGTGGGGATCGGCGCATCGGCAGGAGGCCTGGAAGCGATTTCCGAGCTGATCGCCAAGATGCCGGCCGCCTGCGGCATGGCATTCCTGATCGTGCAGCATCTCGATCCGCAGCGCGCCAGCTTGTTGGTCAATATCCTGACAAGCCGCACCGCCCTCGCTGGCAGCGAGGCGATCGAAGGGATCACCGTCGAGGTGAATCACATCTACGTGATTCCGCCCAATACCAGCATGTCGATCGAACGCGGCCGCCTGAAGCTGGCGGCGCGAAGCAAGGCACTCGGGCCACCCACCCCCATCGACGACCTGCTTGAATCGCTGGCCGAGGACCAGGGGTCAAACAGCATCGGCGTGATCCTGTCGGGCAGCGGCTCGGATGGCGCGGTCGGTCTGCAAACTTTGCACAATGTCGGCGCCATCACTTTCGCGCAGGATGAGTCGGCCAAATACCCCAGCATGCCGCGCACGGTCCGGGAACTGGGTTGCGTCGATCTGGTCCTGCCGCCTGCTGGCATTGCCGACGAGCTGCTGCGCATTGCCTCCCACCCTTATCTTTCATCCGGCAACCCGACGCTCGGCAAGCAGGATCCGTAAATCGATGAGGACAATCTGCACCAGCTGTTTCAGCTATTGAAACAAGAGTGCAATATCGACTTCAGCAATTACAAGCGCGGGACCATCTACCGGCGCGTAGCGCGTCGTCTGGCGCTGCGCAATATCGAGTCGGTGAACCAGTACATCGCGATCCTTGAAAAGGAGCCCGGCGAAATCCAGGCACTGTGCCGCGATCTCCTGATCCGCTTCACCGAGTTCTTCCGGGATCCGGAGACCTTCGCCTTCCTGGCGGAATCCGTGTTCAGCCGCTTCGCCGAGGCGGGCGGCCCCGATGACCCGATCCGGATCTGGGTCGCAGGCTGCGCCAGCGGCGAAGAAGTGTATTCGCTTGCCATTGCCCTGCTGGAATACCTCGGAGCGCATTCGATACACCGCGCGATCCAGATTTTCGGTACCGACGTCAGCGAGGACGCACTGGAGCTGGCACGCGCCGGACGCTACATCGAAAATATTGCCCGCAATGTGTCTCCAGAGCGGCTTGCGCAGTTCTTCGTGCGCGAAAATGATTATTACCGGGTCTCCCGCGCCGTGCGTGACTGCTGCACCTTCGCGCAACAGAATGTGGCGCACGATCCGCCCTTTTCGCGCATGGACCTGATCACCTGCCGCAACCTGCTGATCTACCTTGACCCCTCGTTGCAGCGCCGGGTGATCCCCTTGCTGCACTACGCGCTCAAGCCGCAGGGCGTGCTGATGCTCGGCCTGTCGGAATCAATCGGCAGCGCTTCTGAACTGTTTGCGCCGATCGGTGACCAGCGCCACAAGCTGTTTGCCAAAAAAGTGCTGCACGGCCGTGCCCATCCGATGCCGTCACTGGACTTCAAGCCGAGCAGTCCACGCAACACCCGGGCGCCGGGTGCCAACCAACCCAGCGCGGATGAGCGTTTCCGCAAGCAGGTCGACCGCGTCGCGCTGGAAGAATATGCGCCGCCAGCGGTGCTGTGCGATGAGGAAATGAACGTGCTGGAGTTTCGCGGCGATACCAGCGCCTTCCTGTCCAATCGCGCCGGCGCACCGACTACCCAATTGCGCAATCTGGTCCGCCCTGGCCTGGTGGTCGCGATCGCCGAATGCATCCAGCAGGCGCGTGAGCAGAATGCAAGGGCACGCAAAGATAACCTGCGGGTGGAAACGCCCGATGGCGTGTGCAACGCCGGCATACGCGTGGTGCCGGTCCCGCCAACGCAGGGCGAAAGCCAATGGTTCCTGGTCTTTTTCGAGGGCGCACAGCCGACGTCAACGTCAGCCCCGGCGGCGCGCTCCGGCCTGTGGGAATCCCTGAAAACGGCAGTCGGCGGCAATAACCATCAAAGCGCATTGGCGGAGTTGCAATCCAGTACGCAGTCCGAGATTGATCGGCTTACCGACGAGCTGCGCGCCACACGCGCGCATATGTCCATGATCGTGGGCGAACACGAATCCGCCATCCAGGACCTGAAATCCTCGGAAGAGGAAATGCTTTCCAGTAATGAGGAATACCAGAGCACGAACGAGGAGCTCGAAACCGCCAAGGAGGAACTGCAGTCGCTCAATGAAGAACTGTCGACCACCAACGACGAACTGGGCTACCGCAATCGCGAACTCAACGGAATGAACGACCAGGTGAGCGAGGCCCGCGACTACGCAAACGCGATCATCGAAACCACATCCGAGCCGATGCTGGTCCTCCACAGCGACTTCCGTGTGGCGCGCGCCAACCACGCATTCTACGAATTCTTTCAAGCCACACCGGCAGATGTCCTGAGGCTGCGCTTTTTCGATCTTGGCAACGGCCAGTGGGACCAGCCTGTACTGCGCGAACTGCTTCACGACCTGTCGCCACAGCGCAGCCGTGTGAAAGATCATGAGATTTCGGCGGTGTTCCCGAAAATCGGTGCGCGCACCATTGTCCTGAATGCTGTGCATCTGGCCTGGACTGAACACCCGATGATCTTGTTGACGATGCGGGATGTGACGGAACGGCAGAATGCGATGGACATGCTGCGCACGACCGACCGCCAGAAAGACGAGTTTCTGGCGATGCTGGGCCACGAACTGCGCAATCCCCTGGCCGCCATGCGCAATGCACTGGAGCTCTGGCAGGTCAGCAACAAGGACAAGAAAGTACAACGTGAGGTGGTCGCGGTCTTTGAACGGCAGGTCAACAACCAGGTCCGTCTGGTCGAGGATCTGCTGGACGTTTCGCGCATCACGCGCGGCGTCTTCGAACTGCAGACCCAGCATCTGGACCTGGCGAAAGTCGTCAAGTACGCGTATGAGAGTGCGCTGCCGCAAATTCAGGAAAAGCAGGTACTCGTCAACCTGACGCTCCCATTGCAACCGATGCTGATCAACGGCGATCCGATGCGTCTTGAGCAGGTCGTGCTGAATGTTCTCGGAAACGCGGTGAAATATACCCCGGGCGGAGGCCGCATCGAAGTCAGGCTGGCGCGTGAAGCAGACCAAGCCATCCTGACCGTATCGGATACCGGGATCGGCCTGAGCGCTGAATTTTTACCGGAAATCTTTGATATTTTTGTGCAGGGCCAGCGTACTGCCGACAAGAATATCGCGGGAATGGGTATCGGGCTCGCGCTGGTGCGGCGTTTGGTCACCATGCACGGCGGCACCGTAGAGGCCGAGAGCGCCGGACTTGAAAAAGGCAGCACGTTTGTGATACGGCTTCCTGCGCTGCCGCTGGACACTATTTTGCACGAGGCCGCGACTGTCCTGGAAGCGGCGGCCATGAGCAAACACTGCCGTATCCTGGTGGTGGATGACAACATCGACGTTCTCAGGATGAGTGCGGAGGTGCTCGGCATCTACGGTCATGAAGTCCAGACGGCAACCGACGGCAATATTGCGCTGCAGATTGCCAACACCTTTCTGCCAGACCTGGTGCTGATGGATATTGGCCTGCCAGGCATTGACGGCTATGAAGTCTGCCGCCGCATGAGAAAGCTGCCCGGCTGGAAAAATACGGTGATTGTTGCCAATTCCGGCTACGGGCAGAATACCGACCGGCAGAAATCCAGCGATGCCGGATTCGACCATCATCTGGTCAAACCGATCAATCTTGCACAGATCAGCGGCCTGGCCAAACGATTCGGCAGCGATACAGCGACGACCGGCGTCCGGCCGGCCGCAGGCGAAGCATAGAGCCGGCAACCGGCTTGGCTGCGATGGCGCCCTGAGGATTTCCTGACGCGGGCGACCAACGCCGCGCTACGCATGGGCTTGAACCAGGCTTGCTACAAATCGCCCGGAAATCCTGAATTTTTAACTAAATGCGCGTTTTTATTAAAGTGTAGTTTCACTAAATGCGTTCAATAGTGAAGATTTCCCGCATGAACTCCAAAGAAGCGTTCGCCATCTTGGCCGTGCACGGCAGCCGCCGGGATGCATTCCCGTCCGCTGCCGCCCTCAGGCCCGGCTCACCTGCCGCATCCAGCTTTGCGCCAGAGCACGCGCCTGGCCCATCGCGATGCGGGCATTGACGTCCATCGCGTTGGTCCAAAAATAAGTGCCGGACGCCATGCTACCCAGCACCGAAATCGCCGGATTGACCCGCTGCTGCCTGTCGATGATTTTGCCACTGGCAAAGTCGAGCTTCAAACCGCCGAACGAATCGACCACCGCCATGCCACTACGCAGCAAATTCTTCAACAGGGGCAGGTCAGAAAGCGCGGCATTGTCGGAAAAGCTGGTCGCGTTGATCAGGAAGTCCGCCTCTATCGTGCCGGTCTGCCCGCCCTGCAGATGCAGCGCGAATCGCTCGCGTTCCGGCATGAATTCGATCTTGTGCAAACCGCCGGAGATGAGCAACTGCCCGGAGCGCAGCATTTTTTGCAATGTGAGCGCGTTCTCCATTGGAAAAGCAACCCGGCGCGACAGCCACAAGGGACGCAATTCGCGCTGGAACCGCACGCGGTCACCCTGTGGCAGCAAATGCCACAAGCGGTCGATCACACCGTTGAGGATATTGCCCAGCGCCTGCCATTGGCGCGGCTGTGTCGATGCGATGCGGATCTCGGCATCGATATAGTCAAGCGTGCTGGCGCACGGCTTTAGCAGGTCGAGGATGTCGGCATGGCTGGCTCCGGCCACTTGCACCTCATGCGCCAGCAACACAATCGCCTCGTCCAGCGACAGGCTTTCGCCACGCGCCTCTTTTTGCGCGATCAGTGCCTGCAGTCCGGCGGGCAAAGTGATCGGCTGGTTATGCACACCGCGCACGGTCGGCAAACGTCCGCTTCGCGAGACGCAGAAAATTTTCCCCTGATGGCCCTGCGCCGCCAGCGCAACGATGGTGTCGATCGCACTCAGGCTGGTGCCGGCAATGGCGATGCTGGCGTCGGCGGGCAAGTCGGTCGCGAAGCGCGAAACCGGATACGGGCTGTGCAGATAGCGCTGGTTTCCCTGCCAGTGCGCATAGGCTACGGCGGGCAGGTTGCCGATCGCCAGCACGATGTGATCCACCGGATGCAGCCGGCCGCCGGCGCTCACAGCCAGCGCACCGCCGCTGGCTGGCAGCACATCATCCACCACCGCGCGCACGTGCTCCACGCCAATGCCGCAGGCAGCCGCCTGGTCCAGCGCCGCCAGGTACACCGCACCCAGGTAGCGGCCAAACAGCGGCCGCGACACGAACGAATCATTCACGATCGGACGGCCGTTGAAGCGGGTGATGCCCTGTGCAGACAACCAGCGCATGAAATGCAGCTTGTCGTCGCCAAAAGCCGACATGCCGCCGGCCGTCACATTCAGCAGGTTGCTGTCGAGGTCGGCCGCATACGCGCCGCCGGGCCCAACCTGCGCTTGCGGTTCGAAGATGAGGATCCTTGGCGGCGCGCCATCAACTGGCGCAGGATCGGCGCCCAGCGCCTGGATCAACTGACAGAAATAGGAGACGCCGACCGAGCCGCCTCCAATGATTGCCAGTGTTAGTCTGTGCGCCATTCCTGCCTCGCTCAGGTCCGTGTGGTCGACTTGATGACGCGCGCCCATTTTTCCACTTCACCCTTGATCAGCGCATCCGTCTCTTCCGGTGTCGAGGTCTTCAGCTCGGCGCCCTGCTTTTGCATCGTCGCCATCGCCGATGGCGTGCGCCCGATTGCCTGCATTTCCATCGACAGCTTGTCGATCACGTCCTTGGGCGTTCCGCGCGGCGCCAGCACGCCGTACAAGGTGCTGACCGAAAATCCTTTGACACCCAGCTCATCGAGCGTGGCGATCTGGGGCAACAAGGGACTGCGGCTGCTGCTGGTGACGGCAAGTATCTTGAGCCGGCCACCGCCAACTTGCGCGGCCAGCGCCGGCAGCGTCTCAAATACCAGGTCGATCTGTCCGCCCATCAGGTCATTGACTGCCGGGCCGCTGCCCTTGTAAGGGACGTGCACCAGCCTGGTGCCTGTGGCTTGCTGGAAGTATTCGCCCGTCAGGTGCTGGGTCGATCCGTCGCCGGCAGAGCCGAACGACAGCGAACCGGGCTTGCTCTTCAACAGCGCCAGCAGTTCAGCCAGCGAGTTGACCGGCAAGGTGGCGCGCACGGCAATCGCCAATGGGACGCTGCTGCCCATGGAAACGCCGGTGAATGCCGTGGCGAGGTTGTAAGGCGATTTTTTTTCCGGAAGGCTGGCGTGGATTGCCAGGCTACCGATCGCCCCGAACAAAACCGTGTAGCCGTCAGCCGGCGATTTCGATACCAGCTCGGCGCCGATTTCGCCACCAGCGCCAGCCTTGTTGTCGATCAAAAAAGTCTGTCCGAGCTTTTGCTGCAGTAACTGGGCATACAAGCGCGCCGTGATATCGGTGGCGCCGCCTGGCGGGTAAGGAACAACAACGCGCACTGGCTTGGCCGGCCAGCTTTGGGAGAACGCCGGGCCCATCGCCAGCATCCCGGTCACGCCGGCCAGTGTCTTGAGTACGGTCCGTCTTGTTGCCGTGCTGCCTGTTGCTGTCGTTTTTGTTGCGGCCATGCTTGTCCCCTTGTCGTATGACGGTAAATACCCTGGCGCTTTCGAACGGATGTCCATGAGCACGCTTCTTGTTTTGCACAACTCTTCCCGACACAAAATTTCCTACAATGTAGGATTCATTTCCCAAAATTTGTTGACAATAGTGGATCTGAAAGCTAGGCTTTGTCAAGGCGATTGCGGAAATCACGCGCGCCTTGATCTCGTCGCAGCTGTGCAAGGGCTATCAATGGATAAGACGCTACTGAAGGGTTTGTCGCTGCTGGAGGAGCTGGCACAGCTGGATGGCGCGCATCCGACCATCGAGCAGCTGGCAGAGCGCGTCGGGCTCACGCGCAGCAATACCCATCGCACATTGCAGACACTGGTGCATGCCGGATTCGTGGAGCGTGATCCTGTGAATGGCGGCTATTGCACCACCATGAAATTGTTCGCGCTTGGCGTGCGCCAGATCAACCGGCTCGATCTGCGCAAGATTGCGCAGCCGCAAATGGCCATGCTGGCCAGGCAGTCCGGCGAGACCGTGCACCTGTCCGTGCTGGACAACCTGGATGTGATCTATATCGACAAGATCGACAGCGTGCAGCCGATCCATGCCTACTCGATCGTGGGCGGCCGTGCGCCGGCCTATGCCGTTGCGACCGGCAAGGCATTATTGGCCGCCGAGGGCGATGCCTGCCTGGCCCGGCTGCCGGGACAATTGAAGTCCTACACGAGCAGCACGGTGACCGACCTGGCGGTATTGGAAAAAGAATTGAAGAAAGCCGCGAAGAACGGTTACGCCATCAACCGCGGTGAGTGGCGCAACGGTGTCGGCGGCCTGGCCTCGCCGGTGTTCAACGGCCTGCAACGGCCGATTGCAGCATTGGGCATTTCCGGACCGACCGAGCGCCTGACGCTTGCGCGCATGCGCGAACTGGCGCCGATGGTGGTCGAGGCCGCCCGGCAGGTTTCACAAGGCATGGGTTACCAGCCTGCCTGAGCGCACGCTGCAGCCCATGCAGGAATTGATTGATTGATTTATCCGTACCGACTGGAGTTTTCATGTTGAAAAATTTGCCGCTTGATGGTGTGCGTGTGATCGAGATTTGCAACGTTGCAGCCGGCCCCTATTGCGGGATGCTGCTGGCCGACATGGGCGCCGACGTGATCAAGGTGGAGCATCCGGACGGCGGCGACACCCTGCGCAGCTGGCCACCGATCAGCGAGGGCTTCAGCGAGAATTTTGCCTCGCTCAATCGCAACAAGCGCTCGGTCACGCTGAACCTGAAAGTGGCGGACGATATCGTCATGCTCAAAAAGCTGATCGCCGACGCCGATGTGCTGCTGGAGAACAATCGCCCCGGTGTGATGGACCGGCTCGGCATCGGCTACACGCAATGCGCCGCCATCAACCCGAAGCTGGTCTACTGCTCCATCTCGGCCTATGGCCAGACCGGGCCGCGCTCACAGGAAGGCGGATTCGACCTGACCATCCAGGCCATGAGCGGCATCATGAGCGTCACTGGCGAAGCCGGCGGCGAACCCGTCAAATGCGGCGTGCCGCTGGCAGACTTTTCTTCCGGCCTGTACGGCGCATTCGCCATCGTATCGGCCTTGCGCACGGCAGAAGCGACCGGCAGCGGCGACCATCTGGACATACCGATGCTGGGCGCCACATTGGGTATCGCTGCGCTGCAAACCTCGGAATATTTCGGCAGCGGACGCGATCCGGTGGCGCTGGGTTCTGCCCATCCGCGCAATGCGCCCTACCGTGTGTTCCGCAGCCAGGATGGCCGCTTTAGCCTGGCCGCCGGCAATAACGCGCTGTGGAAGGCGACCTGCGAAGTGGTCGGCCGGCTCGACCTGCTGCAGGACGAGCGCTTCCAGACGCCGACTACGCGGGCAAAATTCCAGGCCGATTTGCTGCCGATCCTGGAACAGGAATTTGCGCGCGCCACCTCGGCGCAATGGCTGGCGCTTTTCGAAGCGGCCGGCGTGCCGTCGGCGCCAATCAACAGCTATTCCGAAGTACTGCAAGACCAGCAGGTCCGGCATATGGAATGGGTGCAGCCACTGGAATTGCCCAACGGCGTCAAGACCCGTACTTTCATTTCACCGATCCGCATCTCCGGCGAGAACCTGCCCGTGACCAAGGCGCCGCCTGCGCTGGGCCAGCACAATGACGAAATCCTCGGCAAGTACCGCCGCGCGCCATAGCCGCCAGTGATGCAGGCACCGATGACGCCAGCACCACCGCACAACGACAAGACCAACACGAAAGGCCAGCCATGAACATGATCGAGTCCACCAGCCCATCCCTGAGCATTTCGCGCGACGACAGCACGTGGACCTTCACCTTGAATCGTCCCGACAAGCGCAACGCCCTGTCGGGCGACCTGATCGATGCGCTGTATGACGGCGTGTTGCTGGCCCATGCACAGCAGGCCAGCCTGCTGGTGTTCCGCGGCGCCGGCAAGAACTTCAGCGCCGGCTTTGATTTTTCCGACCTGGACACACAAAGCGAGGGCGACCTGGTGCTGCGCATGGTGCGCATTGAAATGCTGCTGCAGGAAATTGCCGCATCCCCTTGCATGACGATCGCGCTGGCGCATGGCAAGAATTTCGGCGCCGGCGCGGATATCTTTGCCGTGTGCAAGCGCCGGGTGGCGACGCCCGATGCCAGCTTCCGCATGCCGGGACTGAAGTTCGGGCTGGTGCTGGGCACCCGTCGTTTTGGCGAGCTGGTCGGCCGCGACAATGCCCGCGCGATTCTCGAAGAGACCCGCAATTTCGACGCCAGCGAGGCGCTGCGCATCGGCTTCGTCAGTGCACTGTGCGCCAGCGACAAGTGGGACGACGCCATTGCATCGGCCCTGGCCGCCGCCGGTGTGCTGGACGAGCATAGCCGCGCCCAGCTGTACCATGCACTCGGTTCACGCACCCAAAGCGAGGAGATGGCGCTGCTGGTGCGCTCAGCCGCCCGCCCCGGACTCAAGCAGCGCGTGGCGCGCTACCTGGCCGCAGCCTGACCTGATCGATGCCTGTTCGGCGGGCCACAACAAACACTCAAGGAGATTCGCGATGTCATCAGGATTTGCCGGCAACGACAAGCAGCTCACGCTCAAGGCGCTGGTTGCGCGCATTCCGGACGGCGCCTCGCTGGCGCTGGGCGGCAGTTTCTTGCACCGCGGTCCGTTTGCGGTGGTGCGCGAACTGATCCGTCAAAAGAAGACCGGGCTGGAGATCATCAAGCAGTCACCCGGCTACGACATCGATATCCTGTGCCGGGCTGGCGCGGTGCGCAAAGTGCGCGCCGGCATCGTCGCCATGGAAGGCAACTTCGGTCTCGCCCCCTGGTATCGCAAGGCAATCGAAAAGGGCGAGGCGCAACTGGAAGAACATGCCTGCGCCAGCCTGACCGCCGGCCTGCGCGCGGCCGCATTCGGCGTGCCCTTCCAACCCTGCGGCGGCCTGCACGGCAGCGACCTGCCGGCGCTCAATGGCTGGAAATGCCTGGACGATCCCTACGGCCAAGGCGATCCGGTCTACGTGATCCCCGCCATCACGCCGGACTTCGCGGTCATCCATGCGTCTGCCATCGACCAGCTCGGCAATGTCTGGGTGGCCGGCACATCACACTGGGACCGCATCATGAGCCGCGCCGCCAAAAGCGTGCTGGTGCTGGCCGAGGAACTGGTCGATACCGAAAAATTCAAGGCCTCACCGGAGGCAACGCTGGTGCCGCACTTCATGGTCGAGGCTTTCACCATCATGCCCGGCGGCGCCTGGCCGGGCTCTGCCTGGCCGCGCTACAAGATCGACTACCCGGCAGTGGAAAGCTATTTGCTGCCCGGCGACGAGGCACTGGAAAACCACATGGCGGCTGCGCCAGAATTGAAAGAGGCGACTTATGGCTGATCAATGGTCCGGCTTTAGCTACATCGTGACAAACCTGGCGCGTTTCATCCGCCCCAATGAAATCACCTTCAGCGGCGTCAACTCCACCATGCCGATGCTGGCCTGCCTGCTGGCCAAAAAGGCCTACGACTGGCCGTTCACGTATATCAACGTGGCGGGCGGCGTCGACCCTTCACCGTCGCACATTCCGCTATCGAGCTCGGATCCGATCCTGGCCGAACATTCGGCATCGATCTTTGCGAACGAAGACTTCTATGACCTGTGCACCCGTGGCCGCATGGACCTGACCTTTCTCGGCGCGGCGCAAATCGATGGCGAAGGTTGCGCCAACAATTCCGTAATCGGCGACTGGCACAATCCCAAGGTGCGCTTGCCCGGCGGCGGCGGTGGCGCAGTCATGTTGCCGACCGCGCGCCGCGCTTGTACCTGGCGTACCGAGCACAGCCGCCGCACGCTGGTGGAGAAGCTGGACTTCCGTACCTCGTGGGGCGGCTTCCATGGCGTGGTGACGCCGATTGCGGTGTTCATCAAGCGTGACGACCGGCTGGCGCTGGCGTCCTGGCATCCGGAGTCCAGCCTGGCTGAAGTGCAGCAGCGGACCGGTTTCGCATTTGACGCCAGTACCGCGGCGCCCACAGAATTGCCGACCGAACGCGAACGCGCGGCACTGGCCGCGCTTGATGTGCATGGCCAGTTCGAGAGCGATGCCAAAGTCAGCCTGCGCTAGATCGACACACCCGGCGCGATCGCTGCCGGCGACGCCCGGACCATAGAGCCCACATGAGCACATCATTCACTACCCTGGTAGCCGCATTCCATGACGCGTGGCAGCAGCCGTCAATCACGGACACGGTGGCGATGCTCGACGCCGACTCGTCCTATACTTATGCCGAGCTGTACACCGAGATCGGCCAGTTGGCCGGTCGTCTGCGCGCCGCCGGCGTCGGGCATGGTGACCGGGTGGCGCTGGCAACAGCGCGCTCGCTGCAATCGGCCAAGGCCATCCTGGCGCTGCTGGCGGCAGGCGCATGCCCATGCCCGCTGGAACCCAAGCTCGGTCGCGACGAGGTGCTGCGGCGGGTACGGATGACCGGCATCAGCTGGCTGCTGGCCGACGCCGAACACAGCGGCGAAGCCGCCCTGCAGGAACTGCCACAAGTCAGCTCGCTGCAACTGGAAAGCCTGCCGGCAGCGCCGGCATACTGGGCGCTCGACATCTCCCCGGAGAGCGCCGGCCTGATGCTGTTCACGTCGGGCAGCAGCGGCAAGCCCAAGGGCGTGCTGCTGAGCCATCGGGGACTGCTGGCCAACACGCTGGGGGTCAGCAGCCATACCGCACTGGCGCCACAAGACCGGCTACTGCATGTAATGCCGCTGTATCACACCAATGGCGTCAACAATCAGCTGTTCGCCCCGCTCCTGGCCGGCGCATCGGTCGCGCTGGCGAGCCGATTCCGCGCTGAAGACATGCCGGCGCTGGTTGCGCGCTATCGACCCAGCATCATCACCGGAGTGCCGACCATGTATGCGCGCATGCTGGAGGCGAACTTTTCAGCGGAAAGCCTGGAGAACCTGCGCATGCTGCGCTGCGGATCGGCGCCCATCACCGAAGAGTTGCACCGCAAGATCGAAGCAAAATTCGAACGTCCGCTGGTGGTCTCGTATGGACTGTCGGAAGTGACCTGCACATCGACCATGAACCCGCCATCGGCGCGCAGGATCGGTTCGGTCGGCACGGTACTGGCCGGACAGGTGATTGTCCTGGAGCGGGCCGACAAGACAGCGGCCAGCCGGCCTGGTGAAGAGGGCGAGATCTGCATTGGCGGACCCGGGCTGATGCTCGGATACCTGGAGGAAGACGCTCCCGGCACGCCGCGGCCGGTCACAGACGGCGTGCTGCGCACCGGCGACATCGGCCGCTTCGACAGCGAGGGCTATCTTTACATTACCGGACGGATCAAGGATGTGATCATCCGCGGCGGCGAGAACCTGTCGCCAAACCTGATCGAGAGTGTGCTGTGTGAGGTGCCCGGGGTAGCCCAATGCAGCGTGGTCGGCGGCCCGCACGCCGACCTGGGCGAAGTGCCGGTGGCGTTCGTGGTGCGCCAGCGTTCCGACGCCGGTACGGCACTGGATGCAAGCCAGCTTGGCGACGCGGTGCAAAAGGCGCTGTCACGGATCCATCGGCCAACGGCATTTTTCTTTGTCGATGCCTTGCCGGAAAATGCAGTCGGCAAGATTGACAAGAAAAAACTGGTGCTGATGTTGCAGGCGTTCTCCCCGTCCTAGTCAGCGTACCGCTGGCATTCGACCCTGAACGCCCTTTGTGCGTGCTGTCCGGTGCCAGCGACATCCATGAAGCAAGGACGGCTAATGTTTCGTGCCGCGCTGCTTTCCCCGCCGCCACAACAGATTCAGCAAGGGCTTGACGCTGATGCCGTGCAACACGATCGACATCGTAATGACCACCAGGGTCAACTGGATCAGGTCACGCGCCAGGTCCTGTGGCAAGCCATGCTGTATGGCGTACATCAGGTAATAAATCGACCCGATTCCCCTTACGCCAAACCAGCCGGCAATGCCGGTCAGCCGCCAGCTTGTCGATGTGCCGATCAAGCCAATGACGACACTGAGCGGACGGGCAATGAAAAACAGGAAGAGCGCCAAGCCCACGGTGCGCCAGTTCCAGAAATCCGGCGCGATCATGCCGCCCAGCAGCAGCACCAGCATTAATTCCGACAGCCGCTCCAGGTGCTCCTTGAATATCAATGCCTCTGCGCTGACGATCGGCGGCGGAAGTGGCTCCGGCGCAACGGCCAGGTCGATCGGCTTTTCGGCCTCGGCATTGCGCTGCCCGGGCTTGATGCCAGCCTCTCGCGCCAGCTTCAGTTCAGTCTGGCGCAGCGCAACGGCGGCGAAAAATACGGCCAAAAATCCCCAGGCATTCAGCGAAATGCTCAGTCCATACACGATGGCGATCAATCCCAGCCCGACCAGGTCGTCGAGAATGTCGTGCTGGCGCTCGGGCCTGCGCAATGCCCATACGGCGCGGCCAATGGCTGCGCCGCCAATCACGCCAATCGCAATGGCAGCACTGGTGGCCCACAGCACGTCGACCAGGACCCAGCGCCATCCCATCTCACCCAGCCCATGCAAGCCCAGCAAGCCCAGGCCCAGCATGACGAACGGAAATGCCGTGCCGTCGTTCATGCCGGCTTCGGAAGTCAGCGTAAAGCGAAGCTGGTCATTGTCGCCCGGATGTCGTGACTGGACGTCAGTGGCCAGCACCGGATCGGTTGGCGCCAGCACTGCGCCAAGCAAGATACCGGCGCCCAAGGGCAAGCCTAGGACAAACCAGGAAAACGCCGCTACCAGGGCAACCGTCACGGTCATCGACACCCAGGCCAGCCGCAAGGGCGCACGCCAGCGCGGATAAACAACCGGCACCGGCATTTTCACGCCAGCCGAAAACAAGGAAATCAGTACCGCAATTTCGGTCAGCAATTCCAGTAGCGCAGACTGCCGGAATGGGTCGAAATAGAAAAAATTCAGGACGCTGGGTCCGAGAATCATGCCGACACCGAGATAAACGATGGCGGAAGTGAATGGCAGCTTTTTCAAAGCCGTGCTCGTCAGGCCGCGCGCCAGCATCAGCACACCGACCAGCAGGAACCATTGTGCTGTCGTCATTGCGCTCACACTGGATTGGTCGAAGCCATGGGACAAGCAAAGAAACGCTTTGTTGCATCCTTGTCAAAAGGCGCATGGACCAGCACGTCCTGCTTGCGGATTGCTACGGGTATAGCCCCCGAGCCGTCAGGCTTCACGCGCGCGCCGGATACAAGTATCCCTATGAAGGCGGTCGAAGCACGCATTTCGATCCTGACATCGTGGATGCCTTTCTTGCCATACATGTGCAATTCCGGGAAATTTCCGGTCGCTTCCCGGACGGGGTCGAGCCGCAGTAAGCGCGGGATGTTGCAACAAGGCGACGTCGCCGGACCGGCGGCGCCCCGGCCTTGCATGGTATCCTTGGCCACTCTGCGCCCCCGGCTTTCCTGATGCAGGATTGCTGTTGCAGCCTTCATTTTACCGGCACGGCCGGTGCGCCTTTCCTGAGTGGGTCGCCCATGCGAATCGTCCGATTCCTTTGTTTTCTGATGCTGGTCAACGCCGCCGTCCCGGCCTGGGCCTTCGAGCGCCCGTTCCCGCAGATTGCCAAGCGGGGCCAGTTGTCGATGGAAGACTATCCCGTCGTGACGATCGACGGCAAGACGCGCCGCCTGTCTGCCGGCGCATGGATACGCAACCAGAACAACACGATCGACATGCCGGTCAGCTTGCGCGGACAGCGTTATACCGTCAATTACACGGAAAACGCGCAGGCCGAAATCGACCGGGTGTGGATCCTCAGCCCGCAAGAAGCCAGCCGTCCGCCGCCAGCGGAACGAGAACTGCTGCCGTTCGGCGCGCCGATCAGATAATTGCCAGGCAGGCCATTACCGCACGCTTACCGACTCACTGATTGACCGGCGCGTCCCTGACGCGCATCACCGCCAGCAACAATGCAAAAAAAAGTATTCATTAAAACCTTCGGCTGCCAGATGAACGAGTACGACTCGGACAAGATGGCCGACGTACTGGGGGCCGCTGACGGCTATGTCAGGACCGATACGCCGGAAGATGCGGACATCGTGCTGCTCAACACGTGCTCGGTGCGCGAAAAAGCGCAGGAAAAAGTCTTTTCCGACCTCGGCCGGCTGCGCGAAATCAAGGAAAAGCGGCCCGGCATGATGATCGGCGTCGGCGGTTGCGTGGCTTCGCAGGAAGGCGATGCGATCATCAAGCGGGCACCGTATGTCGACCTGGTGTTCGGCCCGCAAACGCTGCACCGCCTGCCCGAACTGATGTCCCAGCGCCGCCAGACCGGCCGGGCCGCGGTCGACATCTCGTTCCCGGAAATCGAAAAATTCGACAACTTGCCACCGGCCAAGGTAGATGGCCCGAGCGCGTTCGTGTCGATCATGGAAGGTTGCAGCAAGTATTGCAGCTACTGCGTGGTGCCCTACACGCGCGGCGAGGAAGTGTCGCGCCGCTTCGAAGACGTGCTGGCCGAAGTCAGCGGCCTGGCGCTGCAAGGCGTCAAGGAAATCACGCTGCTGGGCCAGAACGTCAATGCATTCCGCGGCGCAATGGCCGACGGCGACACGGCCGACTTTGCGTTGCTGATCGAATACATCGCCGAGATCGAGGGCATCGAGCGGATTCGCTTCGTGACCAGCCATCCGAAGGAGTTTACGCAGCGCTTGATCGACGTCTATGCAAAAGTGCCCAAGCTGGTCGATCATCTGTATTTGCCGGCGCAACATGGGTCGGACCGGATCCTGTCCGCAATGAAGCGCGGCTACACCAGTCTGGAATACAAATCCATCGTGCGCCGCATGCGCGAGGTGCGCCCGAACATTGCAATTTCGTCTGACTTCATCGTCGGCTTCCCGGGCGAAACCGATGCCGATTTCGACGCGCTGATGAAAATGTTCGACGACGTCGGCTTCGACAACAGCTACAGCTTCATTTTTTCCGCACGCCCCGGCACGCCGGCGGCGAATTTGCAGGACGACACGCCGATGGCGGTCAAGCAGCAGCGCTTGCAAAGGCTGCAGGCAGCGATTGTCGCCAACACCAAAAAATACAACGAGCAAATGGTCGGCACACTCCAGCGCATCCTGGTCGAAGGCCCGTCCAAGCGCGACGCCAGCGAATTGCAGGGCCGCACGGAAAATAATCGGGTGGTGAATTTCAAGGTCGGCCCGGACGGCTCCCGCCTGATCGGCCAGCTGATCGACGTCGCCATCACCAGCACTTCCCAATTCTCGCTGCGCGGCGATGTCGTCGTGCGGCAATAAAGACCTGACACTTGAAAACCAGAGCCCTTCCTTCCGTCGATTTTGCCCCGGACCCGGTTGACAACAGCCGGCTCGCCAACCTGTGCGGCCCGATGGATGAAAACATCCGGCAGGTATCGGCCGCACTCGACGTCACCATCATCCGCCGGGCCGAAAAATTCATCGTCAACGGCACCAACGCCGAGCTTGCAGTGGACCTGATGCGCAAGTTTTATGCGCAAGCGGAGCGGCCGATCCATGTCGACGATATCCAGCTTGCCTTGGTCGAGCAGCGCGCCGCCAGTTCCTACGCGGCACTGGCCGACGACAGCGAAGAAGCCGGCAAGCTGGCGCAACGGACCGCGGAGGCGGCCGCCAGCAGCCCGGTGCTGAAGACCCGCCGCAGCGACCTGCGCGGACGCACGCCGCAACAGAACAACTACCTGCGCTCGATACTGGAACACGACATCACCTTCGGCGTCGGCCCGGCCGGCACCGGCAAGACCTACCTGGCCGTGGCTTGCGCGGTAGATGCGCTGGAGCGCGACGCGGTCAAGCGCATCGTGCTCACCCGTCCGGCGGTGGAAGCAGGCGAACGGCTGGGATTTTTGCCCGGCGACCTGGCGCAGAAAGTCGATCCCTACCTGCGGCCGCTCTATGACGCGCTGTATGACCTGATGGGTTTCGACCGCACGCAAAAGATGTTCGAAAAGCAGGCGATTGAAATCGCCCCGCTCGCCTACATGCGCGGGCGCACGCTGAACCATGCGTTCATCATCCTCGATGAGGCGCAAAACACCACGCCGGAACAAATGAAGATGCTCCTGACCCGAATTGGTTTTGGCAGCAAGGCCGTGGTCACCGGCGACGTCACGCAGATCGACTTGCAACGCAACCAGAAGAGCGGCCTGATCGATGCGTTGACGGTGCTCAAGGACGTGCGCGGCATTGCCTTTACGCACTTCACCAGCGCCGACGTGGTACGACATCCGCTGGTGGCGCGCATTGTCGACGCCTATGACGCCAGCCTGGCCAGCAAAGCCCATGGCAAGCCGTAAGCGGGGGGCGCGGCCACTGTCGCTCTTTGTGCAGTACGCCGATCCGCGGCTCAAGGAGCTGGTGCCGCGCCTGTCGGTGCGGCGCTGGGCGCGCTCGGCGCTGCTGGCGCCGGCCGAATTGACCATCCGCTTTGTCGGTGCAGAGGAAGCGCGTGCGCTCAACTTCGAATACCGCCAGCGCGACTACGCCACCAATGTCCTGACTTTTGCCTACAACGACATTGACGGCGGCCCATCGGCCGCGCCGGTCCATGCCGACATCGTGCTGTGTACCGATGTGCTGGAACGGGAGGCGGCCGAACAGGGCATCTCGGTGACAGACCATGCGGCCCACCTCATCGTTCATGGTGTGCTGCATGCACCGGGCCATGATCATGTAGAGGAAGGCGGGGCCG
>NZ_JAUSNH010000241.1 GCF_030645335.1 Lacisediminimonas sp. | reverse complement strand
GATTCCGCTTGCATTGCCCAGCACGACTGTCACCGGACCATTCAGGTCGATGCGCTCGGTCGACCCGGCCTGGATCGTCCTGGATAGCATTGGCGTGTTGTCCGGCTTGCGGATTTCAATCCAGCAATCTTCTTTCGCCTTCAACACCAATAGCTGTTGATCCTGCTGCTGGGCCTGCGCCGAGGCGCTCGTGATGCTTGTTTCAGACAGCCCGGCGTCCTGGCGCGGCGTCATGCTTGCAGCCGGCGCTGGCGCTGGAACGGGCTGGATTGGCGCGGTGACCGCTGCCGGCGACAGCTCAGGCAGCGACGCCTTGGGCACGGCGACTGCACCTGCAGCCGTGGGCGGCGGCACGGTCAATGTCGTCGCCGGTGCAAGCACGGCCGATGACACAGAACTTTCCGAACCACTCGGCGCCTTGCTGGCCGTGCTGTCGAGGCGCAATGCCACGCCAGCGGCCAGGGGTTTGAGCCAACCCGACTGGTAGGCGGCAAAAGCCACTGCCAGCGCCAATAGCAGGCCGGCAAACAGCAGCAGCGGCCGCGATGGTCCGCCGCGCTTCATCGGTGCCAGGCGAACCGGGGAAAATGGCGCAGCCGGCAGCGGCCGGCGCAATGCAATCGCATCATCGAGTGGCTTGGTCTCGGTCGCAAGCGCCTGCACCAGCGGCGCGGCGTCCATGCTCAGCAGCTTGGCATAGGCACGGATAAAGCCACGGGTACTGGCCATGCCCGGAAGCGCTGCAAAGTTGTCGGCTTCGATCGCTTCGATTTGGCGTGGCGCGAGGTTCAGGCGGGATGCAACGTGCTCCACGGTCCAGCCGAGCTCCTGACGGCAGGCCGATAGCTGGCGACCGGGAGACCGCGCTGCGTCCGCGCTGGCGGCACTGGCCTCTACCGCGCCGTCTGCCGGGGACTGGGCTTGATCGTTCGAAGCGTCACTCATCAAAAGCTCCGCGCAGGTAGGCTGCATATTCCGGTGAATTGGGGAAACGCCGGCGCAACTGATTGGCCAGGCCGGCTTCGGCCATTTTATCTCCCGAGCGGCGCTCGATCCGGATCGCGGTCCACAGGGAATCGGCGGTCAGGTACGCTGCCGAGATCACCCGGCGCGAATAAAACTGGCCGCGCTGCGGGTCACCGCTCGCCAGGTAAAACTTGGCCAGGTTCAGGTTGACGTCGGGGTTCCCCGGCTCGGCCTGGAAGGCGCGCGCGAGGTATTTTTCGGCTTGCGCCATGTTTTTCATGCGCAGGCTGCACATGCCGGCATTGTTCAATGCCTTGGATGGCGATGCGTATTGCCGGTTAGCCAGGGCTTTTTCAAAATAGGCGATTGATTTGTCCGCCCGCCCGGTCTGGCACAGGAACCAGCCGAAATTGTTGGCCAGGTCGGGATTGTCGGGAGTCAGCTTCATCGCCTGCACGAAGTTTTCTTCGGCCAGGCGGTTTTCCATCATTTCCATGTAGATCAACGCGCGCACGCTGTAGGCGTCCGACAGCGTCGGGTCGATCTGGAGCGCCTGCTTGACTTCGTCCAGGGCGGTCGTCATCTGGCCCTGTTCAAAATAGCCCACGGCGAGCTGCAGGCGGATCTGGGCGCGGCGCTGAATTTCAGTCTGGTCCGAGGAGGTCGGCAAGTCGTCTTTCGGTGCGGAACTGGTGCTGGCGCATGCGCCCAGCAAGGACAACAAGGCAAGCAGCAAGGCCGCGCGCAGGATCCGGCCCAGCGTAGTGGTGGCCACCATCATGAGCGAATCTCGATGATGCGGCCGAAATCCTGGCCGTATTTCTGCTGGTATCCAGCCATTTTCTGCATCCGTTCCTGGACGCGGGTGCGGTCCTGGACTTCACCGGCGAGTTGTCCGCATGCGGCGTCGATGTCGTCGCCGCGCGTCTTGCGCACGGTGGTGACGATGCCGGCGTCCATCAGGACTTTGGCGAATGACCTGATGCGATGATCGGGAGAGCGCTTCAGGCCGGATTCAGGGAAAGGATTGAACGGAATCAGGTTGAACTTGCACGGAACCGGGTTGCTGCGCGATTGCACCAGCGCGATCAGCTCGCGGGCGTGGCGGTCGCTGTCGTTGACACCGTCGAGCATGCAATATTCGAACGTAATGAAGTCGCGCGGCGCATACGCCAGGTAACGGCGGCATGCCGCCATCAGCTCAGCCAGCGGATACTTGCGGTTCAGCGGCACCAGCTCATCGCGCAGGGCGTCGTTGGAGGCATGCAGCGATACCGCCAGCGCAACCGGGCAATCCAGCCCGAGCTTGTCGATCATCGGCACCACGCCACTGGTCGACAGTGTCACGCGCCGGCGCGACAGGCCGTAGGCGTTATCGTCCAGCATCAGTTGCAGCGACTTGACGGTCGGCTCGTAATTCAGCAGCGGCTCGCCCATCCCCATCATCACGACATTGGTGATCTGGCGCTCGCCCTTGGGACCGGCAACGATGCCTTTGCTCTTGCGCAGAGCGAATTCCGCCATCCATAGCTGGCCGATGATTTCACCGGTCGTCAGGTTGCGGCTGAAACCTTGCTTGCCGGTGGAGCAGAAGCGGCAATTGACCGCGCACCCGGCCTGGGTCGAGATGCACAGCGTGCCACGGTTTTCTTCGGGAATGAATACCGTTTCGACAGCATTTCCATTGCCCACGTCGATCAGCCACTTGCGCGTGCCATCGGTCGACGTATGGTCGCTCAGCACGGGCAACTGCGGCAGGACGGCGCGGGTCTGCAACTTTTCGCGCAGCGACTTCGCCAGGTCAGTCATTTCGGCGAAGTCGCTCGCTCCGTACTGATGGATCCAACGCTGCAACTGCTTGGCGCGAAACGGCTTCTCGCCGAGCTCGCCGCAAAAGGCGACGAGCTCGGCGGGATCGAGGTCAAGCAGGTTGGTCAGGACGTTGGTCATCAATTTACGCAGGAGCGGCGAATAAGGGCACTAGACTACCGGGAATAGACGTTCAGCGCCGGGAAGAAATAGCTGATCTCGACTTGTGCTGTTTCCGCAGCATCGGAACCATGCACGGCGTTGGCGTCGATGGAGTCGGCGAAATCGGCACGGATGGTGCCCTTTTCTGCTTTCTTCGGATCAGTCGCGCCCATCAGGTCGCGATTTTTGGCAATTGCGCCCTCGCCTTCGAGTGCCTGCACCATCACCGGGCCGGAAATCATGAAGTCGACCAGGTCCTTGAAGAAGGGACGTGCGCTGTGAACCGCGTAAAAACCTTCCGCTTCGGCGCGCGACAATTGCATCATGCGGGCGGCGATGATTTTCAGGCCTGCGCCTTCAAAACGGGTATAGATCTGTCCGATCACGTTTTTCGCGACTGCATCGGGCTTGATAATCGATAGGGTGCGTTCGATTGCCATCTGTAAAAACTCCAATAAAAATAAAGGTTTAGGGCGATATCTTGATATTTCAAGGAACCTTGGATTTTAGCATGAAACACCCCATATAGCTGTCATGGTGCAGTGCAAGAAGCCGTGGCGCCTCACTTGCGTTGTCACTGATGCGTGCTATTCTTGTCCCGCCATTTCCCCCTTGATGAGGAGAGTCTCAATATGGAGCAGAATCTGCAACAAACCTACACCGGTGCCGGTGAGTCGCTGCTGGCGCGGCACCGCGTACTGCGCAACACCTACTTGCTGCTGGCGCTGTCGATGATTCCCACCGTGCTGGGAGCATGGACCGGCCTGCAGGTGAATTTTTCATTTTTCGCCGGCAGTCCGTTCATCGGCTTCATGGTTTTTTTGGCGATAGCGTTCGGTTTTTTCTACGCAATTGAAAAAACCAAGAATTCCGGCCTGGGCGTGGTCGTCCTGCTCGGATTCACGTTCTTCATGGGCCTGATGCTGTCGCGGCTGCTCGGTCACATTCTCGGCTTCCAGAACGGCACATCGCTGATCATGACGGCTTTTGGCGGCACGGCCACGATCTTCGCCGTGATGGCCAGCGTGGCGACGGTGTCCAAGCGCGACTTCAGCGGCATGGGCAAATGGCTGTTCGCCGGCATGCTGATCATCCTGCTGGCGATGGTGGCAAACATATTCCTGCAACTGCCCGCCTTGCAGATGACGATTTCAGTCATCGCGATCGCGATTTTTTCAGCCTACATCCTGTATGACGTGCAGCGGGTGCTCAATGGCGGCGAGACCAACTATATCTCGGCGACACTGGCCATCTACCTGGACTTGTACAATGTGTTCGTACACTTGCTGTCCTTGCTCGGCATCATGGGCGGTGAGCGGGACTGACCCCCGGACATCACGAGAAGCCGGCCTCTGGGCCGGCTTTTTTTTCGCGCCAGGGAAGCAGCACACAGTCCGGGCAAGGGATTGCAGCAGATCCGCGCGTGGGCTTGCCTTGCCGCCCGTTGCGGCAACCGGATCGGCCCGAACCGAAGTCCCCACACTGGCATCGCCAGGAATTTGCAGGAGTCATGCATGAACCAGACAAACGGCGTCGTGAACTGTTCTGCCTACAAGAACGGCGTCAAGATCGGCGATATCCAGCTGGACGATATCAGTGATGTGCTCCAGCAAAAGGACGTCTTCGTCTGGGTCGGCCTGTTTGAACCGGGCGATGCGCTGCTCAGGAAATTACAGGTGGAGTTCGGCTTGCACGAGCTGGCAATCGAAGATGCGCACAAAGCCCATCAACGTCCGAAGATCGAGGAATACGGCGAAACCTTGTTCCTGGTGCTGCAAACCGCCACGCTGGAAAACGCCACGATCGCGTTTGGCGAGACCCACATCTTCCTCGGAAAAAACTTCCTGCTGACAGTGCGGCATGGCGCTTCCGCCAGTTTCGCGAAAGTGCGCGAACGGGCCGAATCCATGCCGGAGAGACTGGCAAGGGGCCCCGGATTTGCCCTGTATGCGCTGATCGACTTTGTGGTCGACCAGTACCAACCCTGCATGGACCATCTGCAGTCCCAGTTCCGCTCCCTGGAGGAACGGTTGTTCAGCCCGGCATCGGACGAGGATGCGCTGCAAAACTTCTACCGACTGAAGAACGAACTATTGGCGCTGCAGGCGGCGGCAGTGCCGCTGATTGAAATTTGCACCCAGCTATTGCGCTTCCACGAAGACATCATTCCACGCGAGAGCCGCGTCTACTTCCGCGATATCCTCGATCACGTGAGCCGGGTCACCCAGGCCGCCGACCGCATGCGCGAGATGATCAATGCCGCGATGCAAGTCGCACTCGCGCAAGTCACGATCCGGCAGAACGAGGTGGTCAAGCGACTGGCGGGCTGGGGCGCGATGGTCGCCGTGCCGACCATGGTATTTAGCCTGTATGGCATGAATTTCCGGCATATGCCCGAGCTGCAATGGGAATGGTCCTATCCGGTCGTGATGGCAATCATCGCCGGCGCCAGCATCGTGCTGTACCGGCGGCTCAAGCGTGCAGGCTGGCTCTAGCTGCGTTTTACGTCAGCGATACCCGCGTGTGCTAATCAACCAGATCGAACAGTGCAATCGATTCCACATGCGCCGTGTGCGGAAACATGTTGATCACCCCGGCCTGCCGCAGCACATAACCTGCCTCGCGCACCAGGGTGCCGGCGTCGCGCGCCAGGGTGGACGGGCTGCATGACACATAGACGATGCGTTGCGGACGCAGTTCCGGCCGCAATTGCTTCAATGCGGCCAGCGCCTCGCAGACGGCGACTGCGCCGTCCCTGGGCGGATCGATCAGGAAGCGGTCAAATTTACCGAGGTCGATCAGGTCCTGGGCCGTCAACTCGAACAAATTGCGGGTCTGGAATTCGACCCGGTCCGACAAGCCGTTGTGGCGGGCGTTTTCTGTTGCGCGATTGGTCAGCGAGGCACTGCCCTCGATACCGACCACTTGCCGCGACCTGGTCGCCAATGGCAGGGTGAAATTGCCGAGCCCGCAAAACAGGTCGGCGATCCGCTCGTGCGGCTGCGGATCGAGCATGCGCAGCGCCTTGGCCACCAGCACCCGGTTGATCTGGTGATTGACCTGGGTGAAATCGGTTGGCTTGAACGGCATCTCGATGCCGAATTCCGGCAGCAGGTAATGCAGCGTCGATAGCGCCGGATAGAACGCGAACGCCGTATCCGGACCGCCCGGCTGCAGCCACCACTGGATCTGGTGCAGGTCGGCGAAAGCGACCAGCTTTTGTTCGTCGTCAGGCGTCAGCGGCGCCATGTTGCGCAGCACGAACACGGTGACGCGCCGCCCTTCCGACTCACCGACCGCCAGTTCGATCTGCGGGAATTTCTCCGGCTGCGACAGCGTGCTGATCAGCACGCGCAGCGCCGGCAGCAGCGCCGACACATTGCGCGGCACGACCTCGCAGGACAGCATGTCGGTGATGTAGCCGGATTTCTTTTCATGGAACCCGACCAGGATGCCGCCCTTCTTCGCCACCAGGCGAATCGACAGCCGGGCGCGGTAACGATATTCCCAGCTCGGCCCCTGTATCGGCCGCAGCACCATTTCAGGGCGTACCCGGCCGATATGGGCCAGGTTGTCCTCCAGCACGCGCTGCTTGGCCGCGACTTGCGCCGACGGCTCGATATGCTGCATCGCGCAGCCGCCGCATACACCGAAATACGGACATTTCGGCTTCACGCGCAATGCGGATTCCCGGTGCAGCGCAGTCATGCGGGCCGCTTCCCACTTGGACTTGCGGCGGAACGACAGGAAGGACACGGTCTCGCCCGGCAAGGCGCCTTCGACGAAGATCACCTTGCCGGGCGAACCGTCTTCGTTGGTCAGGTGGCCAACGCCGCGGGCTTCCATGTCCAGCGACTCAATCTTGATAATCGGATCAGGCATCAACACGCTGCCGGCCTCGCAAGGCGCGGACTAAAAAAAGGGTGGGAAGAAAAACGCCGGCCGGCACTTCAGGGCTGGGGCCAGGCGTCAAGATAGATTTTCCAGTGCCCGCCGTCGAGCTTGGCCAGGGACTCGCGCACCAGGCTCATTTCCTGCGCATAGGCGGCGGGGGTCAATTCTCCGCGCATCAGGCGAAAGCGGCAATGCATCAGGTAGGTATTGACGACATCGGTTTCACAGTAGTCACGGATATCGCCAAGCCGTCCCTGCTGGTAATAGCTCCACACCTGGGAGCCGTCGACACCCTGCTTGCCGGGAAAGCCGCACAGCTTGGCCAGGTCATCCAGCGGCGCGTTCGCGCGTCCGGTATGCAGTGCCAGCACATCCATCAGGTCAAGATGCCGCGAGTGATAACGGCTCAGGTAATTGTTCCACTTGAACTCGCGGTCGTCATTGCCCGACTCCCAGTAACGCGAAGCCGTGACGCCGTGGATCAGGGCCCGGTAATGCAGTACCGGCAGGTCGAAGCCGCCGCCATTCCACGACACCAGTTGCGGCGTGTACTTGTCGACCACGCGGAAAAAGTCCTGTACCAGGCGCGCTTCGCCATCATCTGGCGTGCCCAGCGAACGCACGCGAAATCCATCGTCGTCGCGAAACACGCAGGAAATGGCGGCGATCCGGTGCAGGTGATGGGCCAGGAAATCCGAACCGTTCTTGGCGCGCCGCGCGGCGAATGCCATCTCGGCCACGTCGGCGTCCGAGGTTTCGGGCGCTACTCCATTCAATACGCGCAGTCCGGCCACGTCAGGAATGGTCTCTATGTCGAACACCAGGATGGGAGTCACAGCAATGCGTCCTTGTTCACGCCGCGCGCCGTCAATGTCCGCTTGAGCTTGACCAGCGCTTCTTGTTGTATTTGACGGATCCGCTCACGGGTGACGCCCATTTCAGCGGCCAGCTCTTCCAGCGTCGCCGGATCGTCATTATCGAGCCCGAAACGGCGGGCGATGACGATGCGCTGCTTGTCAGGCAGCTTTTGCAACCAGTCGCGCACCAGCACATGGGTTTCCTGCTGCTCGGCGCGCGCATCGGGATTGTCGTCGCTGCGGCCGGGCAGCAAATCGATCAGGCTGGCCTGCGGATCGTTGTCCAGCGGCGCATCCAGCGATGCCGCATGCTCCGACAGCGCCAAGATGTCCTGTACGTCCTCGATCGGACGATCGACAAGATGGGCAATATCCTCGGCCGTCGCATCGCGCCCATCGTGGTGCTGCGATTCGAGGTGGTATTTGGCGCGCAGGACCTGGTTCAGTTCACGCACCATGTGCACCGGCAGGCGCACCGTGCGCGCCTGGTTCATGATGGCGCGCTCGATGCTTTGCCGGATCCACCATGTGGCATAAGTCGAGAAACGAAATCCGCGCTCCGGCTCGAACTTGTCGATTGCGCGCATCAGTCCCAGGTTGCCTTCCTCGATCAGGTCCAGCAATACCACGCCACGGTTGATGTAATGCTTGGCGATCGACACGACCAGGCGCAGGTTGTGCTCGATCATTTTCTGCCTGGCGTTGAAGTCGCCCGCCTTGGCCAGCGTGGCATGGTGCACTTCTTCGGCAACAGTCAGTAAAGGGCGCAGGCCGATCTGGTTCAGGTAGTGTTGCGTCGTATCGGTGGCCAGCTCCGCCGCCAGCACGCGCTTGACTTCATCGACAGTGTCAACCACGGTTGCGGCTTCGCCCGCGTCCAGAGCGCTGGCGTCGCCTGCCGGCGCGCCGTCGAGATCAGCCAATCCTTCGGGATCAGGTTCCTCGTCGGGTTCGTCGTCGGCTGATCGGTTCATCGTGATTTAGCGATTCGGCAAGTATTTTGTCGGGTCTACCGGTTTGCCTTGCTGCCGGATCTCGAAATGCAATTTGACCCTATCGGTATCGGAATTGCCCATTTCGGCAATCTTCTGCCCCCGGCTCACGGTTTGACCTTCCTTGACCAGGATGGTTTTGTTGTGGGCGTATGCGGACAGATAGGTATTGGTGTGCTTGACGATCACGAGGTTGCCGTAGCCGCGCATGCTGCCCGCGTACAGCACCGCGCCGCTACCGGCAGCCAGCACGGGCTGACCGAGCGTGCCGGCGATATCGATGCCTTTTTTGGCCTGGTCGAAAACCGAGACGACACGGCCCTCGGTCGGCCAGATCAGCTCGGGCGCATCATCGGCAGTGGCAGCCTGCTCGGCCGGCCTGGCGCCGGGTTTGGCCGCCTCCGGCCTGCTTGCGGCAGCAACGGGTGCGCCATCGGGCTTCTGCATTTCTGCCAGGGTCGCGTCGGAATACGCACGCTTGTCGCCACGCGGGAGTGACTTGGACGGCGTGGCCGCAGTTGCCGCGGGTCCTTGTCCGAGCGGCCGCACCTCGACTCCCGAGTTGACTGCCACCGCGCCGGTCTGCGCGCCGGCAGCGACCGGGGCGTCCGGCGGCAGTACGCGCAGCACCTGGTCCACCTTGATATCGTTCGCACTGGCGAGCTTGTTCCACGTCACCAGGTCGCGCCAGTTCTGGCTGAATTCTTGCGCAATGCGCAGCAAGGTGTCGCCGCGTTTGACCGTGTAATAGGCGGCGCGCTGCGAGGGCGCCGCCTGGGCCGGCTGGCTGGCCGCGGCAGCTTGCGCCGGCGGGCGTTGCCTCGATGCGTCGGACGTGCGGGATTGCCCCTGCGCCCGGTCGACCACCGGAGCGGATGATTTAGTGGTCGTGCATGCGGCGCTCAGGAACAACAGGGCGACCGCAACCAGCAGGCTGGATGATGAGTTTCTCATTGCTGAATTGTTTCGTGCGCATGGATCGCGCGTTCGGGCAGTATCAGGACGTCAGGCAGTACCGGGGCGAAGGGGTACAAAATGGCAATCCTCCAGCGTCGCCGTGGACCAGTCAAATTTGCTCTTGCGTTCGATCAGTTGCAGCACCTGATGACGCCCGCCGACCGGCGCCACCAGCCGCCCACCAATGCGCAGTTGCTCCAGCAGCGCCGTGGGCACTTCAAGGCCCGCAGCCGCCAGGATGATCCCGTCGAAGGGGGCAACTTGCGCAAGGCCAAGCATACCATCTCCAAATTGCAAGCGGATATTGGCAATGCGCAGCGGCCGCAGGTTGGTCTTGGCCAGTTCGTGCAGCGGCCGGATCCGCTCGATCGAATAAACCTCGGTGGCCAGCAACGACAACACCGCAGCCTGGTAACCGCAGCCGGTTCCGATCTCGAGGACCCGGTCGAGCTTACCGCCCCAACCATTGTCGCGCATGACCTCGATCATGCGGGCGACGATATAGGGCTGCGAGATGGTCTGGTGATGGCCAATCGGTAAGGACGCATCGATATAGGCCTGGCTGACCAGCGCCGGCTCGATGAACAGGTGGCGCGGCACGGCCTGCATTGCCGCCAGCACCTTGGTATCACGAATGCCTTGCTGCGCAAGTCGTTCGACCATCGCCCGCCTGATGCCGTCCGACACCACCGGCGCCTGGCGATCCGCCTGGAATACCGGCACCGGGCTTGCACGCTTGACGCCTGCGGTTCCTGCATTGCCGAGGACAGGGCCCGTCACCGGCCCACGCTGAGACCGTTCGCCGCCATCCGATGCATGATTGCCGGCGGCGTTCCGGGTCGCCGTTTGCGGGGTGCGCGCCCGTCCGCCCGCCGGTTCCGCCGGCGTCTTGCGGGAGCCGCGGTCAGAGAGCTCCGCAAGCGACAGGGGGAAACGCTTGCCCTCCTTGTTCATCCAAGCACGCTGCGCAATTGCGCGAGCTGCGCAGTGTGCGTGATGTCGATCTGCAGCGGTGTAATGGAGACAAATCCTTCGCTGACCGCGTGAAAATCTGTCCCTGATGCGTCGTCCTTCGCCCGTCCGGGCGGTCCGATCCAGAAAACCTCGTTGCCATGCGGATCGGCACTGCGAATCACGGGTTCGGATTGATGGCGGCGGCCCAGGCGGGTCGCCTTCCAGCCAAGGATCGCCTCATAGGGAATGCTCGGGATGTTCACGTTCAGCAGGAATGGCGTGCCAAGGGCGTCGAGCCGACGCTCGACCACTTCCCTGGCCACACGAGCGGCGGCGTCAAGGTTGGCCCAGCCATGCTGGGACTGCGAGAAGGCAATTGCCGGTATACCGAACAGGAAGCCTTCGGTGGCAGCCGCGACGGTGCCGGAATAGAGCGTGTCGTCACCCATGTTCTGGCCCTGGTTGATGCCGGACACGATCAGGTCGGGCCGCTCGGTCAGCAATCCGGTCAGCGCGATATGGACGCAGTCCGACGGCGTGCCATTGACCGAGTACACCCCGCCCGGCGTGCGATAGACACGCAGCGGCCGGTCCAGCGTCAGTGAATTGGAGGAGCCGGAGCGATTGCTCTCGGGCGCCACCACGGTGATATCGGCAATCGGAGCGAGTGCATTGGCCAGCGCTTCAATGCCGGGGGCTAAGTAGCCATCGTCATTACTGATCAGTATTTTCATGGCAAAGATTCTAACCGATGCACAGTCCGGTTCCGCGTCCCTTGCAATGAATTCCGGCATAATCAGCCGATCAGGCCGGTGGTTCGTTTTTCCCGTGCATTGTCAACGCCCGCGTTGCCGACACGCAGGCATGCACCCGACGCCCGCCAAAATCAAAAAAAACAAGGAGCAGAACATGAAAGCCGTCGTATGCAAGCAATGGGGACCACCCGACAGCCTGGTGATCGAAGACTTGCCGGACCTGCTGCCTGGCGAGGGCCAAGTCACGATCGAGGTCCATGCCGCCGGCGTGAATTTCCCGGATGTATTGATCATCCAGAACAAATACCAGTCCAAGCCGGCGCTACCGTTCACACCGGGCAACGAGCTGGCCGGCGTGGTCAGCGCAGTCGGCGCCGGCGTCACGCAGTACAAGGTCGGCGACCGCGTGATTGCCTTTATCGGCCACGGTGCATTCGCACAACAGGCCTGCGTCCCGGTAGAGTCCATGATGCCGATGCCGGCCGGCATGGACTTCGATATCGCAGCTGCGATCACGCTGACCTACGGCACATCCCATCATGCGGTGGTGGACCGTGCGCAACTGCAGCCGGGCGAGACCCTGCTGGTGCTGGGCGCAGCCGGCGGCGTCGGACTGGCGGCGATTGAAATCGGCAAGGCGCTTGGCGCGCGTGTCATCGCCGCTGCCTCCTCCGACGAAAAACTGGCGGTGTGCCGCGAGCATGGAGCGGATGCAACGATCAATTACAGCACCCAGGATTTGCGCGAAGCAATCAAGGCCGCAACGGATGGACGCGGGCCGGATGTCATTTTCGATCCGGTCGGCGGCATCTATGCAGAGCCCGCCTTCCGCTCGATTGCCTGGCGCGGCCGCTACCTGGTGGTCGGATTTGCCAATGGCGAGATTCCCCGGCTGCCGCTTAACTTGCCCTTGCTGAAGGGAGCGTCATTGGTCGGCGTATTCTGGGGCGAGTTCGCCAAACGCGAACCCCGGGCAAACGCCAGGTCCATGCAGCAAATGCTGGGCTGGCTGGCCGAAGGCAAGATCCGGCCGCACATTTCTGCCCGCTACAAGCTGGCAGATACGGCGCGCGCACTGGAAGACATGGCCGCCCGCAAGGTTACCGGCAAGCTGGTCATCCTACCGCGCTAGCACCCTCGACCGGGGCAGTGAGATCCTGCTCCTGGTCAGGTCCTGGAACAGGCGCTGCGTCGGGCGGGGCGTCGAGCCCGGCCGGCGCGGCAAAGAATTCGATTACCGTGGGCAGTTCGCGCGTCCGGCGAAATGGCGGCAAGCTCTGCCAGATCCGTCGCCCATAGGGTTTGGATACCAGCCGCGGGTCGCAGATCATCAGCACGCCACGGTCCTTGTAGTCGCGGATCAGCCTGCCGGCGCCCTGCTTCAAGGCGATGATCGCTTCGGGCAACTGGTGGTGCATGAATCCGTTCAATCCGCGGCTTTCCATCGCCGCAATACGCGCTGCCAGTACCGGATCATCGGGCGGCGCGAACGGCAGCTTGTCGATCACGACCACGGAGAGCGCTTCGCCCCTGACATCGACCCCTTCCCAGAAACTCTGGCTGCCAACCAGCACCGCATTGCCAGCGGCACGGAAGCGGTCCAGCAATTCGGTGCGGCCGGCGTCGCCCTGCACCAATAACGGGTAAGTGAGCTTGCGCTTGTCGAATTCCTCGCGCAGCCGCTCGCCCGCCTTTTTTACTGCGCGCAATGTGGTGCACAGCAGGAACGCGCGACCACCGGCGGCCATGATCACGGGCAGCGCGGCATCGACCACTTCATCGGTATATTGCGGCGAATTCGGTTGCGGCATGTCCTTGGGCACGTACAACAGCGCTTGCTGTTCGTAATCGAAGGGGCTTGGCCAACTGCGGGCGAGCTCGCCGGACAAGCCCATTTGCGCCGCATAGTGCTGAAAGTCATTTTTTACGGCCAGCGTGGCCGAGGTGAATATCCACGCACGCGACGCACCCTCGCGCTGCTTGCTGAAAATTGGCGCAACCGACAGGGGCGTCTGGTGCAATTGCAACGATGACGCGTAAGCTTCAATCCACTGCACCCGCTCGTTGTCGCCCTCCCCCGTCGTCTTGCTGCTGCCGGGGTCGGGATTCCAGTTGGCCAGTTGCGCGCCGAGCGCAGCCGCGCGGGCGCGGCACAGTTCGATCGTCTCGCCCCGCTGCGCCTGCGCCGACAAGATCGCCATCATGCCGTCGAGCTCTTTCTTGAGCAGGTCGAGCGCCGGGAAAAACGGGCTGGAAGGCGCGATCTGGTGCGCCGCCAGCCGCACCGAGTCCTGCGGGAAAGTCAGGCGCAGGTCGCGCGCGGCGCGTTCGACTGGCGCCACGACTTTCGGCCAGTCCGCGCCATCGCGTGCATGGAGCAAGCCCTCGGCCAGCGCATCGCGGCACAGTTCCAGGATGTGCGATGTGGAAACCGTCTCGCCGAAAAACAGCGTGGCCGTATCGGGCAACTGGTGCGCTTCATCGAAGATCACGGTGTTGGCCGAGGGCAGCAATTCCGCCACCCCGGTATCCTTGAGCGCCACATCGGCAAAAAACAGATGATGGTTGACCACCACCACATCGGCCTGCTGCGCCTCCTTGCGGGCCTTCATCACGAAGCAGTCCTGGTAATAGTGGCATTCCGCGCCCAGGCAACTTTCACGGGTCGAGGTCACCAGGTTCCAGATCAGCGCATTTTCGGGCACACGGGCCAATTCCGCCTTGTCGCCGCTACTGGTGGTTTTGACGAAGCGCGCGATTTCGCGCAGATAACCGACATCCTCGCGCGAAGTCAGGCGTCCGTTTTCCAGCGTGCGCTCAAGGTGGAAATGACAGGCGTAATTGGCCCGTCCCTTGAGCAAGGCCACCGTCACCGGCACATTCAGTGCTTTGCGTACCGTTGGGATGTCGCGCAGGTAAAGCTGGTCCTGCAAGTTCTTGGTGCCGGTAGATATGATGGTCTTGCCGCCCCAGAGCAATGCGGGCACCAGGTAGGCGAAGGTCTTGCCGGTGCCGGTACCGGCTTCGGCGATCAGCGTCGAGGCTTGCGTGATGGCGTGCGCAATCGCCCGGGCCATCTCGGTCTGGGAATCGCGGCTGCGGTAGCCTGGTACTGCGCTGGCAAGCGGACCGACATCGCCGAACAGACGCAGAAGCTCGGTGTCATGTTGTCCGGCTTCGTTGACCAAGCCGGTTTCCGCGTGTTTGCCGGAGGCGGAATCAGTCACTGTTGCAATCCTGGAAGTTTCACTTCAAGCCGGCACATCCGGTACCAGCTGCATCTTCAGCAGGGTAATGTAGTCCTTCAACTGCAGCTTGCGCTTTTTCATTCGGCGGATCTGCAATCCTTCTTGCGCCTGCGACTCGATCAGTGCCTGGATTGCCATGTCGAGGTCCCGATGTTCTACTTCGAGTTCGACGATGCGACGCCGGATTTCGGCGGGTGTGGACGAGGAGTGGCTCATGTCATGTAATTCAGCGTATCCGGTGCCTGCGCAAAAACAACACTATTGCCGCACAGGTAATGGTTCGCAGAGCAAAGCCCCTACAAAAGAGTTGCTGGCCGGGGAAGAGAGATGGAGCGCGTGTAATAATTTGGCGAAATGTTGCAAACAGCCGGAATTTTAATCCACGCATCACTTATGAGCCAGTACAAGATAGAAGCAGCCACAGGACAGCATATCGGCGACCGCAAGGAGCAGCAGGACCGGGTCGCGCTGTTTGCCGCACCAAAAGCACCCGGCTACATGATGGCGGTGCTGGCCGATGGTATGGGCGGGCTGACCGGCGGCACGATTGCTGCCGAGCAGGTGATCCACACGGCGCGCCAGGCTTTCGATCATTTTTCGCCGCTGACGGATACCGTGGAAGGCATGCTCGATTCCATCGCCCGCGATGCGCATACCATCATCAACCTGTCGGGCATCTCATCGGAAAAACAGCCGCACAGCACCATGGTTGCGCTGGTCCTGACGCCACAGCGGCAAGCGGTCTGGGCGCATGTCGGCGATTCGCGGCTGTATCGCTTCGACGGACCGAACTTCGCCGAGCGCACCGTGGATCACTCCTTCGTCGAGCGGATGGTGAAAGAAGGCAAGCTGACACGGGAACAGGCGCGCAACCACCGCTTGTCCAACCTGCTCTCCAATGTGCTTGGCCCGACCACGGCAAAACTCGATATCACGATGGGGCGGCACGACGGCCTCAAGCCCGGGGACAGCTTCCTGTTGTGCAGCGATGGCTTGTGGGCTTACTTTGAAGACAATGAGCTCGGCGCCGCACTGGCGGCAAGGTCCGCCCGCGAAGCATCTGAAATGCTGGTGAAAAAAACCCGTGAGCGCTCCGAAGGTGTCAAAGCCGACAATTGCACGTTGGCGGTCGTCAAGCTGGTCGCCGTGGAAGCGCCCAAGAAGACTTACACGGCCGAGAAAGTACGGCGCGCGGTCTGAGGCGCCTTGCTTGTGGCCTGCACCTGGCGACAGGCCGCTGGCCCGGCCTGCTTACTGTGGCGCCGGCAGCGGCGTGCGCTCCCGCAAGCGCGGCTCTGATTTCAGGCGCTGCGCCTCGGTGTCCGGAACGGCGGCGGCAGGTGGCGGCGCCTGACGCTGGCGCTCTTCGCTGGCGAGCCGTTTGCGCTCGATGGCCGCTTCACGCGCCTTGACTTCCCCCTCCCGCTCGCGGGTATCACGCTCGTCCTCCATGCGTCGCTGCGCCAGGGCCTGGTCGCGGCGATCGGCACGGTCTTTCCTGAGCCAGGACTTTGCGCCGACCTCGATCGAGCGCAATGCCGACAAGGTGGCGCGGCGACGGCTGGTTGCGGCGTCCAGGCAAGCCGTGGTCAGGAACTTGCGATAACAGGCGCGCTTTTCGGCCCGGTAGTCTTCTTCGGCACGGACAGCGTCGGCAGCCGCCTTGTCGATGGCGCGGATGGCTTCGTCAGCGGATTGATAGGCGACAAGCGCAGGCTTGTCGGCTTGCGCATGGCCCGGCGGCGCGATGCCCGCCAACAGGAGCGCCGCCAGCGCAACCATCTGCAGGAATCGGGGTGGGGACAGTATCTGGCGAGCGGTGCGCATGTTGCCTTTGTTACGAGATGGATTGCGCCACGTCACGGCGCTCGCTTTCCATGTACTCGCGCGATTGCATTTCAATGATGCGCGATACGGTACGGTGGAATTCATTGGCCAGCATCCCTTGCGTGTAAAGCTGCTCGGGCGGCGCCGCTGCCGACATCAGCAGCTTGACCTTGTGATCGTACAGTACGTCGATCAGCCAGGTAAAGCGGCGCGCTTCGGACGACATCCCCGCTGACATGGCCGGCGTGTCGGACAGGATCACCGTATGGAAACGGCTGGCGATTTCCAGGTAATCGTTCTGTGAACGCGGCCCGCCGCACAAGGTGGCAAAGTCGAACCAGATGACGCCGCCAGCGCGGCGCAGGCAGCGGATTTCCCGCGACTCGATCCGGATCCGCGGATCTTCTTCCGCCGTATCGGCCAGCGCGACGAATGCGTCGCGCAGCGCTGAATCGGACGCCTGCCCCAGCGGCGTGTGGTAAGCCGATACCTGCTCCAGCGAACGCTTGCGGTAATCGACCCCTGCATCGACATTGAGCACATCCAGGCGCGCATTGAGCAAGGCAATTGCCGGCAGCATGCGGTCGCGATGCAAGCCATTCGGATACAAGTCGTCCGGCGCGTAGTTCGAGGTCAGCACGAAGCTCACGCCGTTGTCGAACAGCGCCTTGAACAGGTTATACAGAATCATCGCATCCGCGATATCGGACACATGGAATTCATCAAAGCAAATCAGGCGGTACCTGCGGGCAATCCGGCGCGCGACTTCATCGAGCGGATCGGCTACGCCCTTCAGGTCGTCGAGCTCGCGGTGCACGCTGCGCATGAATTCGTGGAAGTGCACGCGGGTCTTGCGCACCACCGGCACGACCAGGTAAAAACTATCCATCAGGAATGACTTGCCGCGGCCGACGCCGCCCCACAAGTAGATTCCACGCGGCACTTCGGGCCGGCTGATCAGCCGCCGCAGCGTGCCCTTGCGCCGCGATTTATAGGCGACCCAGTCTTCGTAGGCCTGCTGCAAGCGTTCTACAGCACGCAACTGCGCCTCGTCGCTTTGATAGCCGCGGGCCTGCAATGATTGCGCGTAATACTCCCTGACGTCGAGTTTTTCCAAACTAGTCCCTGTGGCGGCTGGCAGCCGCTCTTTGCCTTATGCCCCGCCGGCAAACCCCTTTCGCCGGCACATTGCCAGCCCGCTCCGGCATGCCGCCCCGGCCGTGCTGCAAGCGCACTTGCTACGCGCTCATTGAGGATTGATTTCGACCACGATGCGCGGCGGATAGCCACCCACTGTCGAGCCGGCGCCGCCGATCGGAATATTGAAGCCGAAGCCGACACCGACATTGCCGCTGCCACCGCCAATGCCCACGCCGACATTCGGATTGCCAGCCACACCATAAGGCGAGGGCCGGTACAGTACTTCGGAGCTGCGGTATCCGCGCTTGTCGCAGACCACCCGCAGGTCGCCGGCCGGCGCACCGACTTGCACCAGCGCCGGCGGCGTCACCTCCCAGCGTCCGGCGGCGGTGCTGACCACACAGCGCACGTCGGCCACCGGTTGCCCTGCGCTGACTGCATGGATCTCGATGTTGCCGCGATCAGCCCGGCTGGCGCCGTCGCTGGCACAAGCCGCCAGCAGCAGCACGCACAGCACTACGGGTAAACGATGCATCAGCTTCTCCCCGTCAGGGCAAAGACGCGCGGCGATCAGAAATTCAGCGCCCGCTTGTCCACGGCAAGTGCGGCTTCCTTGGTCGCCTCCGACAGGGACGGATGGGCGTGGCAAATCCGGGCAATGTCTTCAGCAGAAGCGCGGAACTCCATCGCCACGACGGCCTCCGAAATCAGCTCTGACGCCATCGGTCCGATGATGTGGACGCCCAGTATCTCGTCGGTGCTGGCGTCGGCCAGTATCTTGACCATTCCGGAGGTGTCGCCGAGCGCGCGGGCGCGGCCATTGGCCAAAAACGGAAACGACCCCGCCTTGTAAGCGACGCCATCCGCCTTGAGCTGCTGTTCGGTCCGTCCTACCCAGGCGATTTCCGGCGACGTATATATGACCCAGGGAATTGTATTGAAGTTCACATGCCCGTGTTGCCCGGCAATGCGTTCAGCCACAGCCACACCTTCTTCCTCCGC
The DNA here is from genome assembly GCF_030645335.1 of Lacisediminimonas sp. Taxonomy (GTDB): domain Bacteria; phylum Pseudomonadota; class Gammaproteobacteria; order Burkholderiales; family Burkholderiaceae_D; genus Lacisediminimonas. Next base: position 29,043 of record NZ_JAUSNH010000241.1, on the reverse strand, counting down.
CTTGTGCGCAAGCATCGGTCCGCGCACCACATCGCCCACCGCCCATACATTCGGCAGGCTGCTGCGGCACTCGGCGTCGACGGCGACAAAGCCGCGCTCGTCGAGCTTCAGGCCGACTGCATCGCCATTCAACCCGTTGGTGTTGGGTACACGGCCGATCGACACGATCAGCTTGTCGAATTGCGCCTTCTGGGCGACGCCCTTGTCGTCAGTGTATTCAACGCTGACTTGCTCTGCGTTGTTGACGATGGCGCCGATCTTGACGCCAAGATGAATGGCCAGGCCTTGCTTGGTGAACAGCTTGTGCGCTTCCTTGGCAATCTGCTCGTCGACTGCGCCGAGGAAGGACGGCAGCGCTTCCAGCACGGTCACCTGCGAGCCGAGCCGGCGCCATACGCTGCCCATTTCAAGACCGATCACACCGGCCCCGATCACGCCCAGGCGGGCCGGAACCGCGCCGATTGCCAGTGCGCCGATATTCGACAGAACAGTCTTTTCATCGAAGTCCGCGCCCGGCAATGCGCGCGGGCTGGAGCCGGTGGCGATGATCACATGCCTGGCCACCAGCGTTTCGCCGGCCGCGCCGCCGATCGGCTCCACATTGACTTCATAGGCCCCGCCATCGGCTTTGACGAATGAACCGCGGCCGTGGAAAAAGCTGACCTTGTTTTTCTTGAACAGATACAGGATGCCATCGTTGTTCTGTTTGACCACCGCATCCTTGCGGGCAATCATTTTCCCGAGATTGAGCGACATGCCCTTGATCTCGATGCCGTGATCGGCGAAAGCGTGGCCGGCGTGTTCGTAATTCTCCGACGACTGCAGCAAGGCCTTGGACGGAATGCAGCCGACATTGGTACAGGTGCCGCCTGGTGCGGGGCCGCCCTTTGCATTCTTCCAGTCATCGATACAGGCAGTCGAGAGACCGAGCTGCGCAGCGCGAATGGCGGCGATGTAGCCACCCGGGCCACCACCGATGACGACGACGTCAAAATTCTTGGACATGATGTTTTCCTTGTTCGATTCCGATGGGTCCGCGGCCGGCGCCGCCGATATCCGTCGACCTGCCGCATGACGCACGCGCACAGCATTGCCGTGCGCGTACCAGACAAGCGGCTATCCGGTTAAAGGTCCAGCAGCAGGCGCGCCGGATCTTCCAGCGCTTCCTTCATCGCCACCAGGCCCAGCACTGCTTCGCGGCCGTCGATGATGCGATGGTCGTAGGACAGCGCCAGGTAATTCATCGGACGGATCACGATCTCGCCGTTTTCAACTACGGCGCGGTCCTTGGTGGCATGCACGCCCAGGATCGCCGACTGCGGCGGATTGATGATCGGCGTCGACAGCATCGAGCCGAACACACCGCCGTTGGAAATCGAGAAGGTACCGCCAGTCAGGTCTTCCAGCGTCAGCTTGCCGTCCTTGGCCTTGTTGCCGAATTCGCCGATCTTTTTCTCGATGTCGGCAATCGACATCTGGTCGCAGTCGCGCAGGATCGGCACCACCAGTCCACGCGGCGATCCGACCGCAATACCGATATCGAAATAGCCGTGGTAGACGATGTCATTGCCATCGACCGATGCATTCATGACCGGATATTTCTTGAGCGCGGCAACCGCTGCCTTGACGAAGAAGGACATGAAGCCAAGCTTGACGCCATGCTCCTTCTCGAACTTGTCCTTGTACTTGTTGCGCAAATCCATGACCGGCTTCATGTTCACTTCATTGAACGTGGTCAGGATCGCATTGGTTGCTTGCGACTGCAGCAGGCGCTCGGCGATACGGGCGCGCAGGCGGCTCATGGGCACCCGCTCTTCCGGGCGGTTGCCCAGCGAAACCGCTGAGGTGGCGACCGACGGCAAGGCCTGGCGTGCCGGCGCGGCGGCAGCTGCGGCCGGCGCTGGTGCAGCCTTGGCTTGCACGGCGCCGATCACGTCGCCCTTGGTGACGCGGCCGTCGCGGCCGGTGCCGGCAACCTGGCCCACCGACATGCTGTTCTCGGACAGCATCTTGGCGGCAGCCGGCATGGCGATCCCGGCGCCTGTGGCGACGGCAGCCGCTGCGGCAGCCGCCGGTGCCGCAGCAGCGGGTGCAGCGGGTGCAGCCGGTGCGGCGGCGGCGGCCGGCGCAACCGCGCCAGCCGTCGCTTCGGTATCGATGCGCGCGATGATCTCGCCGGCGACCACCAGGCTGCCGTCGGCTTTCAGGATTTCGGTAATGACGCCGCTGTCGGGTGCGGGCAGTTCCAGCACAACCTTGTCAGTTTCGATATCGATCAGGTTTTCGTCGCGGGTAACTCCGGCACCGACTTTTTTGTGCCATTGCAGCAGGGTCGCCTCGGCGACGGATTCCGACAACTGTGGAACTTTCACATCAAGAATTGCCATGTAACTCTCCGATTCGGGTTGTTGTTGCGGGGCGCCGGCTTCCAGCGCGCCGCCATTTTTTTACTTGGTCAGGACGAAGCCCTTGAGCTTGGAAAAGGCCGCATCGAGCAGTGCTTTCTGCTGCGCGTAGTGCTTGTCGTAATAGCCAACCGCCGGCGATGCGCTGGCCGGACGGCCGGCATAGGCCAGCTTCTGTCCGTCTTCCAGGCTTTCGAAGATGTTGTGCTGGATCTGGAACCAGGGGCCCTGGTTCTGCGGCTCGTCCTGCGCCCAGACCAGTTCGTTGAAGTTCGGGAATTTCTTCAGCTCGGCCATGAACGCCTTGTGCGGGAACGGATACAACTGCTCCACACGCAAGATCGCCACATCGCTTGCACCGCGATCCTTGCGCGTGCCGACCAGGTCGAAATACACCTTGCCGGAACACGCGATCACGCGCTTGACCTTCTTCGGATCGATCTTCTCGTCCACTTCGCCGATCACCGTCTGGAAGCTGCCCTTGGACAGTTCTGTCAGCGAGGAGCCGGCCTCCTTGTTGCGCAACAGCGACTTCGGCGTAAAGATGATCAGCGGCTTGCGGAACAGGCGGATCATCTGGCGACGCAGCAGATGGAATATCTGGGCCGCCGTGGTCGGCTGGATCACCTGCATGTTGTTGTCTGCGCACAGTTGCAGGAAGCGCTCGATGCGGGCGGACGAGTGCTCCGGGCCCTGGCCCTCATAGCCGTGCGGCAGCATCATCACCAGGCCCGATGCGCGGCCCCACTTCACTTCGCCGGAACTGATGAACTGGTCGATCACGACCTGCGCGCCATTGGCGAAATCGCCGAACTGCGCTTCCCAGACGGTCAGTGTGTTCGGCTCGGCGGTGGAGTAGCCATATTCAAAACCGAGCACCGCCTCTTCCGACAGCACGGAGTCGATCACGGTAAAGGGCGCTTGCTGTTCCGAAATGTTTTGCAGCGGCACGTAGCTGCCCTGGTCCCAGCGTTCACGGTTCTGGTCATGCAGCACAGCATGGCGGTGCACGAAAGTCCCGCGGCCGGCATCCTGCCCGGTCAGGCGGATCGCATAGCCCGACGACAGCAACGAGGCCAAAGCCAGGTGCTCGCCCATGCCCCAGTCGAGGTTCAGCTCGCCGCGCCCCATAGCGGCGCGATCGGCCAGCACCTTGTCCACCAGCGAGTGCGGCTTGAAGCCTTCCGGTACGGTGGTGATGCGGGCGGCCAGGCGCTTGAGCTCGGCCATGGGCACGGCCGTGTCCGCCGCATCGGTCCACTTGCGGTTCAGGAACGGCATCCAGTCGACCGCGTATTTGCTCTTGAAATTCGAAATCACCGGATCGACGGTATGGCGGCCGGCATCCATCGCATCACGATAGGCCTTGACCATGTCGTCGCCACCGCCCTCGGCAATCGCGCCCTGCACCACCAGCTTGTCGGCATACAGCTTGCGCGTGCCCGGGTGCTTGGCGATTTTCTTGTACATCAGCGGCTGCGTCAGCGCCGGCGTGTCCTGTTCGTTGTGACCCAGTTTGCGGAAGCAGACGATATCGACAACGATGTCCTTCTTGAATTCGAGGCGGTAGTCGAGCGCAATCTGGGAGGCCAGCACCACCGCTTCCGGATCGTCGCCGTTCACGTGCAGCACCGGTGCCTCGATCATCTTGACCACGTCCGAGCAATACAAGGTCGAACGCGAGTCGCGTGGATCGGAAGTGGTGAAGCCGATCTGGTTGTTGATCACGATGTGCACCGTGCCGCCGGTGAAGTAACCGCGGGTCTGCGCCAGGTTCAGGGTTTCCATGACCACGCCCTGCCCGGCAAAGGCCGCGTCGCCGTGCACCAGCACCGGCAATACTTGCGAGCCGTCCTTGTCGCCGCGCCGTTCCATCCGCGCCTTGACCGAGCCCTCGACCACCGGGTTGACGATTTCCAGGTGCGACGGATTGAATGCCAGCGACAGGTGGACCGGGCCGCCAGGCGTGGTGATGTCGGAGGAAAATCCCTGGTGGTACTTGACGTCGCCGGCCGGCAGGTCGTCGCCGTGACGTCCTTCGAATTCGGCAAACAGTTCCTGCGGCATCTTGCCCAGGGTATTGACCAGCACGTTCAAGCGGCCGCGATGGGCCATGCCGATCACGATTTCCTGCACGCCACGCTCGCCGGCGCGCTGAATTGTCTCGTCCAGCGAAGCGATGAAACTCTCGCCGCCTTCCAGCGAGAAGCGCTTCTGGCCGACATATTTCGTATGGAGGTAACGCTCCAGGCCTTCGGCGGCAGTCAGGCGCTCAAGGATGTGTTTCTTTTTCTCGGCGCTGAACTTCGGTGTGGTGCGGCTCGACTCCAGGCGCTCCAGCAACCAGCGCTTCTGGGTCGGGTCCGTGACGTACATGAACTCGGCGCCAATGCTGCGGCAATAGGTGTCGCGCAAGGCGTTGAGCAGATCACGCAGGGTCGCGGTTTCTGCGCCGAAGTAGGTATTGCTGATGTTGAACACGATGTCCATGTCGGCATCGGTAAACCCGTAAAAGCTGGGTTCCAGTTCGGGGAGCGGCGGACGTTCCTGGCGCTGCAGCGGGTCAAGGTTGGCCCAGCGGTTGCCCAGGAAGCGATGGGCGCCGATCAGTTGCGTGACGGCGACCCGCTTGCGGCCCATTTCGACATCGGCCGATGCGGTGACGGTACGGATTGGCCCTTGTTTGGCGCGCTCCGCGAAGGACGCGACCACTGGCGCATGGGCGACATCGGGACGGTCGCTGCCATCGACAGCCGGTACATGCTGCATGGCGTCGAAATAAGCGCGCCAGTTATCAGGTACGGAGCCGGGATTGTTGAGGTAAGCCTCGTACAGTTCTTCGACGTACGGTGCGTTGCCACCAAACAAATAGGAATTGGCGAATTCGTCTTGCATCATATTGCTCACCTTTCTTCGCGTTTCGCGAGATTAGCGGGTTCATTGACCTTCCGCGACACGGCCTGACCGGTTGGCGGATTGCATATCAAGTTGTGGGGAAGGGCTGGATTTTGGTCGTGCAAAAGTGCTTTTTAACTGGCGCAAAGGATACCACAAGCGCCATTCTGCAATTCGACAACTTTCCCGGCTTTTGTTGCTGTGCGTCACACGCATTGCCTGCGTTCCAGGCACTGGCCTGTCCGGATCGCGATGTGTTCCCATAGTCAGGATCCGCCGCCCGCTGTGCCGGTCCTACATGCAAAAAAAAGCGGCTGCCAGGCAGCCGCTCGTTTCAGGTCAAACCGGCTCAGCCGCGCTTTTTCATCGGCGGCACATCGCGCTGGGTCGGTCCGACATACAACTGGCGTGGACGGCCGATCTTCTGCTCAGGATCAGAAATCATTTCATTCCACTGCGCGATCCAGCCAACGGTGCGCGCCATCGCGAAAATACCGGTGAACAAGGAGACCGGGATGCCCAGCGCAGACTGCACGATGCCGGAGTAGAAATCAACGTTCGGGTACAGCTTGCGGCTGACGAAATACTCGTCTTCCAGCGCAACCTTCTCCAGCGCCATCGCCAGCTTGAACAGCGGGTCGTTTTGCAGGCCCAGTTCGTTGAGCACCTCGTGGCAGGTTTCGCGCATCAGTTTGGCGCGCGGATCGTAGTTCTTGTAGACCCGATGTCCGAAACCCATCAGCTTGACGCCGGAATTCTTGTCCTTTACCTGCTTGACGAAGTCGCCGATCTTGTCGACCGAGCCGATCTCGCGCAGCATGTTCAACGCCGCCTCGTTGGCGCCGCCGTGTGCCGGGCCCCACAGGCAGGCGATGCCGGCGGCGATACAGGCAAACGGGTTGGCGCCGGAGGAACCGGCCAGGCGGACGGTCGAAGTCGATGCATTCTGCTCGTGATCCGCATGCAGGATCAGGATGCGGTCCAATGCGCGCACCAGCACGTCGTTCACCTTGTAGGGCGAGCACGGCGTGGAGAACATCATGCGCATGAAGTTGGCGCTGTAGGACAGGTCGTTCTGCGGATAGACGAAGGGCTGGCCCACCGAATACTTGTACGCCATCGCAACCAGCGTCGGCATCTTGGCGATCAGGCGAATCGCCGATACGTCGCGGTGGTGCGGGTCGTTGATGTCGAGCGAGTCGTGATAGAACGAAGCCAGCGCGCCGACCGTGCCCACCAGCACCGACATCGGATGGGCGTCACGGCGAAAACCGCGGAAGAAAAATTGCATCTGCTCGTGCACCATCGTGTGATTGGTGACGGTGCCGACGAACTTGTCTTTCTGCCCCTGGTTCGGCAATTCACCATTGAGCAACAGGTAACAGGTTTCCAGGAAGTCGCAATTCACTGCCAACTGCTCGATCGGATACCCGCGATAGAGCAATTCGCCCTTGTCGCCGTCGATATACGTGATCGAGGAATTACAGGCCGCCGTCGACATGAAACCGGGATCGTAGGTGAACTTGTTGGTAGCGCCATACAGTTTGCGGATGTCCAGCACGTCGGGACCGATGGTTCCCTTGTAGACCGGAAATTCCACCTGGGGGGAGCCGTCGGAGAACGACAGTGTGGCTTTGGCGTCAGCGTTGTTCATGGAAGTTCCTTATTTCTTATATATAGGCGGCAATACAAATACAGCAACTGTTACTTGGATCAGGCAATCATCCACGCTGGATCACGCAATCACTGAAACCCGATCCCCATCAGTGCGGCGGAATGAAGCCAGCCGGACGACTTGCGATCGTATCTTCATGCGGCCCGCAAGCGGACCAGCAACTCGTGCACCTGCGGCAGGTCAACCTCCGCCTGTGGCTCTTTCTGTGCCAGCAACAGCCCCATCAGGTCATTGTCGGATAATTCCAGCAGGCGCGTGAGCGCGTCCACTTCCTGATCGGTCAGCTCGGTTTCATGGGCATCGAGGAAGCGCGTCAGGATCAGGTCGTTTTCCAGCAAACCGCGACGGCTGCGCCAGCGCAGTCGGGCGCGGCGGGCGGAATCGGATTGATGGGACTGCGACATGATCTGCGACCGGAAAAAGCGCCAGCCATACGGCTGGCGCCTGGTGATGATTTAAACAGCGCGGCGAACCAGTAGTTCCATGATCTTGCCGATGGCACGATTGGGGTTCAGCCCTTTCGGACAGACATCGACGCAGTTCATGATCGAATGGCAGCGGAACAGCCGGTAAGGATCTTCCAGGTTGTCCAGCCGCTCGGCGGTGGCTTCGTCACGGCTGTCGGCGATGAACCGGTAAGCCTGCAACAGGCCGGCCGGCCCGACGAATTTGTCCGGATTCCACCAGAACGACGGGCAGGCAGTCGAACAGCAGGCACACAGGATGCATTCGTACAGGCCATCGAGCTCCTCCCGCGCGGCCGGCGTCTGCAGGCGCTCTTTCTCGGGCGGAATCGAATCATTGATCAGGAACGGCTTGATCGAGTGATATTGCTTGAAGAAGTTGGTCATGTCCACGATCAGGTCGCGGATCACCGGCAGCCCGGGCAAGGGCCGCAGGACGATCGGCTCGCTCAACTCGTTCAGGTTGGTGGTGCATGCCAGGCCGTTCTTGCCGTTGATGTTCATCGCGTCCGAGCCGCACACGCCTTCGCGGCAGGAACGGCGCAGCGCCAGCGAATCGTCCACGTCCGACTTGATGCGCTGCAGGGCATCCAGCAACATCTTGTCGGTGTCTTGCAGCGTCACCGTCAGGTCTTGCATGTACGGTTTGGCATCCTTGTCCGGATCGTAGCGGTAAATCTGGAATTTCAACGTGCGTGCCATGTTCGAATCTCTTAGAAGGTGCGGGCTTTGGGCGTGAAGGTTTCAACCGACAAGGGCTTGGTGATGACTGGCTTGTAATCCAGGCGATTGCCCTCCGAGTACCACAGCGAGTGTTTCATCCAGTTTTCGTCGTCGCGCTTTTCGAAATCGCGGTGCGCATGCGCGCCACGCGATTCGCGGCGGGCTGCGGCGGACACGATGGTCGACTTGGCGGTCTCGATCAGGTTGTCGAGCTCCAGCGCTTCCACCCGGGCCGTGTTGAATACCTTGGACTTGTCCTTGAACGACACATTCTTGCGCCGTTCGTCGAGTTCCATGATCGCCTTGACGCCGCCGTCGAGCAGTTCCTGGGTGCGGAACACGCCGCAGTAATACTGCATCGCCTGGCGAATGTCGTTGGCCACATCCTGCACGCGCTCCGAACCGGTGCTGTTCTCCAGCCGGTCCAGGCGGGATAGCGCCAGGTCGGCTGCATCTGACGGCAAGGGCTTGTGGCTGCGCGACTTCAGGTTGCTGGCGACCAGATGGTTGCCGGCGGCGCGGCCGAAAACCAGCAAGTCGAGCAGCGAGTTGGTGCCCAGGCGGTTGGCGCCATGCACCGATACACAGGCGCACTCGCCGATGGCGTACATGCCATTGACGATTTCATTGGGGTTGCCATTCTTCGGCGCGACCACCTGGCCGTAGATATTGGTCGGTATGCCACCCATCTGGTAGTGGATCGTCGGCACGACCGGAATTGGTTCACGGGTCGCGTCGACATTGGCGAACTTGTGGCCAATTTCGAGGATGGACGGCAAGCGCTTCTTGATGGTGTCGGCGCCGATGTGACGCAGGTCGAGCAGCACGTAATCCTTGTTCGGACCACAGCCGCGGCCTTCCTTGATTTCCTGGTCCATCGAGCGCGACACGAAGTCGCGCGGCGCCAGGTCCTTCAGCGTCGGGGCGTAACGCTCCATGAAGCGTTCGCCGTTGCTGTTGACCAGGATGCCGCCTTCACCACGCACGCCTTCCGTGATCAGCACGCCGGCGCCAGCCACACCGGTCGGGTGGAACTGCCAGAATTCCATGTCTTCCAGCGGCAGGCCGGCGCGTGCGGCCATGCCCATGCCGTCGCCGGTGTTGATGAACGCATTGGTCGAGGCAGCCCAGATACGGCCGGCGCCGCCAGTGGCAAAGACGGTGGTCTTGGCTTCCAGCATCATCACGTCGCCGGTTTCCATTTCCAGCGCAACCACGCCGATTACATCGCCGTCAAGGTCGCGGATCAGGTCAATGGCCATCCACTCGACCAGGAAATGGGTACGTGCGCGCACATTGCGCTGGTACAGCGTGTGCAGCATCGCGTGTCCGGTGCGGTCGGCAGCGGCGCAGGCGCGCTGCACCGGCTTCTCGCCGAAATTCGCGGTGTGCCCGCCAAATGGCCGCTGGTAAATCGTGCCGTCGGGGTTGCGGTCGAACGGCATGCCGAAATGCTCAAGCTCGTAGACGACTTTCGGCGCCTCGCGACACATGAATTCGATGGCGTCCTGGTCGCCCAGGTAATCGCCGCCCTTGACCGTGTCGAACATGTGCCAGTACCAGCTGTCCTCGGTCATGTTGCCAAGCGAGGCGCCAATGCCGCCCTGTGCCGCCACGGTATGGGAACGGGTCGGGAACACCTTGGACAGTACCGCGACATTCAGGCCGGCCTCGGCCAGTTGCAGCGAGGCGCGCATGCCCGAGCCGCCAGCACCGACGATGACAGCGTCGAAACGACGCACGGGAATATTCTTCTTGATTGCTGCCACGATTAGAGTTTCCAGAGAATTTGTGCCGCCCAGCCGGCACATCCGACCAGCCACGCAATCGTGGCCACCTGAAGAAATAGCCGCAACGCGACCGGCTTGACGTAGTCCATCCAGATATTACGGACGCCGACCCAGGCGTGATAGAACATCGACGCCAGCGCGACGAACGTGAAAATCTTGAACCACTGACGTGCGAACAGGCCGGCCCAGGAGTCGTAACCGATGTCGCCACTGGTCATGAAGGCGACCAGCAACACCAGCGTGTAGGCAGCCATCAGGATCGCCGTGGCGCGCTGCGCCAGCCAGTCGGCCGTGCCGTAATGAGCGCCGACGACGAGCCGGCGCGGACCTATTTTTTCAGGGATGTGCGCCATTCAAAATGCTCCAAACAGTTTCAGTGCGACCAGCGTGGTCAATAAAAGGCTGATGACCAGCGTCACCACGGCAGTCTTGCGGGTGGCTTCCTTGGTCAGTCCGACATGGGCGTCCTGGAACAGGTGGCGGATACCGGCACAGAAATGATGCAGGTAGGCCCATGCCAGCGCCAGCACCACCAGCCGGGCGAACCAGTGCGACAGCACGCCTTTGAAATGGTCAAAGGAAATCTCGGAGGTAAGGCTTTTTTCGAGCAGATAGAGCACGAAGGGAAGCAGCAGGAAGATCAGCAAACCGCTGATTCGATGCAGGATCGAGACCATTGCCGAAAGCGGCATCCGATAACGGACGATCTGTGACACACCGATATTCCTGAACTGAGGACGATCCTTGTTAACTGCTGACATGCTTTGCCTCTCGAAATCGAAACCTTGCAATTTTCGCTTATTTTTGTGCACCACACCAATACTTATTCATCCGGCACAAAAATTCGCACGTTCTTCCATTGGGCAATCCGGCTACCTAGCCCAATTCATTCTGATAGTGATGACGCCCGGTCAGGTACAGCCCGCGCCGGACCTCGACCGGCTTGTCGCCGTAGGTATAAGACACGCGCTCCACCGACAATAATGGCGTGCCGGAGGCGACGCCAAGCAGCGCCGCTGCTGCATCGTCGGCGCTGACCGCACGTATGCGCTCCGTTGCGCGGATCATGCGGGTGCCGAACTCGGTCTCGAACAGGCCGTACATCGGCCCCTTGTATTCGACCAGGCGCTCCGTGGTGAGGCCCTTGAACAGGGCGCCCGGAAGCCAGAGCTCGTCGACAATGATCGGCTCGCCGTCGAAAGACTGCACGCGCTTGATGAAAATGACGGCGTCGCCGCCGCGCAAATCGAGCAGGCGGGCCACCTCGACCGGCGCGCGCAGGCGCTTGACTTCAATGATGCGGTTTTCAGCCGGATGCGGCTCACCGGCGTCCGGCATCAGCCGCAGGAAGCGGAACTGGGCCCGAGCTTCGTGATGGGTGGCGACAAAAGTGCCCTTGCCCTGGCGCCGCACCACCAGGTTTTCGGCAGACAGTTCGTCGATTGCCTTGCGCACCGTGCCCTGGCTGACCTTGTACCGTGCGGCGAGCTCGACCTCGCTGGGAATGAGTTCGCCGGGCTTCCATTCGCCAGCTTGCAGGCTTTGCGTGATCAGCACCTTGATCTGCTGGTACAAGGGGCTGAAGGTGGCCGCGCTGCCGGCGACAGGAAGCTTGCTGACAGATGCTGCAGTGGAAGGGTTCGTCAGATGCGAAGGGGCGGCGCTCATGATTGACATTTCACCATAAAAGTGCGCTTGCCGTCCAGAAAAAACTGGCTAGTAAGATGTCTTATATAAGACATATGATGAGCGTTGACAGAGCGCCGTGTGCAGCCTACACTGCCGGCAACATTTCCTGGCGCAGTTGGCGCCTGTTGGCGCAATTGCCCGCCCCTGCATCTGCACACACCGTATTCAGGCTCACGCGACATGCTTTCAACGGTATCATTATCGGTCACCACGAACGAGCGTCGCCAACCGCGTCCCCAGGCATCCCGCGCCGTGGCCCAAGACCGGGCCCGCACCCGATTGCGCACCTCATTTCAACTGATCCACCCAATTTCGCACACTACTACCCTGGAGACTCAATATGGCTAAAGCACCAATGCGCGTGGCAGTCACCGGCGCCGCCGGACAGATCGGTTACTCCCTGCTGTTTCGCATCGCCAATGGCGACATGCTCGGCCGCGACCAGCCGGTGATCCTGCAATTGCTCGAAATTCCTGACGAAAAGGCCCAGAAGGCATTGAAGGGCGTCATGATGGAAATCGACGATTGCGCATTCCCGCTGCTGGCCGGCATGAGCGCACATAGCGACCCGATGACGGCATTCAAGGATGCCGACGTTGCACTGCTGGTCGGCGCCCGCCCGCGCGGACCCGGCATGGAACGCAAGGACCTGCTGGAAGCCAACGCCAAGATCTTCACCGTCCAGGGCCGCGCGCTGGACGCCGTCGCCTCGCGCAACATCAAGGTGCTGGTGGTGGGCAACCCGGCCAACACCAATGCCTACATCGCGATGAAATCCGCACCGAGCCTGCCAGCCAGGAACTTCACCGCCATGCTTCGCCTGGATCACAACCGCGCCCTGTCGCAAGTGGCGGCCAAGATCGGCAAGCCGGTCACGTCGATCGAAAAATTGTGCGTCTGGGGTAATCACTCGCCCACCATGTACGCCGACTACCGCTTTGCAACGGCAGACGGACAATCGGTCAAGAGCCTGATCAACGACGACGTCTGGAACAAGGACGTATTCTTGCCGACGGTTGGCAAGCGTGGCGCTGCGATCATCGAGGCACGCGGACTGTCGTCGGCTGCATCGGCGGCGAATGCAGCAATCGACCATGTGCGCGACTGGGTGCTCGGCACCAATGGCAAATGGACCACGATGGGCATTGCGTCTGACGGCTCCTACGGTATTCCGGAAGGCACCATGTTCGGATTCCCGGTGACAACCGAGAACGGCGAGTACAAAATCGTGCAAGGATTGGAAATCGACGCTTTCTCGCAAGAGCGCATCAACCTGACGCTCAAGGAGCTGCAGGAAGAGCGTGACGGCGTCAAGCATCTGGTTGGCTGATAGCGGCAATGCTGCCGGCGCGGTGCGTCGGCAGCAACCACGATCCGGATGTGCCGGTACGGCAGGTCCAAGTACTTCTTCCAGGGCAGTGCGGCTGTTGACCGTACGCCATGCGCGCAGCACCAATGACGCGCTCCCTGCAAAAAGCACTTTGGCATCAAGTGGAGTTTTCCCTCGCTCGCAACATGTTTTTCCCTCGGTCTGCAAAAGACGACGGCACTGACCGACGCAAACAGGCTGACTTCAAACGGCGTACACAATAGGAGATGGTCGCCATGAAATCAGTATTCAATGCCCTGCTGCTGGGCGTAGCACTTACCGCATTTGCAGCACCCGCAATGGCGCAGGCAACTGCCAAACCGGAGGGCAAGGCGCAAAGCAAGCCGAAGGCAAAGGCCAAGGCACAGAAAAAGGCCGTCAAGGAAGACAGCGCGGACCAGGCCCAATCCACCGACGACGACAAGGATGTCGACGTCGCCAGTTCGTCCGCAATCGAGATGCAGTGCGCGCATGGCGACAAGGTCACGGTCTATGAAAACGCGGCCGACAACAGCCACATCGGCATGCGCTGGAAAAAGCAGTTGCTGCGCATGCACCGCGTGGAAACCACAACCGGCGCAAATCGATTTGAAAGCAAGCGGCACGGCCTGGTATGGATCGGCATTCCCGCCAAGGGCATGCTGCTCGATTCAAAACGTGGTCTCCAGGTGGCCAACGAATGCCGCAGCCCGGAGCAATTGGCCGCGCTGGCCGCTCCCAAGGAGCCGGTAGTGCCATCGCTATTGGTGGAAGCCCGGAAATAAGCGCCAGCAGCGCCGGATACCACCGGGCCATGAGCAAAACAAGATCACAACATTCCCAACCTTATTGATACAAAAAAGGAGAGTTCATGTCCCGCAACATCCTCAATACGCTGAAGGACTTCAACGCCGGCGGCTCCCGCAAAGGAAAGTTTTACTCGCTGCCGGCGCTGGGCAAGTCCCTGGGCGTGGATATCTCCCGCCTGCCGGTATCGATTCGCATCGTCCTGGAGTCCGTGCTGCGCAACTGCGACGGCAAGAAAGTCACCGAACAGCATGTGCGTCAATTGGCGAACTGGGCGCCGAACGCGCCGCGCACCGATGAAATTCCCTTCGTCGTGGCCCGCGTGGTATTGCAGGACTTCACTGGCGTTCCACTGCTGGCCGACCTGGCTGCAATGCGCGGCGTCGCCGCCGGCATGGGCAAGAACCCGAAGAATATCGAACCGCTGGTACCGGTCGACCTGGTGGTCGACCACTCCGTGCAGGTCGATTATTACGGCACCAAAAAAGCGCTCGACCTGAACATGAAGCTGGAATTCCAGCGCAACAACGAGCGCTACCAGTTCATGAAATGGGGCATGCAAGCCTTCGACACCTTCGGCGTCGTGCCGCCCGGCTTTGGCATCGTGCACCAGGTCAACCTGGAATACCTCGCCCGCGGCGTACATGTCAAAGACGGCGTGACTTATTTCGACTCGCTGGTCGGCACCGACTCGCACACCACCATGATCAACGGCGTGGGCGTCGTGGCCTGGGGCGTTGGCGGCATCGAGGCCGAGGCCGGCATGCTGGGCCAGCCGGTCTACTTCCTGACGCCGGACGTGGTCGGCGTCAACCTGACCGGACGCCTGCGTGAGGGCGTGACCGCAACCGACCTGGTGCTGACGATCACGGAATTGCTGCGCAAGGAAAAGGTCGTCGGCAAGTTCGTTGAATTTTTTGGCGAAGGCACCGAATTCCTGTCGCCGACCGACCGCGCGACCATCGGCAACATGGCGCCGGAATACGGCGCCACGATGGGCTTTTTCCCGGTCGATGAATCGACCATCGAATACTTCCGCGACACCGGCCGCAGCAAGGCGGAAGTGGATGCGTTCGAAAACTATTTCCGGGCGCAAAAGATGTTCGGCGTGCCGCGTGCCGGCGACATCGACTACAGCAATGTGGTCACGCTCGACCTCGGTACGGTAGCGCCATCGCTGGCCGGCCCCAAGCGTCCGCAGGACCGCATCGAAATCGGCAACGTGAAGTCCAACTTTGCCACGCTGTTTTCCAGCCCGGCTGCCGACAACGGTTTCAACAAGAAAGCAGAAGACCTGCCTGCCGTGTACAGCACCACCGACGGCGTCAAGGTCAGCAACGGCGACGTGCTGATCGCGTCGATCACTTCCTGCACCAATACCTCGAACCCGAGCGTGCTGCTGGCCGCCGGCCTGTTGGCCAAGAAGGCAGTCGAAGCCGGCCTCAAGGTGTCGCCGCATATCAAGACTTCGCTGGCGCCGGGATCGCGCGTGGTCACCAAGTACCTGGAAGCGGCTGGCCTGTTGCCCTACCTCGAAAAGCTGGGCTTTGCCGTTACTTCGTATGGCTGCTCGACCTGCATCGGCAATTCGGGCGACCTGACCAACGAGCTCAACGAAGCGATCGTCAAGAACGACATCGTCGCCGCCGCCGTACTGTCGGGCAACCGCAACTTCGAGGCACGGATCCACCCGAACATCCGCGCCAACTTCCTGGCCTCGCCGCCGCTGGTCGTGGCGTATGCGATCGCTGGCACCATGCTGAAAGACCTGATGACGGAACCGGTGGGCAAAGGCCGCGGCGGACGCGACATCTACCTGGGCGACATCTGGCCAACCAGCAAGGAAGTCAACAAGCTGATGCGCTTTGCGATGAACGCAAAAGTGTTCAAGGAAAACTATGCCGACGTGAAGAACAATCCCGGCAAGCTGTGGCAAGGAATCCGTGGCGTGGCCAGCGGAGAAGTCTACAACTGGCCAAAGTCGACCTACATTGCCGAGCCGCCTTTCTTCCAGGACTTCACGATGCAGCCTGCCGCAGCGGCCGGCGGCATCAGCGGCGCGCGGGCGCTGGGTGTATTCGGTGACTCGATCACCACCGACCACATTTCGCCGGCCGGCTCCATCAAGGAATCCAGCCCGGCCGGCCTGTGGCTCAAGGCCAACGGCGTGATGAAGGCGGACTTCAACTCGTACGGCTCGCGGCGCGGCAATCATGAAGTGATGATGCGCGGCACCTTCGCCAACGTGCGCATCAAGAACCTGATGATTCCGGCCACGCCGGACGGCTCGCGGGTCGAAGGCGGCATCACCCGCTACCAGCCTGATGGCCAGGAAATGTCGATCTACGACGCCGCCATGCAGTACATCGCCAATGGCGTGCCGACGATGATTTTTGCCGGCGAAGAATACGGCACCGGCTCATCGCGCGACTGGGCGGCAAAAGGGACGCAACTGCTGGGCGTGAAAGCTGTTTTCGCCCGTTCGTTCGAGCGTATCCACCGTTCCAACCTGGTTGGCATGGGCGTGCTGCCCTTGCAGTTCATTGGCGACGACAGCGTCCATACGCTGGGAATCACCGGTGACGAAAGCTTCGACCTGCGCGGCCTCGAAAACGAGATCAATCCGCAGCAACTGGCAACGCTGGTGATCCACCGTGCCGATGGCAGCAGCCAGGACGTCAAGGTGTTGCTGCGCATCGATACGCCGATCGAAGTCGACTACTACCGCCACGGCGGCATCCTGCCCTTCGTGCTGCGGCAGTTGCTGGCTGAATCGGCCGACACCGCGCGCGCCGCTTAAGGCGTTCGCTGCGGCTGCTGCAAGCCTGTGCGGGCTGTCGCGCCCGGGCTTGCAAGCAAGCCGTAAGGGAGTCGCGCTATGCTGATGGTTTGGATCTGCGCCGCGCCGTGACACCTGTTGCGGCGTGGTTTCGATCCCGGCGATCGCCTTCGCCGCTGTTTATTTCTGTGGAGAGACACTATGTGGAAAATTGCCCTGGCGTTCATCGCCTTTTCAGTGGTGGCGCTATACCTGATCATGGTTGCTGGCGACAAGGTCGACATGCAAGGTGAAGCCGGGCATGGCGTGCCATCGTCTTCCGCGCCGGCGGCTTCAGCACCGACGCCAGCAACGGCGCCCGCCCCTGCTGCCGCCAAGTAAGCCCTCGGGCGCCCATCGCCCAAAAGCCGCGTAGGTGCTACGCGGCTTTTTTATTTGGGTATCGGACAATGTGCAGCGTGCGGCACTACAATACGCTTCGAACAAATCGTCCCTCCCCACCTGATCATGCGTCGTTCCGGAAAAGCAAAATCCCACAAACCGTCTGGCGAAAGCCAGCGGCTGATCCAATTGGCCCAGGCTACGCTGGCCGCCGGCAGCCGCATGGAAGAGCGCCTTTGGGAGCGCCAGCTCGACGCTTCCCTGCACAAACAGATGGTGACCGGGCACCAGCAAAATATCGACAGCGCGCTCGATCATCTGTTCCAGCTCGATCCTGCTGCCTATGAAGCCCTGATGGATTCGGCGGAATCGGCCAGCGAAAGCTGCACGCTGGAACATGCCGGGCAGACCTACGAAGCGCTGCTCATCGCCATCCCTATCCTGGCCTGGACGCGCTACAGCATCTATTCGGGCCCGGTCGCGGCCGACATGATCAACACGCTGTCAGCCCATCTGTACGCCCACCTGCTGGCGCCGGACACGCGCATGGCGCTGGCGCCGACCCTGTTTGCGATCGACCAGCTCCCGCGCAGTCATGCAGAAACCTACTCGCTGCTGCACAAGATGACGCTCGCTGCGCTGGACGGCAAGCCCTTGCGGGCGCTGACCAATCCGCCGGAGACAGCGCCGTTCCTGGCCGATACCCGTTACCTGCTGGCAGCGGTGGTCACCAAACCAGGTGGCGCCTTGTTCCGCTGGCAAACTGCGGAGGCTGGCAACGACATCGCCGCCGCACGCGACGAAGCTTTCCAGCAGTGGATGAACCAGAGCCTGCCCAACGTCGAACGCTTGCTGCCCGGATGCGGCGTGGAACTGCTGCTGCCCGAAGCCTATTTCGTCGCCTGTCGCGAAGGCGACAAGCGGATCCGGCCGATCTCGATACACGCCGCCATCCATTACCTGACGCTGCTGCTGTCGGTCGAAGCCAGCACCTTGTCGGTGACGATCGGCGGATTCAGCAGCGAACAGAGCGACGGCCGCATCGATGAATACCGGATCGGCTTTAGCCTGGCCCAGGAACGCGACATCATTTACGGCATTGTCTGGCCCTTGTATGGCGAAGAAAGCGGAGAAGAAGAGCCGCTCGACAGCCTGATGGCGCGCGACCTGATCGCCGGCAAGCCTGTCAGCAGCGAAGACCAGACGCCGATCCAGCAAATCATCACGCTGCTGCGCGAGAGCGGCATTGCCGACATCAAGCATCATGCTGAAATATTCCCGCTCGACTTTTGCGAGGATTGCGGAGCGCCCTTGTTCGCCGACCAGGACAGCGAACTGGTGCATGCGGAAATGCCCGAGGAAGTGGCGCCAGCGCCGACGCACCTGCATTGACCGGCCTGGTCCGGCAGGACGACAGGCCGTGGCTTTCAGTCGTCCTGCCCGGCGTCCAGCCCGGGGAAAAGAATGTCGGTATAGCCGAACTTGCTGAAGTCCCGTATGCGCATCGGGTACAGCACGCCGTCGAGATGGTCGCATTCGTGCTGCACCACCCGCGCGTGGAAATCCTCTGCTTCACGATCGATCGGATTGCCGGCCTGGTCAAAGCCACGGTAATGCAGGCGCGTGAAGCGCGGCACCATGCCACGCAGTCCGGGCACGGACAGGCAGCCTTCCCAGCCCTCTTCCATGTCCGCGTGCAGCGGCCTGATCACCGGGTTGATCAGCACGGTTTCCGGTACCGCAGGGGCATCGGGATAACGCGGGTTTTGCCGGAAGCCAAAAATCACGACCTGCAAGTTGACGCCGATTTGCGGCGCGGCCAGCCCGGCGCCGTCGGCTGCATGCATGGTGTCGAACATGTCGGCAATCAGCGCCGCCAGTTCGGGCGTGCCGAATGCCGTGACCGGCTCTGCCTGGCGCAGCAAGCGCGCATCACCCATGCGCAAGATTTCGCGCACGCTCATTGCTGCAATTCTTTCAGGTACTCGGCGAAGGCGGCGCCGGTTTCCGGATGCTTCAGGCCCATCGCCATGGTCGCCTTCAGGTAACCGAGCTTGGAGCCGCAGTCATAGCGCGTGCCCTGGTAACGATAGGCCAGCACCCGCTGCTCGCCCATCAATGCGGCGATACCGTCGGTCAATTGGATTTCACCGCCCGCGCCGCGGCCCAGGTTTTCCAGATGCTGGAAGATCCGGCTTTGCAGCACGTAGCGGCCGACCACGGCCAGGGTCGATGGCGCATGGTCCGGATCGGGCTTCTCGACGATCGCATTGACCTGCTCGATATCGGTCTTGTAAGGCGTGGCGGACACGATGCCGTACTGGCGCGTCTGCGCGCGCGGCACTTCCTGCACCGCCAGGATGTTTGCCTGTTCATACTCGTACAGCGCCGTCATTTGCGCCATCACCGGCAGGGTGCCTTCCGGCACATCCATGAAGTCGTCTGCCAGCAGCACGGCGAACGGCTCATCGCCGATCACGGGCTTGGCGCACAATACCGCATGGCCCAGTCCAAGCGGCTCGGCCTGGCGGATGAAGATGCAGGCGATATGCTTGGGAATCACATGGCGCACCATCTGCAGCAACGCGTCCTTGCCGGCTGCCTCCAGCTCGCTTTCGAGCTCATAGGCCTTGTCGAAATGATCTTCGATCGCGCGCTTGTTGCGCCCGGTGATGAACACCATTTCCGTGATGCCGGCCGCAACCGCCTCTTCCACCGCGTACTGGATCAAGGGCTTGTCGACGATCGGCAGCATTTCCTTGGGCTGGGCCTTGGTTGCCGGGAGGAAGCGACTACCCAGTCCAGCCACCGGAAACACAGCTTTGCGTATCGTTTGCATGGTTCTTATTCCCGTAGCAATTGTTTGAGTCCATCCTCGTCCAGCACGGTGACGCCCAGTTCCTGCGCCTTTGCGAGCTTGCTGCCGGCTTCCTCGCCGGCAACGACATAACTGGTCTTTTTCGACACCGAGCCGGAAACCTTGCCGCCCGCGGCTTCGATCAGTGCAGCAGCCTGGTCGCGCGCCATGGTCGGCAGCGTTCCCGTCAAAACGAATATCTTGCCATGCAGCGGCTTGGGCGCGGCCATTGCCATCGGCTCGGCATCGGGCCAGTGCACACCGGCGGCACGCAATTGCTCGATCAGTTCGATGTTGAGCGGGTCGTCGAAAAAGCTGCGCACCGATCGCGCCACCACCGGACCGATATCTGCCACCTGCAGCAAGCGCTCGTCACTGGCCTGCATCAGTTCGTCGATCCGGCCAAAGTGACGCGCCAGCTCCTTGGCGGTCGATTCGCCGACGTGCCGTATGCCCAATGCGTAAATGAAGCGCGCCAGTGTGGTGGACTTGGATTTTTCCAGCGCATCGAGCACGTTCTGTGCGGACTTGTCGGCCATCCGGTCCAGTTCCGCCAGCGCGACCAGGCCCAGCTTGTACAGGTCGGCGGGCGTCGCAATCAGGTTCTTGTCGACCAATTGCTCGACCAGTTGGTCGCCCAGTCCCTCCACGTCCATCGCCCGCCGCGACACGAAATGCAGCAGTCCGCCCTTGCGCTGGGCGGCGCATTTCATCCACCCGCCCGAGCAACGCGCGATCGCTTCTTCTTCCGGGCGCACGATCGGCGAGCCGCAAACCGGGCAGCTCGACGGCATCACGAACTGCCGGGCATCGGCTGGCCGCCGTTCCGGCACATGGGCGACCACTTCCGGAATCACATCGCCGGCGCGGCGCACGATCACGGTATCGCCGATGCGGATATCCTTGCGGCGCACCTCGTCTTCATTGTGCAGTGTCGCGTTGGTGACCGTCACCCCGCCGACGAACACCGGCGCCAGCCGCGCAACGGGAGTGATCGCACCGGTGCGGCCGACCTGCACGCCGATATCCTGCACCAGCGTGGTCGCTTCCTCGGCCGGGAATTTGTGCGCCATGGCAAAACGCGGTGCGCGCGACACGAAACCCAGTTTCTGCTGTTGCGCGAGATCATTGACCTTGTAGACCACGCCATCGATATCCCACGGCAAGGCAGCGCGGCGCTGGCCAATGTCCCGATAGAACGCCAGCAGTCCTTGCGCGCCCCTGACTACCGCCCGTTCGGCGCACACCGGCACGCCCAGCGACACATACCAGTCGAGCAGAGCGGCGTGCGAGGCCGGCATTTCCGCGCCTTCCAGCGAGCCGATGCCGTAGGCAAAAAACCGCAGCGAGCGTTGCGCGGTGATGCGCGAATCGAGCTGGCGCAGGCTGCCGGCGGCGGCATTGCGCGGATTGACGAATTCGCGCTGGCCGGCTTCGCGCTGGCGCGCATTGAGCCGGGCGAAGTCGGCCTTGTACATCATGACCTCACCGCGCACGTCGAGCACCTGCGGCGGATTGTCGGTCTGCAGCCGCAAGCAGATACTGCGCACGGTACGGATATTGACGGTGACATCCTCGCCGGTCGCGCCGTCACCGCGGGTTGCTGCGCGCACCAGCACGCCGTTTTCATAACGCAGGTTGATCGCCAGGCCGTCGAACTTGAGCTCCGCGGCGTAGTCCACCTCGTCGATCTCTTTCAGCGTTTCCCGCACACGGCGGTCGAAGGCCAGCACGTCATCGTCCGAAAAGCCGTTATTGATCGACAGCATCGGCACGGTATGCGTGACCTGGGCAAATTGTGCCAGCGGCGCAGCACCTACCCGCCGGGTCGGCGAATCGGGACTGGCCAGCTCGGGATGCGCCTGCTCCAGTTCCTGCAGTTCGCGGAACAACAGGTCGTATTCGGCATCGGGAATGGTCGGCTGGTCGAGCACGTAGTAGGCGTGCCCGTGCCGGTTCAGTTCGGCGCGCAGCCATGCGGCACGACCAGCCGGCGTCGGCGCAGCGGCGCCAGGTCCGGCCTGCTGCGCAGTAAACAAGTCCGGCTGCACCATGTCGTGGAACCCGGTCAGCTAAACAGGCGCAATGCCCGCACCGAGCCAGCGGGAATGTCGGCTGCTTCCATTTCGGCGTAGAAACCGTCCACCTGCGCAGCAATGCCGGCGATCTCGGCCTCGCTCAGCGGCTGGCCGGCATCGTCCACCACTACGCCGTCGAGGCGGGCGGCGAGCATGCGCGCACAGGCCACCATCGCGCCAAAGCCATCCCGCTCGGGCGCAACGCGCGGCACATCCAGCAGCAGTGTCAGGCGGTTGGTCGTTTCTTCAGCCAGCGTCACATTGGTCGACAGTGAAAACAGCACGCCGTTTTCGCCATCCTGCATGACCAGGCGGCCATCCGGACGCAAGTCGAAGCCATGCCGTTCCAGCGCCGCCAGCAGGGTGCTGATGGCCCACGGCGCGCCCTTTGAATGGACGGTCACGCCAAGCTGGGCGTCGTGCTCGGCCACGAACTGGTGCAACTGGCGCGCAGAAACCATCACTTGTGTCATGTCGGGCACGAAGGACTCGCCGCCGATTTCATCGGCTACCTGGCGCAGCCGCGTGACGACTTCGGAAAACTCGATTTCGTTCAGGTTGCTGTTGCGGTTGGCCATCTGCACGCCCGCGCGCAGGGTGGTGTACACGCCCCCTGTTGCGACCTCTTCCCATTGACCGTCCTCAGCCTGGCCGATGTAGTGCACGGCCTTGCCACCGACATGGCCTAGCCGTTGCAAGGCCGGCAGGACTTTTTCACCGCGCACCGGGCCTTCGAGCTCGATCGCGATTTCGCAGTCGATCAGCTCGTCGACCGGCAGCGCCTTCTGCGGGCGCTCGGCGGCGGCCGGCTCCAGCGCAATGCCGCCATGTTCGCTGTGCTGATCGGCGTGTGCGCCAGTGTCCTGTGCGCGGCTGGCGTCGCCGGGCATGCCCGAACCACCGTCCCCCTCCGGCGCATCGTCAAGCAGCGGCTCGCGGCGTTGTCCGGGCGTTGCCGCGGCATCGCGCATCAGTACATCTTCGGTGGATGAGGAAAACGCGCGCTCGACGCTTTTCCTGGCCTTGTATTCCTGCCACTTGTTGTAAGAGATGACACCGACGACGATCGAGCTGCCGATGGCGATCAGGCTGACTTGGAGTTCGGTCATGCTGCTTGGGTCTCGCGGGAGATGAAGCGACGGAAGGTGCGGCATTGCGTCACCATCAACAAAGGTAACGACGCAGTGTCCTGCACGGCGAAAAACAGGGATCCGGGGGATATCATCTGGCGTGGCTGGGCTCTTGGTGCGCAGCGCCTGCACAGTACTTGCGCAATGCCTGCTGGTTCCGGGCTAGGGTAAGTGTTCGGCTGCAAAGTTGTCAAGCCGCGCGAGACCCGCTTTCAGAGGGAAAACCCGATCCGTCGCGCCGCAGGCCGTGCGCATACAGCCGTTGACTGTAATCAATGCCGGCATGAGTCCGGCAACTAAGATATCAACCACGCCATCGCACGTTTTTCGGCGCAGCGAGGACAGGCCGCCCGCGGTGGCAATAAGCGCTGCGCAGCAAGCGGCAACACTGGCGTGCCAATGCAGCAACCGGTATTTCCCGCCGCCCGCCCAAGGGGCAGGTCCAACCATCACCGCATCGCGGAGGGTTCCGTGTCACAGACCAGAGATTATAAATTGCAGGAACTGACCATGCTTTCCCTGAGCCCGGTGCTGCGCCAGATCAGGCACTGGTGGCTGCGGCGCGCGGAAGACCATTACCTGATCTGCGCCGACGTCGAGCAAAAACGGGTGCGCGAGGCGCAACAGAATGTCGCCTACTACCAGAAACAGGCTGCGCTGGCGCGCTCGGAACGAATCTGACCGGCCGGCCGGCTAACAACCAGAAAAATAAAAAAGGATGCCCGGGCATCCTTTTCCTTTGCACACATTTCCACCTCCCGGCGCCGGCAATCGCTGGCGCCGCGACTTCCTTCCCGGATCCCACACTCTGATAGCAGTGCGCCGGCTGGCAATCAGGCCGCTTGTGCCTCCGACGCGAAATGCGCAGCCGATTCCATATCGACTGCCACGATGCGCGACACGCCCTGCTCCTGCATCGTCACCCCGATCAATTGCTGCGCCATTTCCATTGCAATCTTGTTGTGCGAAATGAACAGGAACTGGGTCTGTGCCGACATGCGCTTGACCATATTGCAGAAACGTTCGGTATTGGCGTCGTCCAGCGGTGCATCCACCTCATCGAGCAGGCAGAACGGCGCCGGATTGAGCTGGAACATGGAAAACACCAGGGCCGTTGCGGTCAGTGCCTTTTCGCCGCCCGACAGCAAGTGGATGGTCGCGTTTTTCTTGCCCGGCGGCTGCGCCATCACCTGCACGCCGGAGTCGAGGATCTCGTCGCCAGTCATGGTCAGGCGCGCATTGCCGCCGCCAAACAGGATCGGGAACAGTTCGCCGAAATGCCGGTTGACCTGGTCGAAGGTGTCCTGCAGCAGTTCGCGCGTTTCCTTGTCGATCTTGTGGATCGCATCTTCCAGCGTATTCATCGCCTCCACCAGGTCGGCGTTTTGCGCGTCGAGGAAGTTCTTGCGCTCGGACGCCTGCTGCAGTTCGTCCAGCGCTGCCAGGTTGACAGGCCCCAGCCCGGCAATGGCATTGTTCAGGCGCGTGACTTCGCCTTGCAGCCAGGATGCCCGCATGTCCTCGGTCAGCTTTTCGGCCAGCGCTACTTCGTCGGCCTGCGCTTCCAGCAACTGCTGGGCGTATTGTTCCAGGTTCAGCCTTGCCGCTTGTTCCTTCAGTTGCAGCTCGGTGATGCGGTCGCGCGCTGGTTGCAGGCTGCGTTCGGACTGCATGCGCGACTCTTCATGGTGGCGCAATTTCTGCGTGAGCTGGTCCAGTTCGTGACGGGCGTCGGCCAGCGCACGCTCCTGTTCGGTGCGCTTGTCGAGCAAGCCCTGCAGGCCGGCCTGCGCCGCCTGGTCGTCCAGGGTTTCCAGCTCAAGCTGGCCCTGCTCCATGCTGGCGAACAATTGCGCCGTTTGCTCCAGCGCCGTGGCGATGCTGCGCTTGAGTTCCTCGATCCGGTTGCGGTGCGACTTTTCGGCAAACTCGGCTTCCTGGGCGCGTCGCTCCAGGTCGCGCAGGCGTTCGCGCGCATCGTTGAGTTGCTGCTCGCGCGACAGGTAATCGGTCTGCCCCTGTTCATGCTTTTCCTGGATTTCGGCCAGGTCGCCGTCAAGCTGCTCGAATCGCGCTTCGGACTCGGCCTTTGCCTGTTGCTGTTCGCTTTCCTGGGCGGCGATTTCGGCCAGGTCGGCGGCAATCTGCGTGCTGCGCTGGTTGAATCGCTCCTGCACCTCGGTCTGCCGCATGACGTCGATTTGCAGGGCATGCACCGCCTGCGTCAGCGATGCAGTGCGCTGGCGGATTTCCTGCAGCCGCTGCACGCCGTGCGACAGCGCCGCTTCGGCACGTACTGAGCGGGTGCGCGCCTCGTCGGCCAGCATTTGCTGGGCGCGCAGTTGCTTGCTGATGTTCTCGATTTCCTGCTGCCGCGCCAGCATGCCTTCCTGCTCGGAGTCCGGTGCATAAAAACGTACGCTGGAACGGGCCACGACATGGCCCTGCCGGGTCACGAAGCAGGCGCCGGCCGGCAGTTTGGCGCGGTCGAGCAAGGCGCTGGACGCATCGTCGGCCACGAATACGTTGTGCAACCAGTCCTGCATCAATGCCCGCAACCCGGGGTCATTCAACTGCAACAGGTTGATCAACGGCTTGAGACCGGCGGGCGCATCCGGCACTGGCAAGCCGGCGGCGGCATTGGGCGAATACAGCGCAAGCTTGGCCGGCGGGACATCATTGAAAAATCCCTTGGCCCAGTCCAGGTTCGACATTTCAAGCGCCGAGGTGCGCTCGCGCAGCACCGCTTCCAGCGCGCTTTCCCAGCCTTGTTCGATATGCAGTTTCTGCCACAGGCGCGGCAATCCGGCGAGTTCATGCTTTTGCAGCCAGGGCTGTACCTTCCCCTGCGATTGCACCCGTTCCTGGAGCTGCCTGAGCGCGCTTAACCTGGCTTCCAGCTGCGCATTGGCAGCGCTTTCCGCATTGACCTGTTCCTGCGCCTGGCGCCGCTCCTGTTCCAGGATCGGCTGCTGTTGCTGCGCCGTCTCCAGTTGCATCGTCACTTCTTCCAGCGCGGCCTGCTTTTCCTCGAGTTGCATCTTGAGGTTGGCAAGATGGGAGGAGTCCGGCATCTGCAAGCCGCCCTGCTCTTGCGCCAGCCGTTCGCGCCGCACGGCCAGGCCGGACAGGATGTTGGAAGCATTGCGCTGGTGCGCCGACTCCAGCTCGATTTGCTGCTGGACCTGCATGATGCGGCTGCGCGATTCGGTGGTCCTCTGCTGCGCCTCACGCCAGGCCTGCTCCAGCGCCGGCACCCGGCCCTGGTGCTGCTGCGCGGCTTGCTGGGCCTGCTCGACCAGCACCGCGTGCTCTTCCAGGTGCATTTCGGCTTCAGCCAGGTCGTCCTGATGCTGGCGGCTCTGGCGCTGCCACTGGTCGCGCTGGGCCGTCAGCGAGTTGATCTGGGTCTGCAAGCGGGTGCGCGATTCGATCACGAACTTGATCTGCGCTTCCAGGCTGCCGATCTCGGAATTGGTCTGGTACAAATGGCCCTGCGCCTGGTGCAGGCGGTCGCCGGCGGCGTAATGCGACTGGCGCATGTGTTCCAGCTCGGTCTCGACATGGCGCAGGCTGGCGGTTTGCGCTTCCAGCTCGGTTTTTGCCTTGTCGATTTCGCGCAGGTGCTTTTCCTGCTCGACCTTGGCTTCGTTCTTGCGCAGCAGCCACAACAGCTTTTGCTTTTCTTCCTGGTCGGCCTGAAGGGTATGGAAGCGCTGCGCGACGGCGGCCTGGCCCTGCAATTTTTCCAGGTTGGCATTGAGTTCGCGCAGGATGTCGTCGACCCGTTGCAGGTTCTCGCGCGTGTCGTGCAGCCGGTTCTCGGTTTCGCGCCGGCGCTCCTTGTATTTCGACACGCCGGCGGCTTCTTCCAGGAAAATCCGCAACTCTTCGGGGCGGGCCTCGATGATGCGCGAGATCATGCCCTGGCCGATGATGGCGTAGGCGCGCGGACCCAGGCCGGTGCCCAGGAAAATATCCTGGATGTCGCGCCGGCGCACTGCCTGGTTGTTAATGTAATAAGTGGAGGTGCCGTCGCGGGTCAGCGTACGCTTGACCGCAATCTCGGCGTATTGGCCCCATTGGCCGGCCGCCTTGCCATCGGCATTGTCGAACACCAGCTCAACCGATGCGCGTCCGGCCGGCTTGCGGTGGGAGGAACCATTGAAAATCACGTCCTGCATCGATTCGCCGCGCAATTCAGACGCTTTGGACTCGCCCAACACCCAGCGCACTGCGTCAATGATGTTCGATTTGCCACAGCCGTTCGGCCCGACCACACCCACCAGTTGCCCGGGCACCTGGAAATTGGTCGGATCGACAAACGATTTGAATCCGGAAAGCTTGATGGATGTAAGTCGCACGGTGGTCCTGTCCTCATTGAGCTTCGAGGCGCCATCATAACATCGCGCACCGGCCGATCCGGCGGATGGAGCAAGCCGCAAACTGCCGCACGACGCACGCCTTTTGCAGTGCGGCAGCTATAATGCAGCCTTCCTTTTCCCGTACGCCGCCCTCCCGTGAATCCCCTGCTCGACAAGCTGCAACCCTATCCCTTCGAAAAGCTGCGTCGCTTGTTTGCGGCGGAGCAACCGGCCGCCGGATTTTCGCCGATCAGCCTGGGCATCGGCGAACCGAAGCATCCGACCCCGGCCTTCATCCAGCAAGCGCTGACCGATAACCTGAAGGGCCTGGCGTCCTATCCCAGCACGATTGGGACCGACGCGCTGCGCATGGCAATCGCCGGCTGGCTGGAGCGCCGCTATGGCTTGCCGCCGATCGACCCGGCAAGCCAGGTGTTGCCAGTCAATGGCTCGCGCGAAGCCTTGTTCGCGCTGGCGCAGACCGTCATCGACAATCGCCGCGAGGCCGTCGTCGTCTGCCCCAACCCGTTCTACCAAATCTACGAGGGGGCGGCCTACCTGTCCGGCGCGGTGCCGTATTTCGTCAATTCGGACCCGGCCCGCAACTTCGCGCCTGACTTCAGTACCGTGACTGCCGCCACCTGGGAAAAGGTGCAGTTGCTGTACGTCTGCTCACCGGGCAATCCGACCGGTGCCTTGCTAACGCTGGACGACTGGCGCGAACTTTTTGCGTTGTCAGATCGTTATGGTTTCGTCATCGCTGCCGATGAATGCTATTCCGAAATCTATTTCAAGCCGGAAGCGCCGCTGGGCAGCCTGGAAGCGGCAAATCTGCTGGGCCGCAGCGGCTATCCGCGCCTGATCACGTTCAGCAGCCTGTCCAAGCGCTCCAACGTGCCGGGCATGCGCTCGGGCTTTGTCGCCGGCGACGCCGCCATCCTGAAAAAATTCCTGCTGTATCGCACCTACCACGGCGGCGCCATGAGCCCGCCGGTGCAAGCGGCGTCGGTGGCGGCCTGGAACGATGAAGTGCATGTTCGCGAAAACCGCGCCAAATACATCGACAAATTCAGCCAGGTCACGCCATTGATGCAGCAGGTGCTCGATGTCGCGCTGCCGGACGCCGGATTTTATTTATGGGCAAAGGTAGACGGCGTCGGCGGCATGAGCGACACCGAGTTCGCCGCCCGCCTGTACGCCGAATATAATGTGACGGTGCTGCCCGGCAGCTTCCTGGCGCGCGATGCGCACGGCAGCAACCCCGGCAGCGGCCGGGTACGCATGGCGCTGGTGGCCGAGGTTGAGGAATGCATGGAAGCGACTCGCCGCATCGTCGCCTTCGCCCGCAAGCACAGCGCCACCTGAAGCCCGGCTTTTCACCGTATTCGATCAATTCATTCAATCAATCACCCATCAGGCAGAACAAGAAAATGACCGCACAACTCCAGAAAATCATCGACCAGGCATGGGAAGACCGCACATCGATGTCACCGAAATCCGCACCTGCCGCCGTGCGCGAGGCAGTCGCCCACGTGCTGGCCGAACTCGACAGCGGCACACTGCGCGTGGCCCAGAAAATCGACGGTAGCTGGAGCGTCAACCAGTGGATCAAGAAGGCCGAGCTGCTGTCGTTCCGGCTGGAAGACAATATCGCGATG
>NZ_JAUSNH010000239.1 GCF_030645335.1 Lacisediminimonas sp. | reverse complement strand
CGATACAAATCGCGGATCATCGTCACGGTGTGGAATATCGCCAGTAGCGGTACCGCTGCGGTACAGGTGATGGACAGGGCAGTCAGCACTTTGTTCGCCGAATACATTGAAGCCACGAAGGCGGCGGCCCGCGCCGCACTCGCGATACTCCAGGCGTAGTAAATGGCCGATTGCTTGCGCGCACTCATCAGATTGTCGCCCTGTTGCTGCGGCCGGACCAGGTCCAGCACAGCGCGACTGTGCGCGTCCCACTTATCCATTCGCTCGACTTTGCTGTGCAATCTATTTTGAAACGGCCTGGACGCGAGTATCTCCTTCAGCGCATAAGCACGATCTCGCAAATCCACAAGTTCGGGCGACGTTGCCCTGTCAAGCGTTTGCAAAAGCTCTTTGAACGCGTCCGTACCGAGCACTTTTTCAAGCTTTTCCAATTCCGCATTCCACTCGTCGCTTACCCAGGCCAAATTATCGTGGAATTTTTCCACCTGGTCCTGGCCGAGCATGCTGATCGCCGAGTCGAAGTCAACCCGCGATGCTACTTGCGGCGCCGCTTCAGGCTCTGTGCGGGAAACCACGGTATTACGACGCACGCTATAAGAGCGATTGACCCGCCGCTGCGTTTCAACGTCGGCAGAAGAGGAAGAACTAGCGTCCATATTGTTCTCCTTGTTGCGGGTTGCCGATTGCAGCGTCAATATCCCGCTGACCGCTTGCAACAATCTCCAGCGCTGGCCAGCAACAAGCGCATTCGAATAAGTCGAGTTTCATTTTTACTGTCTCCTTTTTGTACACACTGATCAGATGAAGCAGGCGCTGTGTATCAAGAAAGGTGACGCGGGTTCCGTGTCCGACCGTTTGGTTGCGGTGGCGCAATCGCGCTAGGAATAAGACAATCTGCCCCGAATTTTTCCGATGAAATATGGCACAGATCCGCTGGCAAATCGGTGTCCGGGATAAACCGATGTCCAGGCGATGTCCGACGTCGGCACAAGGGACAGAATGCCTGCATGCGGGGAGTTGAAGAGAAAAATTGAATGCGAGAAGCGAAAAGCGAGGGGCCGGAATGCACACGAGCGGCACATTCAGAATTCAATATCTTTTTATCGAACTATTGGGCGATTAATGACAATCACCCCGGAAGGGTAAATCGCCGCCGGCCGCGTCCTACTCGTCCTCGTTCTCTTGCTGCTGCTCGCCCAGCCGTGCCGGCGGCTTGTAAGTTGCCAGCAAATGTTGCCGGCTCTGCGGCGTTTCGAGCGAGATGCGTCCGATGGCGCCGCTGCGGTAGTCATGCAATAGCGTGTGCGCCGCCTTTTCAATATCGTAGTCACCGCCCTTGAGCTTCAACGCGCGTCGCTTTGCCACGCCTTCGATCACGGCATAGCCGTCCATGCCCTCGGTATCAAATCCATAGCGCGCAGCAAGCAATGCGGGATAACGCGACAGCAATAGTTGCGCAAGGAATTCCGCTACTTCTTCTTCAATGACGGCGTTCACGCCGACGGCATGGCTGGCCGCCAGCATCAGGCCATCGGATGGATGTTCGATCTTCGGCCACAACATACCCGGCGTATCGATCAGAACGATGTTATTGCCCAGGTACAGCCGCTGCTGGGTCTTCGTCACCGCCGGCTCATCGCCCACTTTGGCCACGCGTTTTTTCAATAGCGCATTCATCAGCGTCGACTTGCCGACGTTGGGTATGCCCATGATGATCGCGCGCAAGGGCTTTTCGTTGGTGCCGCGGTTGGGTGCGGTCTTGATCGCCAGCCCCGGCACTTTGGCAACGTCGGCCTGCTGCTTGCACGACAGCGCCACCGCGCGCACGTTTTTTTGCGCGTTATAGAAGTCGAGCCATGCCTTGGTCGCCACCGGATCGGCCAGGTCGGCCTTGTTGAGTATCTTCAGGCACGGACGCTGACGGAAGGTGCGCAGCTCGTGGATCATCGGATTGGTGCTGGCCTGCGGCAGGCGGGCGTCCAGCACCTCGATCACCATGTCGACTTTTTCCATCGACTCCGCCGCATTCCTGCGGGCGGCGTTCATGTGACCGGGGAACCATTGTATGGACATGCTGGACGCTTTTATGTATTCGGGCGGCTATTCTATCGCCGCGGCGCACATCTGCGTACCGAATTGCGCCTGATTGGCAATCAGACATCAATTGCCGACACCGACCCGGCACGCTGCCGCAATTCGAATTTCTGGATTTTCCCGGTGGATGTCTTGGGCAGTTCGGCAAACACCACGGCGCGCGGCACCTTGAATCCGGCCAGAGATTTCTTGCAGTGCGTGATCAGGTCCTGGTCGGTCAGGCTCACGCCCGGCTTGAGTTCATCGAACGCGCACGGTGTTTCGCCCCAGCGCTCGTGCGGCATAGCGACCACGGCAGCGGCCAGCACGGCGGGATGGCGGTACAGCACATCCTCGACTTCGATACTGGAGATATTCTCGCCACCGGAGATGATGATGTCCTTGCTGCGATCCTTGATCTTGATATAGCCGTCCGGGTGCATCACCGCAAGATCACCGGAATGGAACCAGCCGCCGGCGAAGGCGTCCTGCGTCGCCTTTTCGTTCTTCAGGTAGCCCTTCATCGATATATTTCCGCGGAACATGATCTCGCCGACCGTTTCACCGTCAGCGGGTACCGGTTTCATGGTCTGCGGATCGAGTACCGTGACCGCTTCTTCCAGCGCGTAGCGTACGCCCTGGCGACCATTGAGCCGGGCACGTTCGCCGATGTCGAGTGCGTCCCATTCGACCTGCTTGTTGCAGGCGACCGACGGCCCGCAGGTTTCGGTCATGCCGTAGATATGCGTCAGGTCAAAGCCCAGCTTTTCCATGCCTTCGATCATCGACGCCGGTGGTGCGGCGCCCGCCACCAGCGATGACACCGTGTGCGTGACGCCCTCGCGCATGGCCTCCGGCGCATTCATGATCAGCGACTGCACGATCGGCGCGCCGCACATGTGGGTGACACGATGCTCACGGATCGCATCCCAGATTGCCTTTGCCTCCACCCGGCGCAAGCAAACATTGACGCCAGTCTGAAGCGCCAGCGACCAGGTGAAGCACCAGCCATTGCAATGGAACATCGGCAGCGTCCACAGGTACACCGGGTGGAGCGGCATCGACCAGCTCACCACATTTGCCACCGCGTTGAGATAAGCGCCGCGATGATGGACCACCACGCCCTTGGGATTGCCGGTGGTGCCGGAGGTGTAATTGAGGCCGATCGCGTTCCATTCATCCGAGGGCGGCGACCATGCAAAGTCAGGACTGCCACTGGCAATGTAATCCTCGTATTCTATGGTGCCGATGCGTTCGCCCGGCCCTTCGTAAAGGGCGTCGTCGGCATCGATGACAATGATTTCCCGGTTCACTTTGGCAAGCGCGGCGCGCATCACGCCGGAAAATTCGCGATCGACAATGACCAGCTTGGCCTGGCCGTGATCGAGGTTGAATGCGATAGATTCTGCATCGAGGCGGGTATTGAGCGCATTCAGGACAGCGCCGGTCATGGGCACGCCGAAATGTACGTCGACCATCGGCGGCGTATTGGGCAGCATCACGGCAACCGTATCGCCCTGCCCCACTCCACTGCGCGTGAGCGCACTGGCAAGGCGCCGGGCCCGCGCGTAGGCCTGCTTCCAGGTCACCCGCAAGTCGCCGTGCACAATCGCCAGCCGGTTCGGGTACACGCTGGCCGCGCGTTCCATGAAACCGATCGGTGAGAGCGGTGCGTAGTTGGCCGCGTTCTTGTCCAGGCCGATGTCGTATTGATTCATGCCGTCTCCAAAGTTTTATATTTTGCCGAATCCTGTTGCCGAATCCTGTTGCCTAATACTGTTGCCGTGCTCCTTGTACCGGGGTCCTGCCGTCAGCCCAGGTCCGCCAATGTCCTCACATGCGCGACCACGCTGCGCCCCAATGCGGAAAGATTGTAGCCGCCCTCAAGGCAACTGACGATCCTGCCCCGGGAAAATTTATCTGCCACATCCATTACCTGCCGGGTTATCCATGCGTAATCGGCTTCCACCAGGCCCATCTGGCCCAGGTCGTCCTCGCGATGTGCATCGAAGCCGGCGGAAATGAAGATCATTTCCGGCCTGTGCGCTTCCAGCGCGGGCATCCACTGCTCGAGCACCAGCTTGCGCACCACATCGCCACCGCTGTGCGCCGGTACCGGTACGTTGACCGAATTGGGCGCAATACGCGACAAGGACTGCGCCCCGGTATAAGGATAAAACGGATGCTGGAAAAAGCTGACCATCAGCACGCGTGGTTCGTCAATGAAAGCCTCTTCGGTGCCGTTGCCGTGATGCACGTCAAAGTCGACAATCGCCACCCGCTGCAGACCGTGCACTTCAAGCGCATGGCGAGCGGCAATGGCGACATTATTGAACAGGCAAAAACCCATCGGCTCGGACGGGCGGGCATGGTGTCCCGGCGGGCGGACCGCGCAAAACGCATTGGCCAGTTCGCCGGCAATCACAGCGTCGGTCGCCGCCACGGCGGCGCCGGCCGCCCGTCGTGCGGCGCGCCAGCTCCAGGCATTGAGCGAGGTATCGCCATCGATCGGGTAATAGCCGGCGTGCAGCGCTTCGTCGCAGGCGAAATGATCGCCGCCGTCGGACTGCAGGGATTGGGGCGTGTTGTCGCGCACCAACGCGATGGCGGCACTGGTGTGTACCCGCGCCAGCGCGTCGATCGACGCTTCCGGCGCTTGGCGGTAATCAAGGAAAGCGTCTATTCGGCTGGCAATGAGCTGATCTTCGATTGCCTGCAAACGCGCCGGTGACTCCGGATGCCATGATCCCATCTCATGGCGCCGGCAGTCGGCATGGGTGTAAATCGCTGTGGTCATGGAATACAGCCCGAAGGCACGCTGTCTGTCTTTCTCTACTAGAATCTTGTGAGCTGTCTTTAGTGTAGCGCGAAACAATCCGGCAAAATGGCATTTGCCATCTTTGTCCATGCTGGCCCAAGCATCAGAATGCCCCTCCAACGGAAGAAGGTTAGCTCATGTTTTCAAAAGTCCATGCCGTCGCGCGGCAAGTTGGCGAGATTGTCGTTGGCAAGGATTTCCAGATCAGGCAGGCGCTGGTTTGCCTGCTGGCCGGTGGCCACCTGCTGATCGAAGACGTTCCCGGGGTCGGCAAGACCACTCTGGCCCATGCACTTGCAAGCTCGCTCGGACTGCGCTTTAACCGCGTCCAGTTCACCAGCGACCTGCTACCGGCGGACGTGATCGGCATCTCCGTGTTTGACCGGGAAAAAGGCGACTTCGCATTCCATCCCGGGCCAATTTTCACACAGGTGCTGCTGGCCGACGAAATCAACCGCGCCACGCCCAAGACGCAGTCCGCCTTGCTCGAAGCGATGGAGGAAGGGCAGGTCTCGTCCGACGCCGTCACCCGTGACTTGCCGCAACCATTCTTTGTCATCGCCACGCAGAACCCGACCCATCAGATCGGCACATTCGCGCTGCCTGAATCGCAGCTTGACCGCTTCCTGATGTGCATCTCGCTGGGTTACCCCGACCGCGAGGCCGAACGCAGCCTGCTGCGCGGCGAGGACCGACGCAGCCTGCTGCGCCAGATGTCGCCGGCAATGGCGCCGGAAGAGTTGCAGGCAGCCCAGTCGCTGCTGCGCGAAATCCATACGTCCGACCCCTTGATCGACTATGTGCAGGCGCTGGTGCAGGCGTCGCGGCAAGGCGGACTGTTCGCCGAAGGCCTCAGCCCGCGCGCGGCCATCGCGCTGGTGCAAGCGGCGCGGGCCTGGGCCGCACTGGAAGGTCGCAATCATGTGATTCCGGAAGACGTGCAGGCGGTCATCGTACCGGTTGCCGCTCACCGCCTGCGACCGGCCCGTTCCACATCCGGCCTGGGCGCGTCGAGCCGGGAACTGGTGCAACAACTGGTCCAATCGGTACGGGTATAGCGCATGCGGCTTGCCTTCCGACAGCCATTGCGGCGCGCCATCGACACCTGGCTGTTCCAGTTGAAGCCGGCCGAACAAGGTGAAGTGGTGCTGGTCCAGCGCCGGGTTTTCATTGTCCCGACCGGGGCCGGGATGGCCTATGTCCTGAT
>NZ_JAUSNH010000238.1 GCF_030645335.1 Lacisediminimonas sp. | reverse complement strand
GGTGATCGCCGGCATCGCCATGGGTTTCGTCGCATTCAATGCGATGCCGGACCAACGGCAGCAACTGCACAACGAAGCACAGCGCATCGCCCTGCTGATGCAGCTCGCGCGCGACGAAGCCATCGTGCGCAACCGGCCGGTTGCGTTCGAGTCGGATGCCGAGGGCTACCGCTTCCTGGTGCGCGACGAAAACAAATGGATCGGCCTGGAAGGCGACCAGATGCTGCGGGCGCGCCCGTTCAAGCGGCCTCCAGTGTCGCTGGTGATTACCCCGGCCTCGGCCGGCGAGTCCAATCCGCTGCGCATCGTGTTCGGCCGCGAGCCGGTCGACAAGCCTTTCGTGCTGACACTGGCAGCGGCCCAGGTTTCAGTAACGATCCGGGCCGATGGCATCGGTCATTTCACGGTCGAGTAAGCCGATGAGCAACCGATACCAGGCCGGGTTCACGCTGCTTGAAGTGCTGGTGGCGCTGGTCATCGTCGGTACCTCGCTGGGCGCCAGCTTGCGTGCGGTCGGCAGCCTGACTACCAATAGCCGCGACCTGCGGGCGTCGATGATGGCGACCTGGTCGGCCGAGAACCGGCTGTCGCAAATCCGGCTGGCGCATGAATGGCCGGCGGTGGGCCAGCGCAGCTTCGAATGTCCGCAGGGCGAACTGCCCTTGCAGTGCGAAGAGAACGTGTACACCACGCCGAACCCGTCATTCCGGCGCGTGGAAGTGAGCGTGTTTGATAACCGCGATGGCGCTCGGCGCATCATCAAGCTGGCCCAGGTGGTGCCCAATGCGCTCTGACTTCCAGCGGCGCGCCAGGCTTGTGCAGCGGCGCGGCCGTCGCGGCCTGACGCTGGTCGAGTTGCTGGTGGCGATCAGCGTGCTGGCGGTGGTGGCGGTGATGGGATGGCGCGGCCTGGACACGATCGTGCGTTCGCGTGCGGCGCTGATCGAAGAAATGGAGCAGACCCGCGGCCTGCAACTGGCGTTCGCGCAGATGCAGAATGACTGTGCGCAGATTGCTTCGCCAGTGCTGCTGCAGAACCGGCAGGTGCTGCGCATCGACAATGCCCGCCTGTCACTGGTGCGTACCGTGCAGACAGAGGGGCAGCCGCTGCGGGCGCAGGTCGTCACTTACCTGTTGGCGGAAAATGTACTGACGCGGCAGGAAATGCCCGCCACGCGCGACTTGCGCGAGATCGATGCGCAACTGCAAAGCGTGTCGTCGGGCATGGCAGCCGCTTATTCGGTGGCCTTGCAGCCTGGCGTGAGTTCGCTGGCGCTGCGGCTATGGGCAGAAGACAAGCGTGGATGGCGCTCCGCCGATGTGCCGGACGGTGAGCAGGGCCAGCAGACCAGCTCCGGCAAAGCGCAGGTGATTGCGCAGGGCAGCGGCATCCCGGTTGCGCGTGTCGCCTACACCGGCCTTGAAATGACGCTGCGCCTGGCCGGACGGGATGCGCCGATGCAAAAGATTTTCTTGCTGGGCGCTGTCTGATGCGGCGCCCTGGCCTACAGTTCATTGTCGGGCGCGCCGAGCGCGGCGTTGCCGTGGTGACGGCGCTGTTGCTGACCACGCTGGCCGTCACCATCGTTGCCGGCCTGTTCTGGCAGCAGCAAGTGCAAGTGCGTTCAATAGAAAACCAGCGCCTGCAATTGCAGAAACAATGGATATTGCGCGGCGCGCTCGACTGGGCGCGCCTGATCCTGCGTGAAGACGCGAAGTTTTCCACCATCGACGCGCTCGACGAACCGTGGGCGGTGCCGCTGTCTGAAACCAGGCTCGACCAGTATGTCGAAAATGGCCGGGCACAAGGCGATGCTGCCGACGCTGCGCTGTCGGGCGGCATCATCGATGCGCAGGCGCGCTTTAACCTGACCAATATTGCGCCCAACGGCGCAATCGATGCCGCCGAAGTGCTGGCTTTTTCCAGGTTGCTCGCCAGCCAGCGCATCGAACCCGGGCTGGCGCAAAAGACAGCCGACCTGATGCGCGCCACCGCGCCGCTTGCCAGCGCCACGCCAGGGCAGCCGGCGGCGCTCGCGCAGCAAATGCCGCTGACCCAAGTGGATGACTTGCTGGCCGTGGATGGATTCACCAGCGAGCAGGTGGAGCGATTGCGGCCGTTTGTCGTGGTGCTGCCGCGCGCAACGCCAGTCAACGCCAACACCGCGCCGGCCGAAGTGCTGAGCGCCAAAGTGAGCAAGCTGACGCCGGGCGACGCCGCCGCGCTGGTGAATGCACGGCAGACCGCCCACTTCCGCGACCTGGCCGATGTCACCCAGCGGCTGGCGGGCAGCAACGCCGGCGTGCCTGCCAATGCGCTGTCGGTCAGCACCAATTTTTTCATCGTCAATGGCCGGGTCCGGATGGCGCGCGCCAGCCTTGACGTGGAAGCGCTGATCGAGCGCACCGGGCCGCGCACCAATGTCATCTGGGTGCGTGAGCACTGACCGGGATGCAGACCAGGACCAACAACAGGAGGCGCAAACCGTGAGCACACTTTACCTGCGCATGCCATCCAAGGTGGCCGCAGAAAGCGCAGGACACTGGACCGGGCTGCCCTGCCCCTACGCTATTGCGTCGGCAACGGCCAGGCTGGAAGCCAGCGGCGTCGAGCCGCTGTCTTCATTGGCGGCCGCCGTGGCGCAGGCGCAGCGCGTGGTGCTGATCCTGGCGGCCAGCGATGTCAGCCTGGTGACGGTGCAGGTGCCGCCGATGTCGCCGGCCAGGTTGCGGGCCGCCCTGCCCAACCTGGTAGAAGACCAACTGATCTCGGACCCGGCCGATTGCGTGCTGGTGGCTGCCGGCAGCGGCGGCGTGCGCACGGTGGCCGTGGTGCAGCGCGCCTGGCTGGACTTGCTGTCGCGTAGCGTGCTTGCTGCCGGCGCACGCAATATCGTGGCCGTGCCGGCGCAACTTTGCCTGCCCTTCGAGGCCGGCAGCGCCAGCGCCGGACTGGCCGTATTCGAAGGCGATATCGACCTTGCCGTGCGGCTGTCGAAGCAGGACGGCATCGGCCTGCCGATCCTGCCGGATTCGCCCGCTTCGGCGGCAGACGAGGTGATCGATGCGCTGCTGGCCATCGTGCCGAATGCTGCGTTGCAACTCTTTGTTCCGCATGCGGAAATGGACGGCTGGCGCGCTGCTGTTGCCGCGCGGCCGCTGGCGCAACACATCAGCTTGCAGGGAGACGGTTGGCAGAACTGGATAGACGGCGCCGAAGAGGCCGGCTCGCTCAACCTGATGAGCGGCGTGGGCATGGCGTCTGCGCCGGCCGTCAACTGGCGCGCCTGGCGGTTGCCGCTGGTGCTGGCCGGCGCGTTGCTGGCGGTGAATGTCGTCGGCCTGCAGGTCGACTGGTGGCGCATGCGCAGCGACGCCGACGCCTTGCGGTCCACCTTGACGCAGATTTTCCGCACCGCGTTCCCCAAGGAGCCGGCCGTCGACCCGGTGGCGCAGATGCGGCAAAAGCTGGCTGCCGCCAAGCGCACTGCCGGAGAATCCGCGCCGGATGACTTCCTGGCGCTGGCCGCCGGCTTTGGCGAGGCATGGCGCAGCAGCACCGGTGCAACGCGGGCATCCGGCGCTGCCGGCGCAACAGATGCAAGCAAGCTCATTGCCGCGCTCGACTACAAGGACCGCAGCCTGCTGGTGCGCTTCAAGCCCAACGCCAGTCCCTCCATCGAACAGATGCGCAGCGCATTGGCGGCGCGGGCGCTGTCGGTATCGCCAGCGCCGGCGCAGGATGGCGCGCAATCCTGGCAAATCAGGAGCACAAGATGAACGCAGCAAACCGGATGGGCAGCATCAGTGTCGGCCAGCGCCTGGGCGCAGCGGCCCAGCCGCTGGCCGATTACTGGTCGGCACGCAATCCGCGGGAACGCAAGATGATCGCGGCCGCGGCGGCGGCGATCGTGCTGGCCTTGCTGTACCTGTTATTGATCGAGCCCGCCATCAGCGGGCGTGAGCAATTGCGCAAGAACCTGCCGGCGCTGCGCCAGCAAGTGGCGCAGATGCAGTCGATGGCGCGCGAGATCCAGGCCGCCCCCCCCGCTTCCGCCGCCAGCGCGCCCCT
The DNA here is from genome assembly GCF_030645335.1 of Lacisediminimonas sp. GTDB lineage: Bacteria > Pseudomonadota > Gammaproteobacteria > Burkholderiales > Burkholderiaceae_D > Lacisediminimonas. Next base: position 6,513 of record NZ_JAUSNH010000238.1, on the reverse strand, counting down.
GGCTGCGCCGGTGACGCGCGAGAGCCTGGAGGCCGGCCTGGCCGGCGCCGGCCTGAAAGCACAAACCATCAGCGTCAGCGGGGAATTCGTCCGGCTGCAGCTCAATGGCGTGTCATTCGCCGCGCTGGTCGGCTGGCTTGATCAAGCCGGAAAAAGCTTGGGGATGAGCGTTGTGGAAACCAGCATTGTTGCGCAAACTCAACCCGACTCGGTCAACGCGAATCTAACGTTGCGTCAACAGCGTCGCGAATGATGAGGCGCTCAGGAATTTGCTTGGCAGCTGCAGCTTGCCATGGTGGCAGAAGTTGCGTTGACGCAGGAGCCGGCCAGTGCTGCGCGGCTTGATCTGGCTATTGTCGGCCTTGCTCGCCGTGGCGGTGACCGTGGTCGTCGCGCTGCCGGCTGCGTGGATGTCGCCGCTGGTGGAACATCAGACCGGTGGTCGCCTGACGCTGGGCGATCCGCAGGGCAGCTTGTGGGAGGGTTCGGCATTCATCGGGGCCGCGCCTGGCCGGTCAGAGCCGGTTACGCCCTTGTTGCCGGGTCGATTTACATGGTCCTTGTCGCCAACGCTATTGCTTGGTCGCGTGCACCTGAACCTGAGCAATCCGGCGGCGCTGTCGCAGGACGTCACGGCCAATGGCGGCTGGTATCGCTGGCAGGTCAGCCCGGCTGCGATTGCGCTGCCGGCCGAGCGCCTGGCTGCGTTGGGTGCGCCGCTCAATACCGTGCGGCCATCGGGACGGATGAATTTGTCCTGGGGGCCGCTGCAGCTGGCGCGGCAGGGCAAGGCACTGCAGGTAACTGGCCTGATGAAGCTGGACATGGACGACATTGCGTCACGCCTGTCGCCGATCCGGCCGCTGGGGGCGTACACCCTGGCTGCCGATTGGCGCGGCGAGCAGGCGGTATTGCAACTGACTACCCGCAGCGGGCCGCTGGTACTGACCGGCAGCGGCCGGCTGGAGCAGGGCCGGCTGCGGTTTTCGGGCCGGGCCGAAGCGGCGCCAGGCGACGAGGAGCGGCTGACGAATCTTTTGAATCTGTTGGGACAGCGCCGCTCTGAAGGCGGCAGGCAGTACATCGAACTCGAGTTCAAATGAAAAAAAATAATCCACACACGGTTCCCGGCATGCTCATGGCTTCGCAGCGTCCTGCTGTGCGCTTGCCTGTACGCATTTTCGTTCATGCCCTGCTGGCTTGCATGGTCGTCACCCAGGTTCCGGTGGTTCATGCGCAACAACAGCCGACCGGCAATGACGCCACGCTCAATTTCGTCGGCGCCGATATCGAGTCGGTGGTCAAGGCGGTCGGGCATTACACCGGCAACACTTTCATCGTTGACCCGCGGGTAAAGGGCACGATCAACCTGGTAGCGGAAAAGCCGGTCAGCAAGACGCAGGCATTCCAGTTGCTCACGCAGACATTGCGGCTGCAAGGTTATGCGGTGGTGAATGCAAACGGCATTTACAAGGTGGTGCCGGAAGCCGATGCAAAATTGCAGGCCGGGCCGATTCAGACCGGCGCCTTGCGCGGCGACCAGATCGCCACCCAGGTATTCCGGCTGAACTACGAAACGGCGGTCAACCTGGTGCCGGTGCTGCGCCCGCTGATCTCGCCCAACAATACGATCAATGCCAATGCCGGCACCAATAGCCTGGTCGTGACCGATTATGCCGACAACCTGCGCCGTATCGGACGCATCATCGCCGCGCTGGACAATCCGGCCACCAGTGACCTTGAAGTGGTGCCAATCAAGCATGCGATCGCCACCGATATGGCCGTGATGCTGAACCGCTTGCTGGAACCGGGCGCGGCCGGAGCAGGCGGCGAAGCCGGACGCATCGGCGTGATGGCCGAGCCGCGCACCAATGCGGTGATCATCCGCGCGCCGTCCGCCGCCAGGGCCAACCTGGCCAAGTCGCTGATCGCCAAGCTCGATGTACCGACTGCCACGGTGGGCAATGTGCATGTGGTGCACCTGCGCAATGCCGAGGCGACCCGGCTGGCGCAAACACTGCGCGCCGTCGTCGCCTCCGATACCAGCCTGACGGCACAGGTGCAGGGTGCTGCCGGCACCACGCCGGGCCTGCAGCAGACCGCTGCGCCGGCCGCCGGCCAGGCCACCGCGCCGGGCGGAGCCACGACCGGGCTGAGCGCACCACCGTCCTCGCCTGCCCAGCAGCAAGGGCCCTTGCCTACGGGGGGCACTGCCGGATTCATCCAGGCCGATGCCGCCACCAATACCCTGATCATTACCGCCAATGAATCGGTCTACCGCAACCTGCGCGCCGTGATCGACAAGCTCGACGCCCGCCGCGCGCAGGTTTATGTCGAGTCGCTGATCGTCGAAGTGTCTTCCAACCGTGCTGCCGAGTTCGGCATCCAGTGGGCCGGTCTGTCGGGCGACGCCAGCAGCCGCTACCGGATCGGCTCGATCTCGGGCTTTTCGTCGGGCGGCAACAACCTGATCAACCAGGCAGTTTCGCGCGCCACCACCGGCGTGCCGGCCGCGCCGGGCAATGGCCTTAACCTGGGCATCTTCCGCCAGATCGCCGGCGAACTGACACTGGGCGCGATCGCCCGCGCGCTGGAGACCGACGACGACGCCAACATCCTGTCCATGCCCAACCTGATTACGCTGGACAACGAGGAGGCACGCATCATCGTTGGCCAGAACGTGCCGTTCATCACTGGCCAGTACACCACGCCGGCGTCCGGCGGCGGCGCCGGCGTCAATCCGTTCCAGACCGTGGAACGGCGCGACATCGGCCTGTCCCTGCGCGTGCGGCCGCAGATTTCCGAAGGCGGGACGGTGAAGATGGCGATTTACCAGGAGACTTCGGCGATCCAGGACAGCAGCAATTCCGCCGGGCTGATTACCAGCAAGCGCTCGATCGATACCAATGTACTGGTCGACGACGGGCAAATCATCGTGCTGGGCGGCCTGATCGACGATAACTCGCGCGACGGTGTGGAAAAGGTGCCCGGCCTGGGCGACGTGCCGCTGCTCGGCAATTTTTTCAAGTATCAACGCCGCAGCCGGGTCAAAACCAACCTGATGGTGTTCTTGCGCCCGACCATCGTTCGCTCCAATGATCAAAGCGTCAATGTTGCCGGCGATCGTTACAACTATATTCGCAACGCCCAGGTCAACACGCCACCCAAGCCGTCCTGGATCCTGCCTGAACTGAACGGGCCGCAACTTCCGCCGATGGACGAGGGTCGTATAGAAGGCGCCGGCGTAATGAACGTGCGGCCTGCCGGCGCCGAGCCATCGCCGCCGCCACTGGCGCCGCCAGCCACGGGTCCGGGGCCGGCGCCCTCCGATCCGTCGCTGGACCTGCGCAAGCTGAACTGAACCGAACCGGGCGCACCAGCAGGATCAAGAGGATATTGCCGAACATGAGTACTCTGCCAATCGATGAACGATTGCTGCCCTATGCCTGGGCGCGCGACCATGCCGTACTGGCCCAGCGCGGCGCCGGAAAGAACGTGGTCGAGGTGCTGATGTCGGACGCCACGCCGCCGCATGCGATTGCCGAAGTCAGCCGCCGCTTTGGCCGGATAAAATTGCGCACGCTGTCGCGCGATGAAGTAGACGCCGCCATCGCCCGCGCCTATGCATCATCCGGCGGCGATGCGGCCCAGGTGATCGATGAATACGAATCCGACCTCGACCTGGCCAAGCTGATGCTCGACATGCCGGCCATCGAAGACTTGCTGGAATCGGCGGACGATGCGCCGGTGATCCGGATGATCAACGCGCTGCTCACGCAAGCCCTGCGCGAAGGCGCGTCGGATATCCACATCGAGCCGTTCGAGCAGATTTCAGTCGTGCGCTTTCGCATTGACGGCAGCTTGCGCGACGTGGTCCGGCCCAAGAAGGCGATCCATGCATCGCTGATTTCACGCATCAAGATCATGGCGCAGCTCGATATTGCCGAAAAGCGTTTGCCGCAGGACGGCCGCATTACCTTGCGGGTCGGCGGCCGGCCGGTTGACGTGCGCGTGTCCACCCTGCCGACCGGCCATGGCGAACGCGCCGTGCTGCGCTTGCTCGACAAGGAAGCGGGCCGGCTTGACCTGCAGCACCTGGGCATGGCCGATGACGCACAGGCGCAGTTCGATCGCCTGATCGCACAGCCGCACGGCATCGTGCTGGTGACCGGTCCGACCGGCTCGGGCAAGACCACGACCCTGTATGCCGCCATGTCGCGCCTGAATTCCAGCACCACCAATATCCTGACCGTCGAAGATCCGATCGAATACGAACTCGCAGGCGTCGGCCAGACCCAGGTCAATGCCCGCATCGACATGACGTTTGCCAAGGCCCTGCGCGCCATCCTGCGCCAGGATCCGGACGTCATCATGATCGGCGAAATCCGCGACCTGGAAACCGCGCAGATCGCGGTGCAGGCGTCCCTGACCGGTCACCTGGTGCTGGCCACATTGCACACCAATGATTCGGCCGCCGCCATCACCCGCCTGCTCGACATGGGCATCGAGCCCTTCCTGCTGTCGTCGTCGCTGCTGGGCGTGATGGCCCAGCGCCTGGTGCGCAAGCTGTGCGTGCACTGCAAGCGCAACGACGGCCAGACCTGGCACTCGGTGGGCTGCGACAAGTGCGGCCACACGGGCTACCAGGGCCGGGTCGGCGTATACGAGCTGCTGCAGACGACCGACGAGATCCGCGCGCAGATCCACAACCGCGCCTCGGAAGCGGACATCCGCCGCGCCGCGCAGAAGGTCGGCATGAAGACCATGCGCGAAGATGGCGAGCGCTGGCTGCGCGACGGCACCACCACGCAGGCCGAAGTCTTGCGCGTTACCAAGGACTAGCCCGTGCCAGCATTCCGCTACGAAGCCGTCGACAACAAGGGCGACACCCACAAGGGCGTGGTCAATGCCGACAGCGCCAAGTCGGCGCGCGCCGACCTGCGCGTGCAGGGCCTGACGCCGCTCAACGTCGAGGTGATCGCGGCCCAGGTCGACGCTTCCGGCGCGGCCACGCGGCGCGGCTTCGGTGAGGGCCTGTCGCAGGTCGAACTGGCGCTGTTTACGCGCCAGCTGGCCAGCCTGCTCGAAGCGGGCCTGCCGCTCGAGCAAGCCTTTACCGCCTTGCTGGAACAGGCCGAGCGGCCATACGTGCGCGACCTGGTCGCCTCGATCCGCTCCGAAGTGATGGGCGGCGCCTCGTTTTCCGATGCGCTGTCGCGCCACCCGCGCGATTTCGCCGAGATCTTCCGCGCGCTCGTCTCCTCGGGCGAACAGATCGGCCACCTGGCCCGCGTCCTCTCGCGCCTGGCCGACTACATCGAACGCCGCAACGCGCTGGTGCAGAAGGTGCGGATGGCGTTCACCTATCCAGCCATCGTGACCGTGGTGGCGTTCGCGATCGTGATCTTCCTGCTCACCTACGTGGTGCCGCAGATCGTGTCGGTGTTTACCAACACCAAGCAGAAGCTGCCGCTGCTGACCATGATCATGCTGGGCATTTCGAATTTCGTGCGCGCTTACGGCATCATCATGCTGGTGATGCTGATCGGCGCCGGCTTCGGCGTGCGCCAGGCCCTGAAGAATCCCGCGCTCAAGCGCCGCTGGCATGCCTGGCTGCTGACCGCGCCCATCTACGGCAAGTTCGAACGCAGCTTGAACACGGCGCGCTTCGCCAGCACGCTGGCCATTACCACCGGCTCCGGCGTGCCGATCCTGCACGCGCTCGACACCAGCCGCGACACGCTTTCGAACGTGGCCATGAAAGAGCTGGTCGAACAGGCCAGCGGCGCCGTGCGCGAGGGCGTGAGCCTGGCGCGCGCGCTGTCGGCGCAAAAGCATTTCCCGCCCATGCTGATCCACATGATCCGCGCCGGCGAAATCACCGGCGAACTGCCGGCGATGTTGGAACGGGCGGCCAATTCGCAACAGGCGGACCTGGAGCGGCGCACGCTGACCATCGCGGGCCTGCTGGAACCGGTCCTGATCCTGGTGATGGGCGTGGTGGTGCTGCTGATCGTGCTGGCGGTGCTGATGCCGATCATCGAAATTAATCAGCTGGTGCGGTAACCAAGGAATTGTGATGAAGCGTTTGCCAATACTATTGACCCTGCTCGCGGTGATCGCGCTGTCGGCCTCGATCGCCTACTGGGTCATGGAACTGTACAAGCCGGCGCAGCGGCCGCTCGCCGCCATGCCGCAAGCCTCGATGGCCGACCCGTCGCCCGAAGTGGCCGCCACCCTGTTCGGTGGCCAGGCCATGGCCGCCGTGGCCAGCAACTACCAGCTGACCGGCGTGATCGCGTCGGGCGCGGATGGCGTGGCGATCCTGACCGCCGACGGCCAGCCGCCCAAGGCCATCCCGGTCGGCAAGGAATTTTCCAGCGGCGTGGTGCTCAAGGAAGTCCAGCCGCGTTACGTGATGCTGTCCGAAGGCGGCGTCCTGAAGCGGATCGAACTGGCCGCCGACGACAAGGCCGGCGCCAGCCTGTCGATGGCGCCGCCGGGCGCGATGCC
>NZ_JAUSNH010000131.1 GCF_030645335.1 Lacisediminimonas sp. | reverse complement strand
CGCTGGTCGGCAAGGTCGACATCCGCAAACTGGAAAGCTATTCGCAGGACGATCCCGACGCCTACAGCTATTCCGGCGGACTGTGCCTGGCCAACCAGGGCTTGCTGGAGTTCGTCGAAATGTTCAAGGCGCCTATCAAGGTGCTGCACCCGCTGCTGACGGCAACCCAGGAAGGCAATTACAAGGGCACCGAAGGCTTCGGCGCGATCCCGTTCGACGGCGTCATCCTGGCCCACTCCAACGAGTCGGAATGGAAAACCTTCCGCAACAACAAGAATAACGAGGCTTTCCTCGATCGAATTTATATCGTCAAGGTACCGTATTGCCTGCGCGTGTCCGACGAAATCAAGATCTACGACAAGCTGCTGCGTCACTCCTCGCTGGCCAGCTCGCCATGCGCACCCGGAACGCTGAAGATGATGGCGCAGTTCGCGATCCTGTCGCGCCTGAAAGAGCCGGAGAACTCAAGCATCTATAGCAAGATGCAGGTGTACGACGGCGAAAACCTGAAGGATACCGACCCCAAGGCAAAATCGAAGTCCGAGTACTACGATTATGCCGGCGTGGATGAAGGCATGAACGGCCTGTCCACACGCTTCGCGTTCAAAATCCTCTCCCGTGTTTTCAATTTCGACAGCAGTGAAGTGGCGGCCAACCCGGTACACCTGCTTTACGTGCTGGAACAGCAGGTCGGCCGTGAGCAATTCCCGCCGGAAATCGAGCAGCGCTACCTTGCCTACATCAAGGAATACCTGGCGCAACGCTATGTCGAGTTCATCGGCAAGGAGATTCAGACTGCCTACCTGGAGAGCTATTCCGAGTACGGCCAGAACATCTTTGACCGCTACGTGTCCTTCGCCGATTTCTGGATCCAGGACCAGGAATTCCGTGACCCTGACACCGGCGAGAGCTTCAACCGCGAGGCGCTCAACAGCGAGCTGGAAAAGATCGAGAAGCCGGCCGGGATTTCCAATCCCAAGGATTTCCGCAATGAGATCGTCAACTTCGTGCTGCGCATGCGGGCACAGAACAGCGGCAAGAACCCGGCCTGGACCAGCTACGAAAAGTTTCGCAGCGTGATCGAGAAAAAGATGTTCTCCAATACCGAGGAGCTGTTGCCGGTTATTTCCTTCAACGCCAAGGCCAGCGCCGACGAGGCCAACAAGCACAAGGAGTTCGTGTCACGGATGGTCGAAAAAGGCTACACGGCAAAGCAGGTGCGACTGCTCTGCGAATGGTATTTGCGGGTGCGCAAGTCGTCCTGAACGACGTCATCGCACCACATGGCGCCCTGCGGACTGGTCTGCACAGGGCGCATCTCCCCGGCGTGCGCGGCATGGCCGCCGGGATTTGCGAAGAAGGGTGGCGCTGGTTCGCCCACCCGCATGGCAGTAGCGGGAGAGCATATTGACTTACTTGATCGACCGGCGCCTGCAGAGCAAGAACAAGTCTGCAGTCAACCGTGAGCGCTTCCTGCGGCGCTACAAGGAGCAGGTGCAAAAAGCCGTGGAGCACGCCGTCAAGGGCCGCTCCATCCGGGAAATTGCTGGTGGCGAAAAAATCTCCATACCGGCCAGGGACCTGAACGAACCCGGTTTCGGCCATGCGCGCGGCGGAGTATGGGAAACCATCAGCCCGGGCAACAAGGAATTCATCAAGGGCGACAAGATCGCCCGGCCACAGGGCGGCGGCGGCCGCGGACAAGGCAAGGCCGGCAATAGCGACGAGCGCACCGAAGACGACTTCGTGTTCGAGCTGTCGCGGGAAGAGTTCATGAACTACTTCTTCGAGGACCTGGAGTTGCCGAACATGGTGAAGAAGCAGCTTGCCTCCACCGTGGAATTCCGTCCGCAACGCGCCGGCTACACCGTATCGGGCACGCCCACCAATATCCATGTACTGCGCTCGCTGCGCGGCGCGCTGGCGCGCCGGATCGCGGTGGGCGCCGGGCCGGCGGCCGCGCTGCACGAAGCCGAGCAAGAACTCGAACGGTTGCAATTGATCCTGGCCGACGAAGATTCCGCGGTCATCACAGCCAGGAGCCGGGTCGCGGCGCTGAAAAGTCGCATCAACGCGATCCCCTTCATCGATCCATTCGACCTGCGCTACAGCAACCGGATCAAGGTACCGAAACCGTCCAGCCAGTGCGTGATGTTTTGCCTGATGGACGTGTCGGGCTCGATGGACCAACAGAAGAAGGACATCGCAAAGCGATTTTTCATACTGCTCTACCTGTTCCTGGCCAAAGTCTATGAAAAAATCGACCTGGTATTCATCCGCCACCATACTGCCGCATCCGAAGTCGACGAGCATGAGTTCTTCAATTCCCGCGAGTCGGGCGGAACGGTCGTTTCGTCTGCCTTGCACATGCTTGGCAAAGTCCTGACCGAGCGCTACAGCAGCGACTGGAATGTCTATGTTGCACAGGCGTCGGATGGCGACAATTGGGACAAGGACTCGATCGCCTGCCGACAACTGCTGACCGAGTCCATCATGCCACTGGTGCAGTACTACGCCTATGTGGAGATCACGGAAGGCGAACCGCAGAACCTCTGGTACGAGTACCTGGGCGTGGCACAGGCGCATTCCCACTTCGCGATGCAAAAGATCGAGTCGCCGGCAGACATCTTCCCGGTATTCCGTGAATTGTTCAAGAAGCAGGCAAAATGAATAAATCGATGGATGCTCCGTCTGGCGTGCGCCGGCTGCCGGACCAGTCCGAGTGGACGTTCGACCTGATCGAGCTAGCGCACGAAGAAATCCGGCGGGTCGCCGCAAATTTCGGACTCGACACGTTTCCGAACCAGCTCGAGATCATCACGGCCGAGCAAATGATGGATGCCTATGCGTCGATCGGCATGCCGGTGTCCTACAACCACTGGTCTTTCGGCAAGCACTTCCTGCAAACCGAAAAAAACTATCGCCGCGGACAAATGGGGCTGGCGTATGAAATCGTCATCAATTCCAATCCCTGCATTGCCTACCTGATGGAGGAAAACAGCCTGATGATGCAAGCGCTGGTGATCGCGCATGCCTCCTACGGGCACAACTCCTTCTTCAAGGGCAATTACCTGTTTCGCACCTGGACCGATGCCGAGGCGATTGTCGACTACATGCTGTTCGCCAAGAATTACATCGCAGACTGCGAACGGCGGCATGGCGTGGAAGCCGTCGAGAACCTGCTCGATTCCTGCCATGCGCTACAGAACTATGGCGTGGATCGCTACAAGAGACCGGCGCGGATATCCATGCAGGAAGAGAACGACCGCCAGCGCGAACGCGAGCAGTACCTGCAAAGCCAGGTCAACGACCTGTGGCGCACCATACCGCGCCGCGAGCATGCTGATGTTTCACAGTCTGCCCAGCGCCGGTTCCCGGAGGAGCCGCAGGAAAACCTGTTGTACTTCATTGAAAAGTCGGCGCCACTGCTGGAGCCCTGGCAGCGCGAAGTGGTTCGCATTGTCCGCAAGATTTCGCAGTACTTCTACCCGCAACGGCAAACCCAGGTGATGAACGAGGGATGGGCGACCTTCTGGCACTACACGATCCTGCACCAGCTCTATGACGAAGGTGTGGTGGGCGATGGCTTCATGCTGGAATTCCTGCAAAGTCACACCAACGTCGTGCTCCAGCCGCCGGTGGGCAGCCGCCACTACAGCGGCATCAATCCGTATGCTCTCGGCTTTGCGATGATGCGCGACATCCGCCGGATCTGCGAGGCGCCCACCGACGAAGACCGTGCCTGGTTTCCTGACATTGCCGGCAGCGACTGGAAAAAGACACTCGACTTCGCCATGCGTAACTTCCGGGATGAAAGCTTCATTGCACAATTCCTGTCGCCAAAACTGATACGCGACTTTCATTTCTTCGCCGTCGTCGATGATGACGAGCAAGAAAAGCTGGCGGTTTCAGCCATCCATGACGACAACGGATATCGCTACATCCGGCAACAACTGTCATCGCAATACAATCTGCATAACCGCGAGCCGAATATCCAGGTCTGGTCCGTGGACACGCATGGCGACCGCGCGCTGACATTGCGGCACGCCCAATTCCACCGCCGCCCGCTGAATGACCAGACCGACGAAGTACTCAGGCATATCGGACGCCTTTGGGGCTTCGACGTGATCATGGAGACCGTCGATGAAGCGGGGGAAGTCACGGCCACGACACAATGCCTGCGGGACAAGCGCGGCAAGGCCGCATGAGCGATCCTTTGTAAATTTTTCGCGCAATGTAGTTTGCGCCGCCCGCTTTACCGCGCATGGCGACCTGTGTCCGTTGCATTGCATGCGCGTCTACTCGCTGGCACAGCGTTTGCCTGATCTGCTGCGCAGTCTTCCTGCAAGACTGGGTGAGGAGAACGACATGCAAACGATTCAAGCGACATTCAACCGGGGACTTGGCCTTGCGATGCTGAGCGTCGTCACCGGTGGCTTCCTGATTTCCGCACTGACAGCGCATCCGGCCGAATTGCCGAAGCCGCCACAACAGATTTCCTGCACTGCCAGCCACGCAAGCTGAGCACCACCGGTTTGTCGCTCTGGAGCGCGTTCCGATGATGCGCACAGGCTTGTGCTGAGCCGGTTTCCAACCCTACCGACATGGAAAAAAAATGGACGACGACGATATCATCGCGATGCTCAATGACCTGATCGAGACCTGCAAGGATGGCGAACAGGGGTTTCAGGTCTGCGCCGAGGACATCAGCGACCCTGATATGAAAGCCTTCCTGCTTGACCGCGCACGAACCTGCGCCCAGGCTGCCATCGAATTGCAGGAGCATGTCGTCGGACTCGGCGGGGAGCCGGAGACATCGGGCAGCGTTGCGGCCGGACTGCACCGACGTTGGGTCGATATCAAATCGGCAGTGACAGGAAAAGACGACGAAACCATACTCGATGAATGCGAACGTGGCGAGGACGTGGCCGTCAAGAGCTACCGGGGTGCACTTGAAAAGGATTTTCCGCTGGCGCTGCGCAGCATGGTGGAAAAACAATACAAGGGTGCAGTGCGCAACCACGATCAGGTAAAGGCCTTGCGCGACCGGGTTCGGACAGCAAAAAATATCGCACGGTAACATCGTCCGCAGTTAAGCCAATGCGATGGGGCCTTGACGCCAGCCTTTCGGCTTTTGGGTTTTTTGGGATCATTGGGCACTTGTGAGCGCGCCGGAAAGGATTTAGCATCCTTGGCTTTCCACACCGGTTGATTACCATGAGCAATCCCGACTATGTTTTTGTAACCGCTGATATTCCTCACGCCGAATTCAGCCGGGGCTTGCCGCACGGGCGCTATCGGGTCGTGGTTAACCCGGAGCGCGCGCAGAAATATTTACAGGCGCGACTGCTACTCAAACTGGTATGTCTTCCCTTGCTGGGCATTGGCGCGGCCCTGGCCATTTCTGGCTATGCCATGGCAGGCCTGGTAATGGTCGCCGTAGGCATGCTGCTACCCCGAATCGTCAAGAAGAAAGCGCCCCAGATCTTGCTCTACCTCGCCACCCACGACGCCAAAATCTACCGGGAAGCAATTGAGCACGAAATCCTGGAGGTGCGCGCGCCGACGCTGGCCACCAGTTCCAGCTGAAGCGCGGCTTTGACCGACCTCAAGGCAAGCCTTCGTGTGTCGATTGTTTGCCAGTCCTGCGAGTCAAGCAGGAGTGACGAACAGGAGGGCCGCGCAAGAAAATGGGAATCCTTAGCATAACGGAGACCGATGACGCTGTTTCCGGCCTCAGCGCATTGCGCGAGGTGATGGCCGACGACCTGCTCGACGTCGAGAGTCGGCTGGATGAACTGGAACGCTCGTCAGCAACGCTGACAGATGGCAAGAACGACGAAGCGCTCGTCTACCGGACCGCGCGCACTGCACTGCTAAGCGGGCTGGCCAGTATCGACGAGGTCCTGGGGTGGGTGCACCTGGTGGCCGAGAAGGACGCCGACGGCAATGAACTCGAATCGGTGCTGTCCTTGCCCCATTTGTCTGTGATGCGGGCAAGTTAAAGCCGGCAAGCGCCGCGAAAGGCCGGTTTCTCGCAGACCGGCCTGCCAACGCACGTGGCTGGCACAGCGCACGCTCGCCATTGCACCCGACATGAATCAATAACGCGCCAGCCCTGGCTGACCGAAGAACGGCGGACGACGACCGACGGTTTCTTCAAGCATGATCAGTTCGGCATCGGAATGGTTGATTACGTCCGCGGCGTTCATCGCCGACGCATTGGCATCGATCGTAATCGGTTGCTCGTGATGCTTGGTCACCATGCGCTTAACCATGGTCGGATTTGCGTTTGGCGTCACATCGGCCGCGCCATAGCACAAGCAGAAATAGACCCGTTCGGGTCGGGCCTCGATATAGCAGCCGGTACCGCGAATGCCGATTGTCGCCGTTGGCGTGACCAGTTGCTTGTTACCCGCGCCGAATACGCTGAGCACCTTGCCGGAGAGATAGCGCAGCACCCGGGTGCCACCGTTATCTTCCAGCTGCAATCTCGTGTTTTCGCGCAACAGGAAGGCGTCGGCGCCCACCACTACCACCGCTTGTGCGCCCGGTCCGGTGATGATCGACTCCCCCGGCATCAGCATATCGCCGGCGCCGGCTGACTTGTTACCGATCCGGATGTCGCCGAAACCGCGGCGCAGCCCCTGCGGAATATCATGTGAGGCGAGCGCCTGCGACGCCATCGTGCTCCATCCCACAATGCCGGCTGAACCTGCCAGGAGCAGCTGGCGCCGGGTAAGCCGGCGCGGGTCCCGATTATTTTGTGTCATCCATTGACTCCGAGTGTGATGCGACCTGCATGAATCGGGTTAGCGGGTAAAATGGCCGCCCATTGCTCCAACCACCGTGCTGCTGTCCATGCTGAGATTAACGGAAATATCGCTGCCGCTGGATCATCCCGAAGCTGCCCTGGCAGAAGCAGCGGTAGCGCGCCTGGGCATTCCGGCAGAAGACCTGCTCGGTTTCACGATCGTCCGTCGCGGCTATGATGCCCGAAAACGATCTGGCATTCTGCTGGTGTACACGCTTGACGTCGATATCAGGAACGAAGCGCAGGTACTTGACCGCCTCAAAGGCCGTCCCGCCATCGGACCCAAGCCGGATACGCAATACCGCTTCGTCGGCCGGGCGCCCGCAAACCTTACATCGCGCCCGGTCGTCATTGGCACCGGACCTTGCGGACTGTTCGCCGGCCTGATCCTCGCGCAAATGGGCTTTCGGCCCATTATCCTGGAGCGTGGCAAGGAAGTGCGTGAGCGCACCAAGGATACCTGGGATCTGTGGCGTCGCCGCAAGCTGCATCCGGAATCGAATGTGCAATTCGGCGAGGGCGGGGCGGGTACCTTTTCAGATGGCAAGCTGTATAGCCAGATCAAGGATCCCCGGCACTATGGCCGCAAGGTGCTGGACGAATTCGTCAAGGCCGGCGCGCCGCCAGAGATCCTGTTCGTCAGCAAACCGCATATCGGCACCTTCCGCCTGGTCAAGATGGTTGAAATGATGCGGGCATCGATCGAGGCTTTGGGCGGTGAATATCGATTCGATAGCCGGGTTGACGACATCGAGATCGTCGACGGCCGCATGCGCGCCGTCACGCTGGCCAGCGGCGAAGTCATCCCTGCCGATCATGTGGTTTTGGCAGTTGGCCACAGCGCCCGCGATACCTTCCAGATGCTGCACCGGCGCGGGGTGTACATCGAGGCCAAGCCGTTTTCGCTCGGATTCCGGATAGAGCACCCGCAGTCCCTGATCGACCGCGCACGATTCGGGCAACACGCCGGCCATCCCCTGTTGGGCGCGGCGGACTACAAGCTGGTCCACCACGCCGGCAATGGCCGTGCCGTGTACAGCTTTTGCATGTGCCCCGGCGGTACGGTGGTTGCCGCCACGTCGGAGCCAGGCCGGGTTGTCACCAATGGCATGAGCCAGTATTCGCGCAATGAACGCAACGCCAACAGCGGCATCGTGGTGGGGATTACGCCGGCCGACTATCCCGGCAATCCGCTGGCTGGCATCGATTGCCAGCGACTGTGGGAGTCGCGCGCATTCGAGCTCGGCGGCGGTGATTACAGCGCACCAGGACAACTGGTCGGGGATTTCCTGGCGGCCCGCCCATCAAGGGAGCTCGGGAATGTGGCGCCGTCCTACAAGCCCGGCGTGCTGCTGGGCGACTTGTCAACGGCGCTGCCGGCGTACGCCATCGAGGCGATCCGCGAGGCGCTGCCAGCCTTCGAGCGCCAGATCAAGGGTTTTGCGATGCACGATGCCGTGCTGACCGGCGTGGAAACCCGCACCTCCTCACCGATCCGCATCCGCCGCAACGATCAGCTTGAGAGCATGAACGTGCGCGGCTTGTTTCCGGCCGGTGAGGGCGCTGGTTATGCTGGCGGGATCCTGTCTGCAGCGGTCGACGGCATCCGCGTGGCCGAAGCGCTGGCGCTATCGATGCTGGAACACAAGCCCTGAGGAGAGCGCCGGCGCCGCTGCACCAAGGTCTGCGCACTGCGCAACCCGTAAAACCCTCCATCCATGCCCGCAAAAACAAAGCCGCCCGAAGGCGGCTTTGTTATCGGCCGGGGGAGTTCTCCGAAGATCGGGAGCACTACCCAGCGCTATTACTTGCGTGCGCGAGCCGCAGTCTTTTCGACCGTTGCGCCGAACTGCGCGAACAGCTTGCTGAAGTTCTCTTCGAATGTCTCATTCGCCTGCTTGGCAAACTTGTTGATCTGCTCGTAGCCCGCACCGCTATTTGCCATCGTGGTTTTCAGCATGGCAACTGCCTGCTCCATGCCAGGAGGCGCATTTTTCAGCAAGTCATCCACCAGGCCAGCCACTTCACGTGTGCGGGTGGCAGTCTGCTCTTCAGCAGCTTTGGCCAGTTCCGCCTGGGTTGCAGCAGCGATGCCGGCGACCTGGCGCGAATAGGCGACCGTCTTTTCTGCGGCAGGCTGGGACTGGGCAGCGAGCAATGTCACCAGCTCGCGCGGATCTTTGGCGGCCAGCATTTGATGCGCGGTGGCCGTTGATTCAGCCAGTGCAGCACGCGCAGCACGCAAGTTGAGGTCAAACAATTGGGCGATGCCTTCAAAGGCTTTGTTGTTGAAAGCATTGGCTGCGGCAACCTGGGATTCAAAATTGGCTTTTGCAGCGCTGGAAAACTGTTCTGCGAACATGGCGATTCTCCGTAAATAGAGTTTGGATGCGATCCGGAAATGGAAAGCGCACCGAATTGTGCGCTGCAACATGATCTATTTTAACGCGTGCGGGCCCGGTGTCAAGGCATTTTTGTGCGCTGCACCATATTGCCTTGGCGGCGATGCAAACCGGCAATCACGGACACCATACCGCTGCCCGGCTACGCAGCGCCGCCGGGAACGATCAACTTCCCGCCAGTCAGCTCGGTGCCCGCTCGCGGCATTCCGATGGTCCAGCAAGACAACAATATGATTGGGCCAAGCGGAGGCAGGCAGACCATAGGCCGCTAGAATAGCGGTTTTGCCGATCCGGCCCGCAATGAGCATCCTGCTAACTACCCTTAACGCCCGCTACGCCCATGCCTCGCTTGGCTTGCGCTACCTGCTGGCCAACATGGGTGACTTGACCGGGCAAACCCGCCTGCAGGAATTCGTGATCGGCACGCGCAGCGCCGATATCGTGGAAAAGCTGCTGGCACACCGGCCGCGCATCATCGGTTTTGGTGTCTACATCTGGAATATCGAGGAAACCACCCATATCGTGGCGCTGCTCAAACGGCTGGCGCCCGATGTTGTCGTCGTGCTCGGCGGGCCGGAAGTCTCGCATGAACCGGAGCAGCAGGAAATTGTCCGGATGGCCGACTACCTGATCACGGGCTGGGGCGACGTCAGCTTCGCCCAACTGTGCCGCGCCATACTCAACGGCCCCAAGCCGCTGATGAAAACCCATGCGGGTATCCAGCCTCCGCTGGATCAGTTGGCCTACCCCTATGACATGTACAGCGCAGAAGACCTGGCCCATCGGACGCTCTACGTCGAAGCATCGCGCGGATGTCCGTTCAAATGCGAATTCTGCCTGTCCTCGCTCGACAAGACTGCGTGGCCATTCGGATTGGATCCATTCCTGGCTGAACTCGAAAAGCTGCATGCGCGCGGCGCGCGCTTGTTCAAGTTCGTCGACCGGACCTTCAACCTGAACGTCAAGTCCAGCCTGCGCATCATGCAATTCTTTCTCGACAAGCTGGAAGCCCATCCCGACGATCCGGTCTATGCCCATTTCGAAGTCGTGCCAGACCATTTGCCGGAAGCGTTGAAGGAGAGTATCCGGCGCTTCCCGGCCGGCAGCTTGCAGTTCGAGATCGGCATCCAGAGTTTCAATCCCGCAGTGCAGGCACTGGTCAGCCGCCGCCAGGACAACCAGAAGGCGAGCGAAAACATCCGGTGGCTACGCCAGCATTCGCAGGCACACCTGCACGTGGACCTGATCGCGGGCCTGCCGGGCGAAGACATCGACAGTTTTGCCGCCGGTTTCGACCAGTTGGTCGCGCTTGATCCGCACGAGATCCAGTTCGGTATCCTCAAGCGCCTGCGTGGCACACCGATCATCCGCCACACGCAGGCGTGGGGCATGGTGTTCGATCCCGATCCGCCTTACCAGATACTGGCCACCAGCCAGGTCGACTTCGCCACGATGCAACGCCTGGTCCGCTTCGCCCGCTATTGGGACTTGATCGCCAACTCCGGACGCTTCGCACGTACCTTGCCGCTGATCCTGGGCGCGACGCCATTTGCGAATTTCATGGCGCTGTCGGACTGGCTGTATGGCGTGACGGACGCCACCCATCGGATCGCCCTTGACCGCCTGGCAGGATTGGTGACGCGCTGGCTGGTGGCGCAGGGCATGAAGGAAGACCAGGTGCGCATCTGCCTGGCAGACGACCATGCCGGCCAAGGTGGCCGCACGGCAGCACGGGCACAGGCTGCCGCGCCGGACCGGCAGGTGCGTCACCTGCGCGCATGACCGGCCGGCTTGGCCTGCTGTGTCACCCAGGCCAAACCGGCATTCGGCATTCGTAATTAGCTCAGGTCAGGTGTGAACCGGAGTGTGATTTCGCGTGCTGACTCGCCGGATTCACGCAGCCGTGTCGCTCAGAAACACATGATGAAGCGGTTGGCCAGGCCAGCCACGAAATCGGGCCGCAAATAAGCCGAAAAAGCCACTGCCAGCACCACGGCCAGTAGAGCCATTCCCACCCACCGCCAGACCGGGCTGTCCATGTTCGCCTCGTCAGGCCGCCACTGGCGCAGCGCGCCTCAGCGGACTCTCGTTGATTGGCAAATTGATCAGCGCCGCGAATACGCCCAGCAGGATCGTGATCACCCATACCGTGTCGTAGCTACCTTGCTTGTCATACAGATACCCGCCCAGCCAGACGCCGAGGAAGCTGCCAACCTGGTGCGAGAAGAAAACAAAGCCGGCCAGCATGGACAAATACTTGACGCCAAAAATGCTTGCAACCACGCCGTTGGTCAGCGATATCGTCGACAGCCACAGTATTCCCATGCCCGCGGCGAACAGGTAGACCGACCACGATGACAAGGGCGCCAGCAGGAACAGCCCGATAATGACGGAACGGGAAATGTAGATCGACGCCAGCAGGTAGCGTTTGGGATAGTAACCGCCGAGCTTGCCGAAATAATAAGACCCGAAAATGTTGAACAGACCGATCAGCCCCAGCGCCATGACCGCCACGTTGGTGTCGGTTATGCCCTTGTCCAGCAGATATGCCGGCAGGTGGACCGCGAGGAATATCACCTGGAAGCCGCACACAAAATAACCCGCGACCAGCAAGCGGAACGAGCGGTTTGAAAATGCCTCGACAATGGCGGCACCAATGCTCTGCTGGGGACCGACCGACTTTTCCATCGGCGGTTCGCGCAGGAATACCACCATCGGCAGCATCAGCACCACCAGTACGGCAGCCAGCACAAAGAACGCGTTCTGCCACCCGGTGGCCGTGATCAGGTACTGCTCGACCGGCATCAGGGCGAACTGGCCAAACGAACCGGCAGCAGACGAAACCCCGAATGCCCATGAACGCTTGTTCTCGGGCGCAGCCCGGCCAATGATGCCGCTGATGGCGCCGAAAGCGGTGCAGGACATTGCCGCGCCGATCAGGATGCCAGCACCAAGAACGAACAGCAAAGGATTAGTCACCAGCGCCATGCACAACAGGCCAGCCACATAGAACCCGACGCCGGCCACGACCACTTTGGCGGTGCCATAGCGATCCGCCGCCATGCCGGCGAACGGGCCGAACAATCCCCAGAACAGGTTCTGCAGCGCCAGCGCCAGCGAATAGGTTTCCCGGCTCCAGCCGTTGGCCTGCGAGATCGGTTGCAACCAGAATCCGAATCCATGCCGCACGCCCATTGCCAGGGTGAGCACGACACCGGTGGCGATCAGGATGGTCTTCAAATCTGGTGCGGTGCGGAGTGCGGACATGGCGTGGCTCTGTATATATATCAGGGCCACAGTGTAACCGAGCTTCGGCCTGCACCGCTTTAAGGCGCAGGGGACTGCCCTGACGGCACATAGAACAGAAAAGGCAACTGACCAAGCTTGGCTCTTTTCTGCAGCCCGCCAGGATTAACCCAAAATCAGAGCCGTCCCATTAATACAAGGATCAGCACCACGACCAGAACCACGCTCAACAGTCCGCTAGGTGCATAGCCCCAGCTGCGGCTATGCGACCAGTTTGGCAGTGCGCCGACCAGAAACAGCACCAGTACTATCAGCAAAATTGTCCCAAGACCCATGATGTTCTCTCTCCGTTATTGTTGCGACTGTGGGATACATGTCGCGTGACCTCCGCGCGCAAGGCGGGGCGGCCGCTTAAGCAAAGAGTAGATTGAATGAATGACGAAGAATGTGCGCCAACGCACTCCCTGTGAAAAAACTCGCCGCAAATCGCCAACTATGCGCAAGCGGCGGGTTCCCTTTGGCAATAGCTGGTTCGATTGGCACGGACGTAAAAAAACCCCGGGAGGTCAGTGACCCGCCGGGGTTTCTACCGCGAACCAGAAATTACTTGGTTGCAGCGGCTTTCACGTCGGCCTTGCCATCTGCCTTGACTGCAGCAGTGTCAGCCTTGGCGGATGCTTTGTCTGAAGCGGCGCCGGCTTTGACTTTATCTTCGGCTTTAGCGGCTTTAGCAGCTTTAGCGTCGGCTTTTGCCTTGGCTTTTGCAGCTTTGGCATCTGCTGCTGCTTTGTCTTTTGCTGCTTTCGCATCGGCTTTAGCTTTTGCTTTTTCTGCCTTGGCGTCTGCTGCAGCTTTGGCTTTTGCTGCTTTGGCGTCGGCCGTGGCTACTTTTGCGTCGGCTTTGGCATCAACTTTGGCTTCGCTTTTTTCTGCCTTGACGTCGGCTTTAGCGGCCTTGGCTTCAGCCTTGACGACAGCAGGTGTTGCAGGCGTGGCTGGAGTAGCTTGGGCAAAAGCGGTCGATGCGAACAGGCCGGCGACCAGAACTGCGATTAATTTATTCATTTGGAATCCTTGGTGAACGTCAGTTGGAACACGGAAGCATTTTTTGTGGATGCTTTATATCCCTAACGCTATTTCCTGAGTCTGGTTGACCGCGTCTGAAAATAGAATGGCATTTGAAACAACTCGTTACGATTTCTCTCTTTCAATTCTATCTTTCAGTTCGTCTTGCGCTTTCTGTTCGATGCTTTCCGCCTTCGCTGCCATCTTTGCTTCTACCATCGGCTGGTCTGGATGGGCATTCGTTGCCTTGCCCGGAATAACAGGCGCTGCTGCGGGAAGCACCTGCGCCTTGCGCGATCCAAAGGTAAGCGCATAGGCCCAGGTGAATTCCGCGCCCATCAAAAAAATCTGCGCCGAATAGTAGACCCATACCAGCACCACCACCAATGAACCGGCGGCGCCGAACACCGAGGTCACACCACTCTTGCCGATATACAGACCGATCAGGAATTTGCCGGCCGTAAACAGCAATGCAGTGACTGCCGCTCCAATCCAGACATCCGCCCAATCGACCCGTGCGCGCGGCATGATCTTGTAAATCATGGCGAACACGGTAGTCATCAATAGGAAGCTGACCAGCAAATTGACGATATTGGCCAGTGTTTCCCACTCAGCGAACAGCGGCCCCCAGAGTTTTCCGAGCGCAGCCAGCATGGCGCTGACCACCAGCGAAACAGTCAACAGAAAACCGATGCCGAGGATCATGCCGAAGGAAAGCAGTCGCGACCGCAACAAGTGCCAGAGCCCGCTGTGGACGCGCTTGGGCGCACGCCAGATCCGATCCAGCGCATCCTGCAATTCACCGAACACCGTGGTGGCGCCGATCAACAACAAGACGGTACCAACCACCATGGCGGTAATGCTCTCGGCCGGCTTGCTGACACTGTGCAACAGGCCCTGAACCATATGCGCGCCATCCACGCCCATCAGATCCTGCAGTTGCGCCAGGATCTCGCCGCGCGCCGAGTCAACGCCGAAAATCAATCCGGCAACCGAGATCACGATCAGCAGCAAAGGCGCAATCGAGAACATGGTGTAGTAAGCCAGCGCCGCGCCCATGCTCTGGGCGTAGTCATCCACCCACGACGATGCGGCGGCCTTGATCAGGACCCAGAGGCTATGCAGGCTCATTGCATTGCTATTGCTTGGCGCCGCCAACGGCGGCAGGTTTTGTGGCCACACTGCGACGCTCTGTACTGACACGCGCCAGCTTGCCAGGCGGCGGCGCTACCGATTTCACCCGTGCAGCAGCCAACAGACGCTCGCAATCGCTGCTCTCGTCGCGGCGGCCTGTATTGATCAGCGGCAGTACGGCGGTCACCGGCGCCAACACCGCCAGCGCAATTGCGCCGCCGGCCTTGAGCGCCATGACACCCTTGTCCACACTGACCTGGGGATCCTTGAAGCTGCCCTTTACATACAGCGGCGCCCGCAACGAGAAAAGACGCATTCCCTTGCTGCCTGGCTTGATCGTCAGGTCGAGCTGTTCCTGCGCCAGGTTGATGTCGCCCGTCACATCCAGCAGCGCCGCCTCGGTGTCAATAATGAAACTACGGGCATGCATCATGCCCTGGGTCACTGCGAAATCCGTCGCCATGCAATTGAGCTTTACCTGATGGTCACCGGTGAATGTGGCAAGCACCACGCTGCCAAGATTGAGGCCCATTTTTTCCAGCAGCAACTTGCTGACCGTGCCTTTGCTGATGAAGGTCTTGAATTCGCCGTTGGACGCAGCCATCAGGCTGGCCACCGAGTTGCCGACCGCAGAGAGCGAGGCGTCGCCGTTGATTTCACCGGCGCTCTCTTTCAACAACTCAACGGATGGGAATAGCTGCTTCACGCGCAGTCCGCGCGCTGTGGCCTTGATCTCGCCCTTGATTGCATTTTTCCCGACTCCACCGCCGCTATCGAGTTTGATGTCGGATGTGATGCTGCCACCGGCGACATTGAAATTCAATGGACTCAGGCGCAGCACACCATCCTTCAAATGCACATTGGTGCTGAGCTTGTCGATCGGAAGATTCTTGCTGCGAACGATCTTTTCGGCACTGAACTGGATGTCGGCGTCGATCCCGGTCCAGCGCTGCGTGGCGAAGGGTTCGACAGGAAATACCTTGTTTGCCGGCTGCACCGCGGGTGCGCCGCGCTTGAGCTTGCTGGCATTGGAATCGGCGCCAATCAGCGGCGCCAGATCGGAAAACAGCAGCTGTTTCGACACCACGACACCCGACAGCCTGGCACGCGGCTTTGCGGTCTGATAGCCGAGCATGCCACTGATATCGCTGGCGCCCACCCGGCCCTGGAAATTCTTGTAAGTCCAATGACTCCCGCCAGCGCCAAGTGTGGCCACTAAATGACCCTCTGTAGCGAATGGCGGGGTTTCAGGGAGGACCACGCCGGTGAGCGGCTCAAGTCGCGCCATGCTGACACCCGAAAATTTCACCCGCAAATCGAGTGCTGCCAGGCTGCTTGGCTTGGTCAGCGTGCCAACCAGCGCAATCGCAGTTTTTCCAAAGTGCAAATCAGCCATTAGCGGAAAAGGCTCGACCTGGTTTTGAAGTGACAGCACGCCACCTGCCTTACCTTCGCCGCTGGCGACTTCACCGTTGAAGCGGCCGCTGAGCTTCCAGGCCAAACCATAGACCGGGTCAGTGTCGAGCGTATCGATCGTCATGGTCAGATCGGCACGGTTGACCGCATCGGCCAGATGAATGCTGCCTTTGCTGAAACTGATGGTGTTGATGGCAATGCGCCACGGCTGTGGTTTCTCGCTTGCGGGAAAGGTCCAGTTGTTTGCGCCATTTGCTGTTCGCACCAGGTTCACTGATGGGGTATCAAAGCTTAGCAGCGGAATCGAGATCTTCTTTTGCATCAGCGCAAACGGATTGAGCGAGAACGACAATTCGCGCACCGCGGCCATGTCGGTCGCCGCGATGGGCCCGGCAGTTGGCGTCGATGGATTTCCAATGTGTATGTCTTTTGCCAACAGGCGCGGCCACGGCACCATATTGCGCCAGCCTTCACCAGGTTTACCGGCCACGCGCGACCATGTCACGGTCAAATCGCCGGCTACGGCAAACGGTCGCCCGATGGCCTCGCTGGCACGCGAATTGAGCCACGGCCGGGCCCGGTTCCAGTCGAAATTGTGCAGCACCACCAGCGCGATCGCCGGAACGCTGACGATTACCAGAGCCGCGGCAATCGCTATTGTCCGGGGGCGCATGGTTTTCATCGAAACAGACTGCCGCTACCGAACAGGCCAACCAGTCCGACCACGATCAGGTACACGGCCACGATGGTTGACAGCAAACGCGGAATGACCAAAATCAGAATGCCAGCCAGTATGGAAACGACGGGGACAAGGCTCAAGGTGATGTTCATGGTGTGATGCTTTCATTGGCAAGGGCGCGCCGGGCTGGCGCGAACTTCCTGCCATGCAGAGTAGCGCCTCGCACCGGCTTTCTCTGTGCGTTGACGTACGCAGCGGGCAAGCACGCTACGCCGGCCTTTCGTACCGTACCGGCGTTCGCTGCCGTACATACCCGGCACTTGCCCTTGAGCCACACTCCGTTGCGTCATTCGACTCATCCCCTAAACTTTTCATCAAGGACCCCATTGAAACCAATTCGCACAATCCTTTCCAGTTTGCTGCTGGTCGCCTTTGCAGGATCAGCTTTCGCCCAGGCGCCGACCACACTGGCCAACGACAAGGCGCAATTGAAGTCTGACGAAACCGCACTGACCGCAGCCAAGCAAAAGCTAGACGCAGACAAGATAACGCTGAAAGACAACACCAAGTCAGGCCGTACGACAGCCGAGTCCCCAGACGCAAAGCAGGTACGGCTGGACAAGCGCAGCGTCGACGGCATGAAGAAAAATATCGCAGCGGGCGAACCCGGCCCGCAGATGACATCCGACAAGGCAGCGCTGAAGAAGTCGAAGAAGAAATTACGCACCAGCAAGAAAAAACTGAAAAC
>NZ_JAUSNH010000218.1 GCF_030645335.1 Lacisediminimonas sp. | reverse complement strand
GCCAAGATTTTTTCGATCGCCGAAGAAGGTTCGCGCGGTGCGCAGGGATTCGTTGCAATCCAGCCGCTGCTCACAGAGGTGGTGGAGCGCATCGATGAACTCTACAACCGCGACAACCAGAACGAAATCACTGGCGTACCGACCGGTTTCATTGACCTTGACCGCATGACTTCAGGGTTGCAACCGGGCGACCTCGTCATCGTCGCTGGCCGTCCCTCGATGGGCAAGACGGCGTTTTCACTGAATATCGGCGAACACGTCGCCATCGACAGCGGACTGCCGGTTGCGGTGTTCTCGATGGAGATGGGCGGCACCCAGCTCGCGATGCGGATGCTGGGCTCGGTCGGCAGGCTCGACCAGAGCCGGCTGCGGGTGGGCAAACTGTCCGACGAGGACTGGCCGCGCCTGACCCATGCGATCCAGAAAATGAATGATGCGCAGCTCTATATCGACGAGACGCCTGCGCTGAATTCGATCGAACTGCGCGCGCGTGCGCGCCGGCTGTCGCGCCAGTGCGGCAAGCTCGGACTGATCATCGTCGACTATCTGCAGCTGATGTCGGCCACTTCGTCAGGCGAGAACCGCGCGACCGAGATTTCCGAGATTTCACGCGGCCTGAAAGGGCTCGCCAAGGAATTGCATTGCCCGGTGGTGGCGCTGTCGCAGCTCAATCGTTCGCTCGAGCAGCGCACCGACAAACGGCCGGTCATGTCCGACCTGCGCGAATCGGGCGCCATCGAGCAGGACGCCGACGTGATCCTGTTCATTTACCGCGATGAAGTCTATAACCCGGACTCGCCGGACAAGGGCACTGCGGAAATCATCATCGGCAAGCAGCGTAACGGCCCGATCGGCCGGGTACGCCTGACCTTCCTCGGGCAGTACACAAAATTTGACAATTACACAGGTACCGGCGGCCAGCTTTACCAGGGCGACTGAGCAACCTGTAACACCATCGGAGATTCGCTATGTTCGGACGCTTGATGCCCACCGAGGGCAAGTTTTTTGAGTTGTTTGTGGAGCATGCAGACTTGTGCGTCAAAGGGGCCAAGGAAATGGTCGCCCTGATGGTAAATTTCGACGACCTCGAAATGCGCGTGCACGCGATTGAAGGCATCGAGAAGCAGGCCGACAAAGTCACCCACAATACGCTGGAGCTGCTGCACAAGACGTTCATCACGCCGCTGGACCGCGACGACATCCATCAGTTAATCACGCGGATGGACGATATCCTCGACTTGCTGGAAGACGCCGCCCAGACCATGTCGCTGTATGACATCAAGGCGATCACGCCCGAGGCGCGGCGCCTGGCCGAGTTGTGCCTGTCCTGCGCCGAAAAAGTCCGGTCTGCCGTTGCGCTGCTCAACAACATGGACAATGCCCGCGAAATCCTGGGCCTGTGCGCAGAGATCGACCGGCTGGAGTCGGACGCCGACCATGTGATGCGCGCCGCCATGTCCAAGCTGTTCCGCGACGAGCCGGACGTGCGCACCCTGATCAAGCTCAAGGCCATCTACGAAATCCTGGAAACCGTCACCGACCGCTGCGAGGACGTTGCCAATATTCTCGAAGGCATCATCGTAGAAAACGCCTGAACAACGGGACCGGAACAACAACATGCAAACTTTGCAGATGAGCATTTACCTGCTCGCTTTCCTCGTCGTGCTGGCGCTGGTGTTCGATTTCATGAATGGCTTTCATGATGCCGCGAATGCGATCGCGACCGTGGTCTCGACCGGTGTGCTCAAGCCGCACCAGGCCGTGGCGATGGCCGCATTCTTCAACTTCCTCGCCATAGCAGTCTTCCATCTGAAGGTGGCCACGACGGTGGGCAAGGGCACGATCGATCCGTCCATCGTTGATCATTACGTGATCTTTGGCGCCCTGGTCGGCGCCATCGTGTGGAACCTGATCACCTGGTTTTACGGCATTCCCTCCTCGTCTTCGCATGCACTGATCGGTGGCCTGGTGGGTGCAGCAGTGGCCAAGGCTGGTACCGGTTCGCTGATCGCTGGTGGATTGATCAAGACGCTCGCGTTCATCGTGCTCTCGCCGATGCTGGGATTCTTTTTCGGGTCGCTGCTGATGGTGATTGTGTCGTGGCTGTTCGTGCGGTCCACGCCGAGCAAGGTCGACAAATGGTTCAGGCGAATGCAATTGGTCTCGGCATCGATGTACAGCCTGGGCCATGGCGGCAATGACGCCCAGAAGACCATGGGCATCATCTGGATGCTGCTGATCGTGGCCGGCTATACCGCCAGCACGGATACTTCGCCACCGTGGTGGGTGGTGGTCAGCTGCTACTGCGCGATCAGCCTGGGCACGCTGTTCGGCGGCTGGCGCATCGTCAAGACGATGGGCCAGAAGATCACCAAGTTAAAGCCGGTCGGCGGCTTTTGCGCGGAGACGGGCGGTGCGATCACCTTGTTCGTTGCCACCGCATTTGGCATTCCTGTTTCCACGACCCACACCATTACCGGCGCCATCGTCGGTGTCGGCGCATCGCGCAAGATGTCGGCCGTGCGCTGGGGCGTGGCCGGCAATATCGTCTGGGCCTGGGTGTTCACCATCCCGGCATCGGCATTCATGGCTGCAATCGCCTGGTGGGTCGGGACGATGCTGTTTTGATTGGCGTGGCAGGCGCTCGGGAGCTGGTCACGCCCGGAATAATTTGTCTCCATCCAATCCCGATAGGTGCAATGTCGTCGGCGTGTGCATTCGCTCCGCGACGACCAGGAAGCCCTTGGGGAGCAGAACAGTGTAGGTGAGCGCCGGGTACCCAGGCTTCGGGCCGAGCACCCGGCGGCTCCATGCCACTACATCAGAGTACCTCGCTTGCATGGTCCGCCAGGCGCGAGCGCTCGCCGCGCGCCAGCGTGATGTGCCCGGAATGCGCCCATCCCTTGAAACGATCGACCACATAGGTCAGTCCACTCGATCCTTCGGTCAGGTAAGGCGTGTCGATCTGCGCAATATTGCCCAGGCAGACGATCTTGGTGCCGGGGCCGGCGCGGGTGACCAGCGTCTTCATCTGCTTGGGCGTCAGGTTCTGCGCTTCGTCGATGATCAGGTAGCGGTTCACGAAAGTCCGGCCGCGCATGAAATTGAGCGATTTGATCTTGATGCGCGAGCGGATCAGGTCCTGGGTCGCCGCACGGCCCCAGTCGCCGGCATCGGTGTCGGACTTGTTGAGCACTTCGAGGTTGTCGTCCAATGCGCCCATCCACGGTGACATTTTTTCTTCTTCGGTACCGGGCAAGAAGCCGATGTCTTCGCCCACCGGCACCGTCACGCGGGTGACGATGATTTCATTGTAGATTTTCGTTTCCAGCACTTGTGCCAGCCCGGCTGCCAGCGCCAGCAGGGTCTTGCCGGTGCCGGCCTGGCCCAGCAAGGTGACGAAATCGCATTCCGGATCCATCAGCAGGTTCAGCGCAAAATTCTGTTCGCGGTTGCGCGCCGTCACGCCCCACACATTGTTGCGGGCGTGGGCGTAGTCGCGCAGCGTGCGGATCACCGCCGTCTTGCCGTTGATCTGGGTCACCTGGCCGTAGAACGACGGTTCGCCGTTGCCCGGTTCATGGAACACGAACTGGTTCACCAGCATCGCGCCAATCAGGGGGCCGGTGACGCGGTAATACGTATAACCGGTGCCATGCTTGTTTTCCTGCCACGACTCCATGCCCTTGCCATGCTTGTTCCAGAAATCATTGGGCAATTGCAGGATGCCGGAGTAGAGCAGGTCGGTGTCTTCCAGCACATGGTCGTTGAAATACTCTTCTGCCGGCAAGGCCATCGCACGCGCCTTGATGCGCATGTTGATGTCTTTCGATACCAGCACCACGGCGCGTCCGGGATGCTGCGCCTGCAGTGCGCGCACGACGGCCAGGATCTGGTTGTCCGCCTTGCCCTGCGGCAGTCCTTCGGGCAGCTCGCCGGGTTGCAGGCTGGTCTGGAAGAACAGGCAGCCGCGGGCGTCCTTGTTCCCCAGTTTCGACAGCGGAATGCCGCTGTCGATTTGCTTGTCGTCGATGTCGGCCACCAGCGCGTCCAGCGAGCGGGACACTTGCCGCGCATTGCGGGCGACCTCGGACATGCCCTTCTTATGGTTGTCCAGTTCCTCCAGCGTCATCATCGGCAGGTAGACATCGTGTTCCGCGAAACGGAACAGGGAGCTGGGATCGTGCATCAGCACGTTGGTGTCGAGAACGAACAGCTTGGTCTTGCCTGAGCGGTCGGCGGCCCGGCTGACGCTCGATTTGGGCCGCATTTCGACTGTCTTCAAAGGCTTTTGGACTGCAGTTGCAGCGTCAAGCGATGGCTCCGGCGCCTTGCCCAGCAGTGCCGGCACCTGGGCCTCGCGAACGGGAGCGCGTACGGCAGGCGCGCTGGCGGCAGGTGCGATCGCCGCCGGCGTACTCACTGCACGGGCGCTCGGTGCGCTGTCGATCAGGGTGATGGAGGGTTTGACCGGCTTGCCTTTTTCCGCCTTTGGGTAATCGCTCGGGGCGAGAATGACTGCAGGCTTGGCGGGGATTTTTGGCAGGGGCATCAGTTCCTCGATCTAGGTGTGCCTGGGCCGATGATGCGGTTGCCAGGAGGTTGCGGAAGTACAGGGGGGACAGGAAGCAGCAGGGCGAGTGGGACTGCACAATGCAAAAAGCCGTTTGATGGAAAAGCAGGCTTCCTTTTCCATAAACGGCTTGCTGCAAGAGTTTCCGTGGGGCTTCAAAGATTCAGTGATTGAACTGCGTTTCGACGTCGGGTGAATCGAACGGGTGAATTGCTGAATTCAGGCAATGGTTTTTGCGAATTCGAGGACATCGTCGACATGTCCAGGCACTTTCACTCCACGCCATTCTTTCACCAATTTGCCATGAGCGTCAATGACAAAAGTGGAGCGTTCGATGCCCCTGACCTGCTTGCCGTACATGCTCTTTAGCTTCATGACGCCAAACAGCTGGCAAACGGTTTCGTCCGGGTCGGAAATCAGCTCGAAAGGCATATCGAGCTTGGCCTTGAACCCTTCATGGGAGCGCAGGCTGTCGCGGCTGATGCCGAATATTTCTGTATTGGCTGCCAGGAATTCCGGATGCAGGTCACGAAAACGCAGGCTTTCGGTGGTGCAGCCAGCTGTGTTGTCCTTTGGATAAAAAAACAGGACCAGGTTTTTCCCGCGCTGGCCAGAGAGCACAAAAGTCTGGTCTCCGGTCATGGCAGCAGAAAAATCGGGTGCGACTTCGTTCAGGGCAGGGGTGCTCGCCAAGTTGATTGCTCCTTGTTCGGTTTTTCTCGGTGCAAGGTCGTGCCGCTTCAGGCAATGACCAGTTCGCCGGATCTGCCGGGCAGTTCGCCCCATTGGAGCGAACGGTGCGGCAGGTCGGTGCTTTCCAGCGACCGGTGGTACTGCTGCATCGAGGCCAGCGTATAACCCTGCGCACGCCAGCCAGCCAGCAGTTTTTCGAATATGGGGGCGAGCTTCTGTCCTTCAAGCTCCGCGTGCAAGGTATATACATGGTCGCGCGGCGCAGCGCTCAGCTTGAGCAGGAAGTCGGCGACCGTAGCCGGGCTCAGTTCAGTGCCGCCGATGGTTCGCCCCAGCAGTTCGTCCAGGGTCGGCAATGTCGTTGGCAATTGCACGCAATGGTGCGGCTTGCCGTTTGACGTCAGCCGGTACGGGCCGGCATCCGGGCGCACCAGGCGGCCGTTTTCGTCCAGCATTTCCCTGCTGTCGGAGGCGTAGTCCAGGCCACAGGCATCGAGCCGGGCAAAGGCATGCTCGTTCATTTGCCAGCCGGCGGCGCCATGGGTTTTCGGCGCTTCGCCGAAGATGGAGGCATAGCGTTCCCAACTGCGCTGCATCGCTGCATTGGTCCAGGCCGCGTCCTGCCCGCGCACCCGATCCTGCCAGACCACATGGTCCCAGGTATGCACGCCGCATTCGAAACCGGCATCGCGCACGGCGCGCATCTCACTGGCGCAACGCAGGCCGATGTCGGGCGCGGGCAGCAGCACGCCGTAGGAGAGCGTCCTGAGTCCGTAATGCTCGACTACCGAGGTGCGCGATACCTTGCTGAAAAATCCCGGGCGGAAAGCGCGCCGCAAGGCCCAGCCGGTGTGGTCGGGGCCGAGCGAAAACAGGAAGCTGGCTTGCGCCTGGTGCTGGCGCAGCATGCGCACCAGATTAGGCACACCTTCCCGCGTGCCGCGGTAAGTGTCGACATCGATTTTGAGGACCAGCAGCGGCACGGCTGCGCTCAGTCCATCAGCGCGCGCGCTTCGACCACCTGGCTGCGATAGGCATCGAAAATGCGTTCCAGTGTTTGCGGCATGCCGGTGGTCGGCATCCAGTCGAGTTCGTCGCAGGTATTGGTGATTTTTGGCACGCGGCTCTGCACGTCCTGGTAGCCGCGGCCGTAATACGCCTCGGACGTGGTTTCGACCAGCTTCACCTTGCTGGCGGAATCAGCGTACTCGGGATACTTGGCGGCCAGCGTCAGCATCATCTGCGCCAGTTCCCGGATCGAGAAATTGTTGTGCGGGTTGCCGATGTTGTAGATCTTGCCGCTGGCAATGCCGTCCTTGTTGGCGATGATCTTGATCAGCGCATCGATACCGTCGTCGATGTAGGTGAAGGCGCGTTTTTGCTGGCCGCCATCGACCAGCGAAATGTTTTCACCGCGCACGATGTGACCGAAGAACTGGGTCACCACGCGCGAGCTGCCTTCCTTGGGCGTATGGATCGAATCAAGTCCGGCGCCGATCCAGTTGAACGGACGGAACAGCGTGAAATTGAGGCCCTCTTCCATGCCATAGCCCCAGATCACCCGATCCATCAGTTGCTTGGCGCAGGAGTAGATCCAGCGCGGCTTGTTGATCGGACCGCAAATCAGTTCGGATTGCTCCGGATCGAATTCATCGTCATGGCACATGCCGTACACCTCGGAGGTGGACGGGAACACCAGATGCTTGCCGTACTTGGCAGCCGAACGCACGATCGGCAAGTTGGCTTCGAAGTCCAGTTCGAATACCCGCAGCGGCTTTTTCACATAGGTGGACGGTGTGGCAATCGCCACCAGCGGCAGGATCACGTCGCATTTCTTGACGTGGTACTCGACCCATTCCTTGTTGATCGTGATGTCGCCTTCAAAGAAATGCATGCGCGACTTGTAGTCCTCATTGTCGAGGAGGTC
>NZ_JAUSNH010000217.1 GCF_030645335.1 Lacisediminimonas sp. | reverse complement strand
AGCGGTGCGAGTACAGCGCACCTTTCGGATGGCCCGTGGTGCCGGAGGTGTAGCACAGGCTGGAGGCGGAGTCCTCGTCGAACTGCGGCCAATCGTATTGATCGGCGTGCTGATCGATCAGGTCCTCGTAGCACATCAGGTTCGGCAGTGTACTCTGGGCTGGCATGCGGTCGCGGTCGCACATCAGGATATAACCGCGGATCGTGCTGCAATTGGGCGCGAACGCCTGCACCAGCGGCAGGAAAGTCAGGTCGAACAGCAGATAGGTGTCTTCTGCATGGTTGGCGATATACGCGGCCTGGTCGGGATGCAGGCGCGGATTGATCGTATGCAGCACCGCGCCGGATCCGGACACCGCGTAATAGGCCTCCATGTGGCGGTAGCCATTCCACGCGATGGTCGCCACGCGATCACCCATTTTTACGCCGAGCGCGCCGAGGGCGTTGGCCAGTTTGCGTGCACGCGTGTGGCAGTCGTGATAGGTATAGCGGTGAATGTCGCCCTCGACCCGCCGTGACACGATTTCATTCTTGCCGAAATAGCGGTCTGCATGACGCAGGATGTTCGAGATGAGCAAAGGCTGGCTCATCATTTGCCCCATGACCGGACTCTTCGGATACGCCATCCTTACTCCTTGTTATGCATACCGGTCATTGTTCGAACGACGGTAAATGTGGGACGATTTTGGAACGACCGTACTAAAACCGTCAACGAATTTCGGTGTTGCGCCGCACAAGGCGCGCGCCGCCAGTAAATTCATTTACATGGCAGCGTTTTTTGGTGCTGGATCGATCGCCGATTACGCGCCGCAACATCCCGCCCAAACCATCGCCGCAGCGCGCAGGCGGCACGCCGGCCTGGTCGTGCCGGCCGCTGCGCCGGCCATTTCGGCCGGCGGCCGATGCAAATGTCCCATCTCTGTCAAAATGCAGCAAGCAACAGGTCGCCGACCGCATCAACCAGACCCATGACGATACGCGCAGCCGGGCCAGCACAGTTGGCGCGGCCAGCCCCGGCAAATGTCCGGCCTGGGCCTGACGCAATGAAATCGACCTTCCCTGCTTTTACCGTCGCCAGCGTATTTGCCTGCCACCACACAATGATGATTGAACCACCTGTCAATGCCGTCCACCTTGACGGCCGTCTGGAACAGCTCCCGATCAGTAACGAGTTTGCCGGATTGCCCGAGGCTTTCTACACACGGCTATCGCCCACACCGCTACCCGCCCCTTACCTGGTCGCGGTCAGCGCGGCGGCGGCCCGGCTGATCGGACTGGATCCGGAGCAAGCGCGCCGGGACGAGTTTGTCGAGACATTCACCGGCAACCGCGTGCTGCCGCAGTCGACTCCGCTGGCCGCGGTCTATTCCGGCCATCAATTCGGTGTCTGGGCCGGACAGCTGGGCGATGGCCGCGCCATCCTGCTCGGAGAAACGCCAGCCAACATCGACGCCGCGCCGCAGCGGCTTGAGCTGCAATTGAAAGGAGCCGGCGCCACGCCGTATTCACGCATGGGCGACGGGCGCGCCGTATTGCGTTCGTCGATCAGGGAATTCCTGTGTTCCGAAGCAATGGCTGCGCTCGGCATCCCGACCACGCGCGCGCTTTGCATCACCGGCTCGGACCAGATGGTGATGCGGGAAATGCCGGAAACCACCGCGGTTGCCACCCGCATGGCGCCGAGCTTCGTGCGCTTCGGCTCGTTCGAGCACTGGTATTACAAGGGCCGCACCGAAGAGTTGCGCGTGCTGGCGGATCATGTCATCGAGCGCTGCTATCCGCATCTGCGGGAGGCCGCACGCCCTTACCAGGCGCTGCTATCAGAAGTCGCGCAGCGCACCGCAAGGATGATTGCGCAGTGGCAAGCCGTCGGCTTCATGCATGGCGTGATGAACACCGACAACATGTCGATCCTCGGCATCACGCTCGACTATGGGCCGTTCGGCTTCATGGAAGCATTCGATGCCCACCATATCTGCAACCATACCGATAGCCAGGGCCGCTACGCTTACAATGTGCAACCGCAGGTCGGCCACTGGAATTGCTATGCGCTCGGCCAGGCAATGCTGCCCCTGATCGGCGAAGTCGACGATGTGCATGAAGCGTTGGCAACTTACCAGACCGAATACACGGCGGCATTCGATGCGGCCATGCACGCCAAGCTCGGATTGGCCACTCGCGAAGAGCAGGACGGCAAACTGTTCGACGAGCTGTTCGCCGTCATGCAGAAGAGCCGTGCCGATTTCACGCTGTTTTTCCGCCGGCTCGGCGATCTGCGCATCGACGATCCGGCCGGCGACGCACCGATCCGCGATCTTTTCATTGACCGCGCGGCATTCGACGCCTGGGCGCTACAATATCGCTCGCGTTTGCGCCGCGAGGCTAGCCAGGACGACCAACGGCACGAGCAAATGCACCGCGTCAACCCGAAATATGTATTGCGCAACTATCTGGCCCAGGTTGCGATCGAAAAGGCCCAGGACCGGGATTTCTCGGAAATTGCCCGCTTGCTTGCGGTACTGGAGCATCCGTACGATGAGCAAGCCGGTAATGAACATTACGCTGCCCCGGCGCCGGACTGGGCTTCCCATCTTGAAGTAAGTTGCTCCTCCTGAGAATATGGAAAAAGTGAAAAAAACCGATGCCCAGTGGCGCGCCGAGCTCGATCCGATGGAATACCAGGTCACGCGCCAGGCCGGCACTGAGCGCGCCTTCACCGGACGCTTCTGGGACCATCATGAGCATGGCATCTATACCTGCGTATGCTGCAACACGCCCTTGTTCGAGTCGGATGCCAAATTCGAATCCGGTTGCGGCTGGCCCAGTTATTTCAGGGCGCTGAACCCGGACAATGTCCGCGAAAAAACCGACCACAGTTTCGGCATGGCCCGCACCGAAGTCATCTGCAACGTGTGCGACGCCCACCTGGGTCACGTGTTCCCGGACGGTCCGCCGCCGACCGGACTGCGCTATTGCATCAACTCCGCCTCTCTCCGCTTTGAACCTGCCAAGGATACTAAAACCGCATGAAACTCCTGTTCGACCTGCTACCCGTCATCCTGTTTTTTGCGATGTTCAAATGGGGCGAGGGTCACCCCGAGGCGGCGCAACAACTGGCCAGCCAATATCTTTCCGGCCTGGTTGCCGGTGGTTCCGTAACCCTGGCACAGGCGCCGATCCTGCTGGCGACCTCGATTGCCATCCTGGCCACGCTGTTCCAGATCACGCTGCTCCTGGCGCGCAAAAAGAAAATCGACGGCATGCTGTGGGTGTCATTGGCCATCATCACCGTGTTCGGCGGCGCAACCATCTACTTCAACAACGAGACCTTCATCAAGTGGAAGCCCACGGTGCTGTACCTGTGCTTCGCGCTGGCGCTGGCCTTTGCCCGCTATGCGATGCAGCGCAACCTGATCCGCAGCATGATGGGCAAGCAAATGTCGTTGCCAGAGCCGCTGTGGGACAAGCTCAATCTGGCCTGGATCGTGTTTTTCCTGCTGATGGCTGCGGTCAACCTGTTTGTCGCATTCAACTTCACGACAGCGACCTGGGTCAGCTTCAAGCTGTTCGGTTTCATGGGCCTGATGATTGCCTTCGTGATCGGCCAGACCCTGCTGCTGTCCAAGCACATGAAAGAACCAGGATGAACCAACGCGTACAGCGCATACAAGCCATGCTCGAACAAGGCCTGCAGCCGCTAGCGTGCGAAGTGGAAGACGAGTCGGCCCTGCACGCCGGACATGCCGGTGCGGCGTCCGGCGGCGGGCACTATCGGGTGCGCATCGTCGCCCCCGCTTTTGCGGGCAAGGCCAGGCTGGCCAGGCATCGACTGGTGTATGATTGCCTTCACGATTTGATGCAAGCCGACATTCACGCTCTCGCCATCATCGCGCTGGCGCCGTCAGAAGTTCCTGGCGGCACGCCCTAGAGCCAGACCACAATCCGAAAACAACTTTCCCATAGGAAAAAACATGATGTTCAAACCCGCTCGCCTGCTGGTATTGCTGATGGCCAGCATCGCCGTTCCTGCCATCGCCCAAAATCTCGCCGTCGTGAATGGCAAGCCGGTTCCGTCGGCGCGTGCTGAAGTCCTGATCAAACAGATGGCCAGCCAGGGCCAGCAAGACACGCCGCAGTTGCGCGCGATGGTCAAGGAAGAAGTCATCAACCGTGAAATCCTGATGCAGGAAGCCGACAAGCGCGGCCTGTCCAACTCGGCTGACGTCAAGACCCAGATCGACATGGCACGGCAATCCATCGTGATCCGCGCACTCGTTGCCGACCAGGTCAAGAAAAACCCAGTAACCGATGCCGAGATCAAGGCGGAATACGACAAGTACAAGGCCCAGGCCGGCGACAAGGAATACAACGCCCGTCACATCCTGGTCGAGAAGGAAGAAGACGCCAAGGCCATCATCAGCAAGCTCAAGGGTGGCGCCAAGTTTGAAGAACTGGCCAAGCAATCGAAAGACCCTGGTTCGGCAACCAATGGTGGCGACCTGGACTGGGCTGCGCCGTCATCCTTCGTCAAGCCGTTCTCGGACGCAATGGTCGCACTGAAGAAAGGCCAGGTAACCGAGACGCCGGTCAAGACCCAATTCGGCTACCACGTGATCAAGCTGGAGGACGTACGCGCCGCCAAGATACCGGCACTGGAAGAAGTCAAGCCGCAGATCACCGAGCAACTCCAGCAGCAGCGCTTGCAAGCTTTCCAGCAGGCCCTGAAGCAGAAGGCAAAAATCCAGTAATTGCCCGCCCGCCTGAAATGCAGAACGCCTCCTGACGGAGGCGTTTTTTTTGCGGCGGGAGCAAAGCTGCCGGGCCCACGCCTGGCCCTGCATGGCCAGTGCTCAGGGCACGAACAGGTTGCTGCCCGCATCCATGACGGTCCACAGCGGTAGTTGTGGCACCTTTGCCAGCGCGAAGCTGGCGTCGTCGCTGTCCTGGTCCATCGAAACAACATAGTCCACGCCGGCCCCGTCCGATCCGTCGGCGACCAGGCTGATGTCGTCCAGGTCGGGCGTCGATTGTGTCGAGGCGACCCGCACATCGTCTTCCAGCGCTGGCGGCTTGCCTGCTGCGTCCAGCCGGGCCGACTCACTGAGCGGCGCCGGATCCATGCCGTGCGCGACGACGATGACGACTTCGTCGCCGTGGCCGCCCTTGAGGGAGGGCATGCCGCCATCAGCCAGCGCTGCGACGGCTGCTTCCAGGTCAAAAGTCGCACCGGATGCGGCGGCTCTGGCGGGGGCCGTGCCAAGCCGGATCTGCAAAGCCTGCTCCGGCATGCTGTTGGCGGAGACGACGATCGCCTTCTCGCTAGCCGCCACCGGTGGCGCAAGCTGCGCAGCGGGACTGGCCGCCACCAGCACTGGCGTCGGCGGTGGAACCGGCATTTCCATTTGCTGGGCCAGCATTGCAACGTAAGCGTCGAGGTTGCTGGCAACTGTGTCAGCGGCCTGGCCTTTTGCAGGCGCATCGATTCGCGCCGTCCTGGCGGGTGCAGCAGCGGGTATTTTCGGCGCCATCGGCGTTGCCGCCGGATCCGGCTCGTGGCCAGCTTTCGCCATGCGCTCGGCAATGGGTTCGCGGCTGCCTGGTGCAAGCTCGCCCGAGCGAGCGGCGACGGCCGGCGGGGCTGCGTCAGGCAAGCGGCCCGGTGCCATTGGCCTGGCAGCAGCAAGCGCAGCGACGACGCTGCTGGCCGGCGGCGGGACATTGGCAACTGCCTTCGGGGCAGCCGCCGCCCTGGGCGGCGCTGGCGGCATCGGATCGGAGCCGACCACGACAATTCCCGCCGCCTGCGAACGGCTGGCGCCCTTGGCGACGTAACTTTGCGCATCAGGAACCAGCGCCGCTGTCTTTGGCGCCAGATAGGACGGACTGGCTTGCGAACGTTTGGCGACCGGCGGATCGGCCTGTGTTGCCGCGAAATCTTCGGCCGAAGGCACCGCACTGATACCAAGGAACTGTTCACTGGCAAGCACTGGCGCTTCATGGAAGACTTCCCGCAATGCGGCGCGCATCGGTGTGGGCAGCGGCTCGCTGTCGGATGTCGCTTTGGATGCGCTCGCCAGAACCGGCTTGGGCGCGCCAATGAAAGGCACGCTGGCAGCGCCGGCGAGGCTGACGGCAAACAAGCCAAACAGGGATTTTCTGGAGCGCAGCATCATGTGCTGCAGCAGCGCCGGCTTGGCAAGGGATTGCGTAGCATCTGCCACGCCGGCGTCAGGATTCTGGCTCATGGTTCGCCCTCGGTGAATGCGAATAGCGGCGCCGTCTGCGTCTTCACAAGAATTTTGTAAAGCACGGAACAGAACCACCGGTTTCGCTACTGTCGTTGCGCCCCTACCCTGCGTCAGTAAATATTAATCAACTCTAATAATTGATCGGGATTTACGGCATCAAGCGACATGGGAGCGCAACAAACCGGGCGATGGTTAGGCCTTGGGCGCGCTGGCCGATGAGCCAGGAAGGGCTCAGCCGGCTGTATCCCTGTGGGTGGAGTACACGCTCAGCGCATCGCTGATGTCGGCAAACTTTACCGGTTTGGCGCAGACCCGGTCGAAACCGGCAGCCATCGCCTTATGGCGGTCTTCCGGGCTGCTATAGCCGGATACGGCAACCAGCGGAATGTGCGCCAGTTCCGGGTCGGCGCGTACCGCCCGCGCGAAATCAATGCCGTTCATGTCGCCGGGCAGGCCAATGTCGCAGAAAATCAGCTCCGGCAAGCGTTCGTGCGCCAGCTTGAGCCCGGAGCGGGCATCGGATGTGATGTCGAGCTCGCACCCCATGATCTCCAGCATGTGCCGGAACAATTGGGCGAAGTCCTTGTTGTCTTCGATCGCCAGCACGCGGATGCGGGACACGGGCCGGCCCGCCGTTTTTTTCTCGGGCTTGTTGCCGGCGTCTTGCGATGCCAGCGGCAGCCGCAACGTGAAGGTGGCGCCGCTGCCTGGTCCGGCGCTTGCGGCCTCCAGTGCGCCGTCGTGCAACACGGCAATCATGCGGGCAATCGTCAGGCCGATTCCCAGGCCGCTGGTCTGCTGCGCGGTGTGCGGGCGGCCCTGGGAAAACGGCTCGAAGATTGCACTCGCACGGTCGGGAGCGAATCCGCTGCCGTCGTCCCGAAAACGAATCGTCAGCGACGCCGGCTCGACCTGCGTCACGATCTGCAGGCTGCCTGGCGTATGGGCAAACTTGTGGGCGTTCGACAGGATCTGTTCAAATACCTGTGCCAGCCGTGTCCGGTCTGCCATTACATACACGCGCCGCTCCGCGGGCGTATGCATTACGCTGATGCCCTGGTCGTTGAACTTCGCTTCATGCCGGCGCAGCACGCTGGCCAGCAATTCATCCGGAACCAGCGGCACCTTGGCCATGGCGACTTTGCCAAACGCCAGGTTCGATATTTCCAGCAAGTTGTCCAGCATATCGCCCAGGGCGTGCGTTTGCCGGTGCAGTATGTTGCTGGCGTTGCGCAGGCGTTCGTCATCGATGCCGATTACCTGGAACATGTCGGACACCGCACAGATTGAGGCGACCGGATTGCGCAGTTCGTGGGAAAGCACCCCAATGAACTTGTCGCGCTGGCGATCACGGCTCTCGACCTGGCCGAGACGGGCTTCGAGCAATTGCGCAACTTCCGGCTCGCGCTTGAACAAGGCGAGCATGTCTTCGTCGCCGGCCAGTTCAGGATGCGCCTGCAACCATTGCCGCTCTGCCTGGAACCAGGTCAGCAACAGCAGTATCTGTGCCGTGCGCGCCGGCCCGGATGCACGTTCGATCGAAGCGCGCAGCACGGCTGGATTGCCCTTGCCGAGGAAAAGACTGCCGGCAGCCACGAACACCGCCAGTTCAACCTGGCCGCCTGGCGCGGCAATCTCGGCCCGCTGCGCAACACAGGCATCCAGCGATTCGGTGGCGCGTCTGATTTCGTCATCGCCCGGGGGCGGCATTTGCAGCAGGGTCAGCAGTTGCGCACTGGAGGCAGCCAGCGCCGGCTCCAGCACGCGGCCGCTTCCGCGCAGCCAGGCCACATGCCGCCCGAGGCAATAACGACTGCCGGAAAGCAGTCCGAGATAAACCACCAGGCGCTGCTTGAAGGGAGACGGCAGCGGGTTATCGAGCCAGCCGGCGCATGCCATCGTCCACAGCGCCGACACCGCGCCGATCGTGTCCGGCGTGGCGTAGTACATCGCGGGAACAAGACCCAACCTTTGCTGGATGTCGCGTTCAAGCTCAATGATCAATTGTCGCGTTGCTGGCATGGGAAGATAGGCAAGGATCAAGGGCGAAATCGCAGACTAGCACAAAAGAACTGGCATCTCCTTGCGGTAGAACTGCCTGCTGTTGCATGCTCGCCATGCATTGTCAGTTTATTTACTGGCTTGCTTGCGGACTTGCTTCGTGCATCCGGATCAGGCCCTCCTGGGCCAGCGTGGCGACCAGCACGCCCTGTTCGTCATACACATGCGCAAACGACAGTCCGCGTGCGCCCGATGCATTGGGACTCTCCATTTCAAAGCGTAGCCACTGGTCCATCCGGAATGGCCGATGGAACCAGATCGCATGGTCGAGGCTGGCCACCTGCAGGCGCGGATCGCCGACCCGGACGCCATGCGGTTGCAGCGCGGTCCACAACAGTCCGTAATCCGACACATAGGCAAACAAGGACTCATGCAGCTTGATATCGTCGCCAATATCGAACGGTGCACGCATCCACACTTGCTTGTGCGGCGTGCCGTCGTGACTGCCGAACAAATCGCCCTCATAGGGCGCGCGAAAGTCGACCGGTACTGGCTGGAACGGCCGGTCAGTCAGGTCCGCGCTCGCCTTCCACTCGGGCAGGCGGGACGGCAGGCTATTGGGATCGATTGAGCAAGGGATCGATTTCTGATGAGAAAAACCGTCCTCCAGTATCTGGAACGACGCAGACATGACAAAGATGCGCCGGTTTTCCTGGAAAGCCACCACGCGCCGGGTGCTGAAACTGCTGCCGTCGCGCACCCGCTCCACTTCATAGGTGATCGGCAGCCGGTAGTCGCCGCGCAGCAGGAACAGCGCATGCATCGAATGCGGCCGCCGCCCTTCCACCGTAGCCAGTGCGGCGTACAAGGACTGTCCCAGCACCTGGCCGCCAAACACATTCGGGCTGCCCATGAAATGACTCTGCCCGATGTAACGGTCATGGCCATCCGGTTCGAGCCGCAGGATATCGAGGACGATGTTGGTGTTGAATAGTCCGGAGTCGGCCATGCTTTGCTTTCGGTTATTGCCTGATGTTGTTGATTTGCTGTCTTGCGCGCCATTGTCCGGGCCAATGACAACATCCAATCCGCCAGCCAACATGATAAAGCTTCTGGCCAGAGATTAGCCGTCAATATGCGCGACCAATGGCAAGTGATCCGACGCCAGGCGTGCCAATGCGCTGCCATGCACCCTGACACTGACCAGCCGGTGCCGCGGCCGGATCCAGATGCGATCCAGTGCGAATACGGGCAATCGCGATGGAAAAGTGCGCGGCGCCGGAACCGCCTGGAAATGCGACACCAGCCAGCGCAGCGGCCGGCCCCAGACGAACCATTCATTGACATCGCCCAGAAGGATGACAGGCATTTCGTCAGTGTCGAATACTTGCAGCAACTTGCGGATCTGGTCGCGCCGCTCGGCCGGCCGCAGCCCGAGATGGGTGGCGATGATGCGCAGCGGGTGGCCGTGGCACTGGATATCCGCATCCAGTGCGCCGCGCGGCTCACGGCTGCCGAACGAGAGGTCGATGGCGCGGGTAGACGCGATCCGGTAGCGGCTCAGGATCGCATTGCCGTAGCTGCGTTCGCCGACCATGCAGGTGGCCGATGCGGCGGCGTCGAGTCCGGTCGCATCCTGCAGCAGATCGAGCACGTTGTGCAAATGGCCGCCGCCCAAAGGCACTTCCTGCAGGGCGACGATGTCGGCGTTGATCTCCCTCAATACGCTGGCGATCCGCTCGGGCGCGTAGTGGCCATCCGAGCCGACTGCGCCGTGAATGTTATAAGTCGCAATCGTCAATGGCCACGGGGAAGGATGCTGCTGCAACGGGAAAACCTGCTGCGGTTCGAGCAGCGTGCTGGCCGCATTCATTGCGCACCCGCCCGATGGTGGCGCGTCAGCAGTCGCTGCAGCAAGAATGCAAAGATCACCATCAGCACTGCCAGCGCGGCCAATATGGCAATGGTTTCGGTACTGGGCCGGCGCACTGCTTCGGCCAGGTTATGCACGAAGGTCACGGTGATGGCAATGCCGGGCAGCATGCCCAGCATGGTGCCGATAATGAAGTCCCGGAAGCGGATGTGCGAGGCGCCCGCCACCACATTGACGATCGTGAACGGAGCAACCGGAACCACTCGGACCACCATCATGGCGACAATCCCGCGGCGGGCGATGCGCCGGCTCAGTCCGTTGATGCGCGCGCCCAGCAAGCGGTGAACAGTATCCCGCCCCAGCCATGCGCCCAGCCTGTAACTGACAGACGCACTGAGCAGCGCACCGGCCAGTGCATAGCACGCACCCCACCAGGGTCCGAACACGATGCCGCTCACTGCAATGAGTACCGTGACCGGAAACATCACCAGCCCACCGATCACATAACAGGCGATCACGGCCAGCGGCGTAAAGGGCAGATCGTCCAGCGCACGGGCGAATCCGATCAGCGAGGCCAGGTTGATCCATTCGCGCAATGGTGTGAAATGCCAGGCCAGCGCCAGCAGGATCAGCCCGCACGCCAGCAAGACCAGCGCGATTGCGCGGCGCGGGATCGGCCCGCGTGATTGCTCCGGAACGAACTGGCTCACCAGCTTGTCCGGATCGATCGGGCGCTCGGGGTCGAACAGTGCCTTTTCCGGAATCAGTGCATCCATTTCGGAGACTGCGGTCACTTCAACCTGGCGCAATGAACGCCCGCCCGTCTGCAGCGACTCGATCGCGCCGATAAGACCGTGCCGGTCGACCGCCTGCTGCACGCGCTCCGGGCTGACGTCCAGGTGTTCGCCCAGCAGGCGGCTGCGCATGCG
>NZ_JAUSNH010000214.1 GCF_030645335.1 Lacisediminimonas sp. | reverse complement strand
GCCGGGATGAAATGCGCCTGCTGCTGCGCCAGCATCGCTGGCCGCTGCTTTTCATCGGCGTCATGACCGGCGTCATGGGCGCGGCGCCGACGCTGCTGTGGCTGGGCGGTGCACTGGGCCTGATTTTCTTTCCGTTGCTGGCCGGGGTATCGATCTGGTTGTACGTGGTGATCTTCGTTTTTTCCGGACTCTGGTTCAGCCACTACAGCCTGGAGGCACTGGCGCAGGCCCGCAGCGCCAGCGCGGCTCCGC
This sequence comes from Lacisediminimonas sp., assembly GCF_030645335.1. Lineage (GTDB taxonomy): Bacteria > Pseudomonadota > Gammaproteobacteria > Burkholderiales > Burkholderiaceae_D > Lacisediminimonas. The sequence continues at coordinate 13,711 of NZ_JAUSNH010000214.1, read as the reverse complement.
CAGTGCCGGCAACGCCGGGCGGGACAGCGCCGGGGGCGCCGCTGCTGAAGGATATCAATTAGCCGTTCCGCATTACTAGACCGCATTACTTGAACTCGGAAGGAAGCAGAAAAATAATGGCATTCGGACTCATCATCATCGGCGACGAAATCCTGTCGGGCAAACGGGCGGACAAGCATTTTTCGCGGTCCGTCGAGCAATTGGCTGCACGCGGCCTGCAACTTGGCTGGGCACACTACGTCGGCGACGATCCGGCGCTGATCACGGCTACCCTGGCGCGCACGCTGGGCACTGAAGATATCGTGTTCAGTTTCGGCGGCATCGGCGCCACGCCGGACGATCACACCCGGCAATGCGCTGCCGCCGCGCTCGCGGTTCCCCTGGTCCTGCATCCGGAAGCCAAGCTGAAGATAGAGGAACGCATCGCCGACACCGCGCGCGAAGCAGGCATTGCGCCGAACTACGACGCGGCGGACAACTTGCACCGGCTGAAGATGGGCGAGTTTCCCAAAGGCGCGCAGATCATCCCTAATCCCTACAACAAGATTCCCGGATTTTCCGTGTTGAATGCGGGCGGCATCGGCGCCCATCATTTCGTGCCCGGGTTCCCGGTGATGGCCGGGCCAATGGTCGAGTGGGTGCTCGATACGCACTATGCGCATCTGTTCCATCGCAACGCATGGATCGAACAGGCAGTCATGGTCTATGGCTCGATGGAATCGACGCTGACGCCGCTGATGGAGGCGGTCGAAGCCGAGTTCGGCATGATCAAGGTGTTCAGCCTGCCAAGCGTGGGCGACGCCGGCAACCGCCGTCATATCGAACTTGGGGTCAAAGGTGATCCGCAACAGGTGCCGGTCGCGTTTGCGCGATTGACGGCGGGCCTCGATGCGCTGGGGGTCGGGTACGTGCCGCAGTCCTAGCCGCCGCGGCCGCAGACCCACGGCCTTGCCGCTGCCTTTCGCAGGCCAATCGTACTGGCCGCACGGAAAAATCGCACGATAAATTCATGCCTGTTGCACGATCGTGCGACAGGTCGTACACTTTCTGTCGAGATTGCCGGTCGCCTGGCCGCCCGGCTTGCCCAATCGACAAGAATAGAGGGAGTGAGACATGCAGGACATCATCGTTGAACGTCAGGAACAATGGGTCGAAATCACCATCAACCGTCCGGACAAGCTCAATGCGATCCGCGAGCAGACCGCTGCTGAAATCATGCAGGTGATCGAAGAGGCGGAAGCCGATCGAAGCTGCCGCGCGATCCTGATCAAAGGCCTGGAGAAGGCGTTCTGCACCGGCGTGGACACCAGCGAATTCAAGCAGGACCCGGAAGAAATGTTCGAGTTGTGGCGGCGTCGCAAGCGCAGTCGCAAGGTCAACCAGATGTTCCGCACGCTGCCGGAGGTGACCAAGCCGGTACTGGCAATTGTAGAGGGCTACGCATTGGGCGGCGGCTTCGAGCTGGCCATGCTGTGCGACCTGATCGTGGCAGCCGAAGGCGCGCAATTCGGATTGCCCGAATCGAAGCTGGGCCTGATGCCGGGCGGCGCCGGCACGCAGACGCTGCCGCGCCTGATCGGCAAGCCGCTGGCCAAAGAAATGATGTGGACCGGACGCCGGCTGTCGGCGCAGGAAGCCCTGGGCCTGCGCATCGTCAATCATGTCGCCGAGAAGGGCGGGGCGCTGGAAGCCGGCCGCGAGCTGGCCAGGAAGATCGCCGGCAACGCCCCCTTGTCGGTCATGTACTGCAAGCAGGCCATTGAGCGGGGCACCAATGTCAGCCTGCAGGAAGGGATGAACATCGAGGCCGACTCCTTCTTCAGTCTTGCGTTCTCCAACGACAAGGAAGAGGGCCTGTCCTCCTTCCGCGAAAAGCGCACGCCAAACTTTACCGGACGTTAAGGCGAGGACATGAAATTTGCCAGTTTCCTGACGGCACATGCAGCATCCATGGGCAACAAGGATGCGGTGATATGCGGCAATCGCCGGCTGAGCTTTGCCGAACTCAATAGCAGCACCAACCGGCTGGCCCAGGGGCTGCGCTCAGCCGGCGTGAAGGTCGGCGACCGCGTCTGCATTTACCTGCCAAGCGGCGTCGAGTTCGTGCAGGCTTTTATTGCCGTCGTCAAGGCGGGCGCCGTGACGGTGCCCGTCAACCTGCCTTTGTCGGTGCCCGAGATCAGCCATATCCTGGCCGACAGCAAGCCCAGCGCCGCATTCATCAGCGCCGTCACGGCGGACGCCTTCGCGCGCGCCAGTGAGGGCATTGAAGGAATCCGGACCATCGCCGTGGACGACGCAGGTCCTGCGGGCATGGAGGCGCTGATTGCGGCAAGCCCTGATCAGTTGCCCGATGTGCCCTTCGATTTCGATGACTGCATGATCGGCTACACGTCCGGCACCACCGGACGTGCCAAGGGCGTCATCCTGACCCAATCCAATTACGCGTTCGTCAATGGCTACCTCAATGGCTACCACTGGGGCCTGACTGCACGCGACCGCCAGATTTCGACCACGCCCCTGGCGCACCGCACCGGGTTTGCCCGCGTGATGAACATGATCCTGCATGGTTGCACGCTGGTGATCATGCCGCGTTTCGATGCAGCCGAAGCAGCCCGCCTGATCGAGCAGGAAAGCATCTCTGTGCTGGGCATGGTGCCCACGGTCGGTCGCATGTTGCTGCCGGAAATCGAAGCGCATCCGGAGCGCTTTGCCAGCCTGCGCGTGATGCTGGCGACCGGCGAAGCATTTCCGGTCGATGTGAAGCAGCGGCTGCAGGCAGCGCTGCCGCAGATCAGGCTGTATTCATTTTATGCAATGACCGAAGCCGGCGCGATTGCCGGTCTGGATGCATCGCAACAGATCACCCATGCGGCATCGGTCGGCCGGCCATGGCCGGGTGTCGACGTAAAACTGATGTCGACCGATGGGCAGCAAGTGGCGACCGGCGAGGTCGGTGAGGTGTGGGTGCGCAGCGGCGTGCCCGGACTGTACTCGACCATGCGCGGCTACCTGAACCGTCCGCAGGAAACTGCAGAAACGATCCGCGACGGCTGGCTTGCCACCGGCGACATGGGCCGCTTCGATGCAGAGGGATTCCTGTACCTGGTCGATCGCAAGAAGGACATGGTGCTGTCCGGCGGCTACAACATTTATTCCAAGGAAGTCGAAGCGGCGCTGTACGAGCATCCCGACATTGTCGATGCGGCCGTGATCGGCGTCCCCGACCCGGTGTTTGGCGAAGCCGTCGCCGCCTATGTGGAACTGCGGGCCGGTGCTGCGGCAGATGCCGAGGCGATCATCGCGCATTGCCGCGACCGGATTGCTAGCTACAAGAAGCCGCGCCATGTGTTTTTCCTGCCCGGACTGCCGCGCAATACCACCGGCAAGGTACTGAAAACGCGCTTGCGCGAAATGTACCAGGCGCTCGATCCACAGCAGCAAGCGCCGGCCCCGGGCGCGCAGCCACCGAAGGACTGACATGGACGGATACCGCGCCTCATGGATGACGTCGGAGCTGGAGCTGCTGCGTGATTCGGCGCGACGTTTTTTCGAGGCGGAATTCGTGCCCAACGAAGAGCGCTGGTCAAAGGCCATGCTGATGGATCGCGATGCGTGGAACAAGGCCGGCGCAGTCGGCCTGCTGTGCGCCAGCATTCCTGAAGAGTATGGCGGCGGTGGCGGCACGGCGGCGCATGACCTGGTGATTTTCGGCGAGCAGGCGCGTTGCCTGATCGGCAGCTTTGCCAATACGGTCCATAGCGGCATCGTTGCGCATTACCTGCTGGCGTACGGCAGCGAAGAGCAGAAGCGAAAATGGTTGCCGAAGATGGCCAGCGGCGAGATGGTCGGTGCAATCGCCATGTCGGAGCCGGATGCCGGTTCCGACCTGCGCAACATCCGCACCCGGGCACGCGTGGACGGCGATCATTACGTGATCAACGGCTCCAAGACCTTCATTACCAATGGCTACCATGCCGACCTGGTGTGCGTGGTCTGCAAGACCGGTCCGGGCAATAGTGCACGCGATATCTCCATCATCGTCGCCGAAACCAGGGACTTGCCCGGTTTCCGGCGCGGACGGGTGCTGGAAAAAATCGGCAACAAGGGCACCGACACCGCAGAACTGTTTTTCGATGAGATGCGCGTGCCGCTGGAAAACCTGCTGGGGCCGGAAGAGGGCAAAGGGTTTGGCCAGTTGATGGAGCAGTTGCCGATAGAGCGCCTGTACATCGCCTACAACGCGGTCAACCAGATGGAGCGGGCCTTGCAGGAGACGGTCGCCTATGTGCAGGACCGCAAGGTATTCGGCCAGCACTTGTCGGAATTGCAGAACACCCGTTTCAAGCTGGCCGAATGCCAGACCGAAGCAAGCATTGCCCGGGTCTTCGTTGACCATTGCATCGAGCGCGAGATCAATGAGGGACTCGACACGGCAACTGCGGCCATGGCGAAATGGTGGGCCACCCAGAAATGTTTTGAGATTGTCGACCAGTGCCTGCAACTACACGGCGGCAATGGATTCATCATGGATTATCCGATTGCGCGCATGTATGCCAATGTACGGGTCGGGCGAATCTATGGCGGATCCAACGAGATCATGAAGGAAGTGATTGCCCGTTCGATGTTCCCCGGCACGCGCTGAGGATTCGCGGCAGGATCCGCTTGCCGGATCAGGTGGTTGGCGTGACCAGCCGGTCAACGGCCTCGCTGAGCATCTTGCGGGCATGCGAGCGGGTGTCGGCATCGGGCACGATCAGCTGACGCACCAGGAAACCATGCGCCAGCACCAGTAGCGCCTCTGCGGTTTTATGCGGATCGATATCGGACTTGAATTCGCCGGCATCGATGGCGTCGCTGATCAGCTTGGCCCAGAACCGCTCCTGTCGTGCATAGCGCACTTTCTGATGCGACAGCATGTCGTCGTCGCGTGTGCTCATCGCCAGGTAATTGATCCAGAAGCGCCAGAAGCGGTCGCGCTGTCCGCGCAGCACATAGCCCAGCACCAGCCGGCGCAACTGGTTGGCCGGTGAACCGCGATACTCTTCCCAGTCCCAAGGTAGTTCGTAGGCGCTTTCCAGGGCCGCAATCAGCAGGCCGCGCTTGTTGCCAAAGTGGTGGTTGATCGTGCCCGTACTCATCTGCACGGCTTGCGCCACGGTGCGCATGCTCAGGCTTTCGATCCCGTGCTCGGAAATCAGCTCGTAGACTTTACCCAGCACGAAGCGGCGCGTGTCGCCGTCGCCCGCGCCGCGGACCGGCTCGTCGGCGTCAGCTGGTGCCGAGCGCGAACTGGCGGGCCGGGCGCCAGCCGTTTTGTTGCGCGCGTTGCGTGGAGTGGATGCCATCGATCACCTTTTTGAACCTGGGCTCGGACCTTGTCGGCGTGTGACCGGTTTCCAGGAGTAGGCACCAGCCGCACGAGCGTGCGAGATTATACCGTGCCTGGCGCGGTCTCGGCTGCGCCAAGTCCCTGATTCGCCACTAATCGGTTCAAGCAAAACGCCAACCCTCTGCGGTTGGCGTTTTGCCTGGTGGCGGGGTACGCGGCTATCCCTTGCCTGAGTCCGGCGTCAACTCATATGAACGCCGCTTGGGTCGCCAGGTTCAAGCGAGAGAATCCAGTATCGCCTTGACCTCGGGCGGAATGACGGTACCCGCAAAGAGTCGGTCGGCGACGTCGAGGCATTGCTGCCGGCGGGCGGGCAAGTCCGGGCTATCCGGGGTATTGGCCTGCAGCAGCAGGTAGTCACGGATTGTTGGATACAGATCGGTGCCTTTTTCCTTGTTGCCCCAGAGGTCGATCGGAAGCTGTTCGGGGGGAAGCGTAGTCCGGTTGTCCCGCAGAAACGAGTCAACGGTAAACGTGACCGCCGCCAAGGTGTGGCCGACCTGAAGTTCAGTGACATGGCCGGTCTCCGGCAGGTAGAGAAAGAGGTACTGGACAATATCCTTGTACGAGCCATCTTTCCTGTGCGCGCCGTAGGAGTCGTTGCCGTTTCCGCGCACCACGCACCAGCCATTGTGTTTCTCGGCAAGCTGACGGAACTTCTCGACGGTCGGCGCGATGTCGACCACGGAGCAGTTGACCCGGCCGGCCATGAAGTCGGAAACGACCTTGAAATCGTCGACAAATCCGACTCTTGGGCAATTTGCTTGAGCAATCGCGTGTTTGGCGTGGACCCTGGCTTCTGCTTTTTCCTTGCGTGGCGTTAAGGCGATTCCATTTTCCCGGCACCATGTGACCAGTCCATCCATTTGCTGAAATGCGTGGTGCAGGTAAGCCTGATCGACGTTCAGATAGATATCGTGCCAGCAGGGACTCTGAGAGATTTCCTGTACGCCCAATCCTTGCGTGCTGTTTACCCGGGCCCCGATGTCGGCACAGACGCTCGCCAGAATCTGCGAGTTTTTTACAACCGATGCGGAAGGCCGATCGGAGCTTCCAGTCGCGCCGGGATGCGCGGGTCTACTGCTGACGGCGGTATTTGAAAGGGCGTGCATTTGGCTAATATCTCCTGATGGGTGGCGCAGGACGATTCTTCCTGCCCGTTGTCTTCGGGCATGTTCTGGAAATCTTTCCAGAACATGAAGGTTGGGAGCAGCCCACATGATTCTTGCGCCGCTCACTACTCTAAGGAGGATAGTCAAATTGTTAACTAACAATCAACGAATTTGGATTAACGTTTAACAAATTTATTAAATCATCGCGCCCCGGCTTGTGAGCGATTCCTCCGGCCTAATCCTCCATCAGGCCCTGCTTGCGGATAAAGGCGATGACTTCCTCGACGCCGTCACCGGTGCGCAGATTGGTGAATATGAACGGTCGCACGCCGCGCTGTTTGGCGGCATCGCGCGCCATGACCCCCAAATCCGCACCGACATGCGGGGCGAGGTCGGTCTTGTTGATGATCAGCAGGTCAGAGCGGGTAATCCCCGGCCCGCCCTTGCGCGGAATTTTTTCACCGCCAGCGACGTCGATCACGTACAGCGTCAGGTCGGACAGTTCCGGGCTGAAGGTGGCGGCAAGATTGTCGCCACCGGACTCCACCAGGATCAGGTCAAGGTCGGGGAAATCCGCGCTCATCCTGGCGATCGCTTCCAGGTTGATCGAAGCGTCTTCGCGGATGGCGGTGTGCGGACAGCCGCCGGTCTCCACGCCCATTAATCGCTCTGCGGGCAGTGCATCGGCGCGCAGCAGGATCTCCATGTCCTCCTTGGTGTAGATGTCATTGGTGATCACGGCCATGTCGTAGTGGTCGCGCATGCGCTTGCACAGCATCTCGCACAGCGCGGTCTTGCCGGAGCCAACCGGTCCGCCGATGCCTACGCGCAGTGGATTGTTTTGTCTGGAAGTCGTCATGGTGGTTTTTCCGGTGATCTTCATGTGGGGGTGGGTTGCATCGCCAGCATTGCGCATCAGGCCGGCATTCGCTGCGCCGTTCACGAACGGTAAAGCCGGCTGTACTGGACTTCATGCCGCATCGACAGCAGCGACAGCGAGGGGCACCAGTTGCACAGTTCGGCGTCGCCAATGGTGCTCGCGCTGGCGGCCGCCAATTCAAGTTCCCCCCGCAGCGACAGCAACAATCGCTGCCCGGCCACCTGCCCGAGCGGTACCGATTTCACGCATACCAGCACCTGGTTTTCGGCCCAGGAAAACAGCATGCCGAGTAAGGTTTCCTGGTGCGGCACATCCAGCGCGACCGCGGCAAAGGCCAGCGCGGTGGGAAAGGGTACTTCATCTTGTTGCTGGAGCAGCGCCAGCAGCGGCGCATCGCCGAGTTCGAGCGACTCCACCAGCTTGGTCAGGGAATAACCCATCTGTATGGTTTCTGCGCGCAGTTCAGCCGTATCGCGCGCAGCGATGAACTGCTCGTTCCAGTGTGCCACTGCGTCGCCGTCGCGCGCAGAAAACGCTTTGAGCAGTCGCCAGAGCACGGGCGCTTCGAAGCGCGCCATGACCTGGTGCAAGGCGTCGACAATCCAGCGCCGGGCGCTGGCAGGGTCCGACACCAGCCCGCTCTGGAGTGCAGCTTCCAGGCCCTGCGAATAGCTGTACGCGCCAACCGGCAGCGAGGGGCTGGACAGTTGCAACAGATGGAGCAGTGCGGCGGCCTGCATGTCAGGCCTGGTCCGGATCGGAGGGACGATGGATTTTCTGTCGCAATGGTATCGGCGCCAGCAGGTTTTGTTCGCCGTGATGGTGATGGCCGCCGCCGTAGGCGCCGGATTCCGGTTCAAACGGTGCATTTTCTTCTTCGACCGTCGCGCCCAGTCCTTGCAGCATGTCTTTCAGCACGCTGTCAAAACGGATGCGCAGGAATTGGCCGTCAGCCTGGTCGATGATCTGGGCCTGGGTATGGCGGTTGCCAAGGTGGAATGCACAGCGCAGCAAGTCGCGCGCCGAATTGCAGGAGACGCGGTAGACCTGTTCGGCAGCAGCGCTGATGCGCACCACGCGGCCATCTTCGCCGCGCAGCAGGTCGCCGTCGCGCAGCACCGTGCCGCGTACCGTGAAGACGGCGACTTCCTCGCCGCTCTGCAAGCGGGCACGCAAGCGGCTCTTTTCACGCGAGTCGTAGGGCAGGACCAATTCGCCATCGATGGTGTCGGCGTGTGGGATCTTGGTATGGAGTGTCAGCATGCGATCGATCAGAACAGGAAGTAACGCTGCGCCATCGGCAGCACGGCCGCCGGCTCGCAGACCAGCAGCTCGCCGTTGGCGCGCACTTCATAGGTTTCAGGGTTGACTTCCATCACCGGCGTGGCGCCGTTATGGATCATGTCGCTCTTGCGCAGCTTGCGCGTATCGCGGATCGGGACCACGGTCTTGGTCAGCCCCAGTTGTTGCGCGACGCCCGACTGGAAGGCCGCCTGCGACACGAAGGTCAGCGAGGTTTTCAGTGCGCCGCCGAACGCGCCGAACATCATCCGGTAATGCACCGGCTGCGGCGTCGGTATCGACGCGTTCGGATCGCCCATTTGCGCCGCGGCGATCATGCCGCCCTTGATGATCATCGACGGCTTGACACCGAAAAACGCCGGCCGCCACAGCACCAGGTCCGCCACCTTGCCATCTTCGATGGAACCCACGACGTGGGAAATGCCGTGGGTAATGGCCGGATTGATGGTGTACTTGGCGATATAGCGCCTGACGCGGAAATTGTCGTTGCGGGAATTGAGTTCCGTCACCGTGGCGCCGGATGCAGCATCGGGCGCCAGCCAGCCGCGCTGGGTCTTCATCTTGTGCGCGGTCTGCCAGGTCCGCATCACGACTTCGCCAACCCGTCCCATTGCTTGCGAGTCGGACGACATCATTGAAATCGCGCCGAGATCATGCAGGATGTCTTCGGCGGCGATGGTCTCGCGCCGGATGCGGGACTCGGCGAAGGCAACGTCTTCGGCAATCGCCGGATCGAGGTGGTGGCATACCATCAGCATGTCGAGATGTTCATCGAGTGTATTGATGGTGTACGGCCGGGTCGGATTGGTGGACGAGGGCAGCACATTGGACTGGCCCACAGCCGCAATGATGTCCGGCGCATGGCCGCCGCCCGCACCCTCCGTGTGGAAGGTATGGATGGTGCGGTCCTTGAAGGCGGCCAGTGTGTGTTCCAGGAAGCCGGCCTCATTGAGCGTGTCGGTGTGGATCGCCACCTGCACGTCCATGCGGTCGGCCACCGACAGGCAATTGTCGATCGCCGCCGGGGTCGTGCCCCAGTCTTCGTGCAACTTGAGTCCGATGGCGCCGGCGCGCACCTGCTCCTCCAGCGGTATGGGCAGGCTGGCATTGCCCTTGCCAAAAAAGCCGAGGTTCATCGGAAACGCATCGGCTGCCGCCAGCATGCTGCGGATGTGCCAGGGACCCGGTGTGCAAGTGGTCGCCGCCGTGCCGACCGCCGGCCCGGTGCCGCCGCCGAGCATGGTGGTCACGCCCGACATCAGCGCTTCCTCGATCTGCTGCGGGCAGATGAAATGGATGTGGGAGTCGATGCCGCCGGCAGTCAGGATCAGGCCTTCGCCTGCGATGATCTCGGTGGCTGCGCCAATCGCCATCGTCACATTGGGCTGGATGTCGGGATTGCCGGCCTTGCCAATGCCAGCGATACGTCCGCCCTTGATGCCGACGTCGGCCTTGACGATGCCCCAGTGATCCAGTACCACGGCATTGGTGATCACGGTGTCCATCACCTGCGCGTGCGGACGTTGCGACTGCCCCATGCCGTCGCGAATCACTTTGCCGCCGCCGAACTTCACTTCTTCGCCGTAGGTCGCGTAATCCTTTTCGATTTCGATGAACAGTTCGGTATCGGCCAGGCGGATACGGTCGCCGGTAGTGGGACCATACATTTCTGCATAGGCCTGGCGGGAGATTCTTGTCATTTGAGTTTCCCCATCACTCGCGCATTGAATCCGAACACGGTGCGCTCGCCTGCCAGCGCCACCAGTTCCACGGTCCGACCCTGGCCGGGCTCGAAGCGCACGGCGGTGCCAGCGGCAATATTGAGCCGCATGCCGTAGGCTAGCGCCCGCTCGAACTGCAGCGACGGATTGACCTCGAAGAAATGAAAGTGCGAGCCGACCTGGATCGGCCGGTCACCGCTGTTGGCGACATCCAATGTCACGGTCGCGCGGCCGCTGTTGATTTCGATATCGCCTGGCTCGATCAGCATTTCGCCTGGAATCATGGCTGCCCCTTAAACAATCGGATGATGGACCGTCACCAGCTTGGTGCCGTCCGGGAAGGTGGCCTCGACCTGGATGTCGGGAATCATTTCGGCTATGCCCGGCATCACATCGTCGCGTCCCAGCACGCGCGTGCCCTCGGACATCAGCTCGGCGACGCTGCGACCGTCGCGTGCGCCTTCCATGATCGACGCGGTAATCAAGGCGATCGCTTCCGGGTAGTTGAGCTTGAGTCCGCGGGCGCGGCGGCGCTCGGCCAGCAGCGCAGCGGTAAAAATCAACAGCTTGTCTTTTTCACGGGGCGTGAGCTCCATGGTTTTCTCCTCGTGTGTCCGGTCATTTTGTCGTTCAAATATCCAGCGGTGCAGGTATTCAGGTGTTCCAGATGCGGGGCGTGACCCCGGGGTGTCCTATCAATATCGGTCTCAAATGGCGCCAGGCGGTCAGCATCGCGTGTCGGGCCGATTCGCTGCGATTGCCGAGGTAACGCGCCACCAGCACGTGCTTCAGTTGGGTGATGCCAAAGCCGGGCGCAAGCGGTTCGAGTTCGTCGCGTATCGCCTGCAGCAGCGCCGCCGGGACTTGCTTGCCGGCGGCAATCAGGGTTGCGCAGACGCTGTTTCCCGCCAGGCCGAGCGGGCTGCTCATGGCCGCCGTGCCGGCCTGCAGCCGGCCCTGTTCAAACCAGATCAGCTTGCCTTCACGCCGGATCCGGTTGCGCTGCGTCACGCCGCCGCTGCGAAAACTTTCGCCGGAAGCGGTACGGCCGAAACAAAGGATTTCGCATCCGATGTACGTTGCGTGCGCTGCCAGTGAAATCTCGCTGTCGAGTTCCACTTCTGCAGCGTCAAAGAGGATCGTTTCCTGCGGCATCCATTCCAGCGAGGCATGCGCTCCGACATTCATTGTCAGTTGCTGGCGCGAGATGCGGCCACCGGCGCGATACCATTTCGCTGCGCCCGGCGATGACAGGAAGGCGCCGGCATGCGCGCCAACTTCGACCGCGACCGACAATTGGTCGCCACCGACAATGCCGCCGGGCGGATGCACGACGATGGCGTGACAAACCGCTGGCGATTCCGGATAAAGGGGTTTTTGTACGCGCAGCGGGCCGCTGTGGCGGCGATCCACCAGGCGCGTCGTGCCGTGGTCGTCGGCGAAGCCGAGCGCCAGCCGCGCGTGCCACGGCTGTGACTGGCTGTCGGGCGCGCCAGGTGTTGCGGCTGTGTCGAATCCGGCGAGTTTTTCCATGCCCAGCACTATACCGCCAGGTGCCGCTTCACGTCCTCGCTATCCATCTGCTCTTGGAGGCCTGTTGCGACCACTTCGCCACGCGACAGCACGACGAATTTGTCGGCCAATGCCTGCGCGAAGTCGAAGTATTGCTCGCACAACAGGATCGCCATGTCGCCGCGCTGGCGTAGCAAGCGGATCACGCGCTCGATATCCTTGATGATCGATGGCTGGATGCCTTCGGTCGGTTCGTCCAGGATGATCAGTTTGGGTTCGGCCAGCAGTGCGCGGGCGATGGCGAGTTGCTGTTGCTGTCCGCCCGACAGGTCGCCGCCGCGCCGTCCCAGCATTTCTTTGAGTACCGGGAATAATTCGTAGACCTCGGTGTTGATGGTCGAAGCGCGTCGTCCGGGCATGCGCGCCATCCCCATCAGCAGGTTTTCTTCCACTGTCAGGCGGGCAAAGATTTCCCGGCCCTGGGGGACATAGGCGATGCCCAGCCCGGCGCGCTGGTGCGGACTGAGCCTGGTGATGTCGCGGCCTTCGAACAGCACTTGCCCGCTGGCCACCGGTAGCACGCCCATCAGGCACTTCAGCAAGCTGGTCTTGCCGACACCGTTGCGACCCAGCAGTGCCAGGCATTCGCCTTTTTCAACTTGCAGCGAGACCCCGCGCAGCGTATGCGACGAGCCGTAGTACTGGTTCAGCTTACTGACGTTGAGCATGATGTTCTTTTCGCTTTGGTCGCGTTTTTTTCCATGGTCTAGCGGCCGAGGTAGACCTCGATCACCCGCTCGTCCGACTGTACCTGTTGCATATTGCCCTCCGCCAGGACCGCGCCTTCATGCAGCACCGTCACTTTGCCGCCGCGGGCAATTTCGGTGACAAATGCCATGTCATGCTCGACCACCATGATCGAGTGCTTGCCACGCAATTCATCGAGCAGCTCCGCAGTGCGCGCGGTTTCCGCATCCGACATGCCGGCGACCGGCTCATCGAGCAGCAGCAACTGCGGCTCCTGCATCAATAGCATGCCGATTTCCAGCCATTGTTTCTGCCCATGCGATAACAAGCCCGCCAGTCGGGATGCTTCCCCCTGCAGCCGGATCAGCTTCAGGATCTCGGCGATCTTTCCTTCCTGCTCCGAGTCGAGCCTGAAAAACAGCGTGGGACGCACACGCTTGTTGGTCTTCATCGCCAGTTCAAGGTTTTCGAACACCGTATGCTGCTCGAATACGGTCGGGCGCTGGAACTTGCGGCCGATCCCGAAATGGGCGATGTCGTATTCGGTCATGCGAGTGAGGTCAAATGTCTGGCCAAACCAGGCGTTGCCGGCGCTGGGCCGGGTCTTGCCGGTGATGACATCCATCATCGTGGTCTTGCCCGCGCCGTTGGGCCCGATGATGCAGCGCAGTTCGCCCACCGAGATATCGAGCGACAAGTTGTTCAGGGCCTTGAAGCCATCGAAGGACACCGTGATGTCTTCCAGGTACAGGATCGCACCGTGGGTGGTGTCGACCCCTTCCGGCTTGACGCGGCCGTATTCAGCTGCGGCGTCGCCCGTCTGGCTGGCATAGGGCTGGTTTGCTTGCAGTATTTCAGTCATTTCGTCACCCGGCGCAGCTTGCTGGCCAGTCCCAGTATGCCCTGCGGCATGAACAAGGTCACCAGGATGAACAGCATGCCCAGTGCATACAACCAGAGGTCCGGGACCATGCCGGTGAACCAGCTGTTCAGGCCATTCACCGAGAACGCGCCGATGATCGGTCCCAGCAGCGTGCCGCGGCCG
>NZ_JAUSNH010000211.1 GCF_030645335.1 Lacisediminimonas sp. | reverse complement strand
GCCGGGCCAGCGCGCGCTGCATGCGCTGGCCGAGGTCGCCTTCGCCCTGCTCGCTCAACATGACGCCGGCATCGGCGGCAGCCTCGATCAGGATAGGGTGGGCGGCATTGGGCGCACAGCACAATTCGACCGGGCCGATGTTTGCCTGCACGGCCTGCGCCAGTGTCTGTTGCAACATGCGCAGCGCCAGCCGCGCCGCCCCGGCCTGTCCCAAAGCGGGTGCCAGGCGGGTCTTGGCCAGTCCCGGCAGCGGCGCCTTGGCAAACACGATCACGGCACAGTCGCCGCCGCCGGTTTGCTGGCTCTGTGGTTCGCCGTCGTTCATCGGTAAATCCGGGCCAGTCGTTCTGCCGGCGTGCCCAGCCAATAGCGCAAGCGCAGCGTCCACATCAGCGCGATGGTGCGCCACAGCCCCCTGGTTTCCCAGCGCCGTCCCGAGGTGCGGACCTGCTCGCGCAAGCACAGCGGCGGCGCGATGCGCTTCAGGCGGCGCGATATTTCGATGTCTTCCATCAGCGGCTGCTGCGGGAAGCCGCCCACGGCAAGAAATGCGGTGCGCGTGACGAAGATTGCCTGGTCGCCGGTGGCGATGCCGGTCAGCCGCGAACGCAGGTTCATCAGCGCCGCCACCACGCGCAGCATCGGGTGTGCACCGTCGATCTGGACATCGAAGCGGCCCCATGCCGGCGCAGCCTCGCCCGCGAGCGCGGCCAGCCGGGCAATCGCGCCGCCCGGCAACAGCGTGTCGGCATGCAGGAACAGCAGCAACTCGCCGCTTGCGGCTTTGGCGCCGGCATTCATCTGGTTTGCCCGGCCGCGCACGGCATGGATCACCTGGTCGCAATGCGGCGTGGCCAGCCCTGCTGTGCCGTCGCTGCTGCCGCCATCGACCAGGATGATTTCGACATCGACATGGTCCTGCCCGCGCGCGGGTCGCACGCTGGCCAGCGTGCGCAGGATGGACGCTGCTTCATCAAGTACCGGAACAATGACGGAAACACGCATGGTGGTCGATGGATTGCTGGTCGCAGCGGTTGACAAGGGGCGCCAGCGGGCCGGCAGGCAGGTATCAGTACGGATCGACGTCGCTTTCCTTACAGCGGCGCAGGCAAAGGCACGCGGTGGGCCCGCGATCAGCGGCGCAGCACCTCCAGCCATTGCCGGTTGTGCGTGCTCACCGCATGTTCCGGCGTCAGGATGGCATGCGACAGCGCGCCGCGGATTGCCGGTTCTTCGTCGGGCAGGCTGCTGCCCAGCATGGTCGCCAGCAAGGCATGCAGCTTTTCCAGGCTCTGGCGGTAGAGGGTGAAGATCGACGTCGCCTGCACATGCTTGGCCGGGTCTTCCATCCAGCAGTCGTAGTCGGTCGCCACGCTGATGGTGGCATAGCAAATTTGCGCCTCGCGCGCCAGGAACACTTCGGGGATGTTGGTCATGCCCACGATATCGCAGCCGGCCTGGCGCAGGAACAGGCTTTCAGCGCGCGTGCCCAGCCGCGGGCCTTCGACACAGCCGTAGGTCACGCCCTGGTGCAGGCGCAGGCCGCTTTGGCGGGCATGCGCGGCAATCCAGGCGGACAGGTTTTCGCTGATCGGGTGCGCACTCGACACGTGGCCGGCGACACCGTCGCCAAAGAATGTGCTGGCGCGCCGTCCGCGGGTCCAGTCGAAATATTGCGAGGCAATCGCCAGCTCGCCGGGCGCGATTTCCTCGCGCAGGCTGCCGACGGCGGAAATGCCGATGACCTGGGTTGCGCCCAGCATCTTGAGCGCGAAAATATTGGCGCGGTAATTGATTTCGTGCGGCAAGTGCGCATGGGCATCGCCATGGCGCGCCAGGAACAGGATTTCATGCGCGCCGAACTGCCCCCGCAGCACCGGCGCCGAGGGTTTGCCGAATGGGGTTTCGACCGGTAGCGTCTCCAGCAATTTCATGCCGTCGATTTGATAGACGCCGGTTCCGCCGATGATGGCCAGCATTGCTGCTCCTGGGTTATAAATTGTTGATGGTGTTACAGACGGTGCCGCTGGAATATACCCCGGGCCGGGCCTGGGCGTCATGCGCCTCCATCGACCCGATCAACGCTAATCACGCGACCCTGCCTTGTCGCCCGCGCCCCAGCGGTCGAAGCGCTTGCTGTACAACAGGTCCAGTCCGGCCACGGTCCCGCCAAACAGCACGACCGACCAGTGCCGCGACAGTTCATAGGTCAGCTTGAGCACGCCGCCAACCCCAGCCAGGCTTTGTTCGTAGCCGATATAGAGCCGGTTGGAAATCTCCTTGCCCAGTGTCACCACCGGTTGCCCGGCCAGCGTGGCGT
The DNA here is from genome assembly GCF_030645335.1 of Lacisediminimonas sp. GTDB lineage: Bacteria > Pseudomonadota > Gammaproteobacteria > Burkholderiales > Burkholderiaceae_D > Lacisediminimonas. The sequence continues at coordinate 7,557 of NZ_JAUSNH010000211.1, read as the reverse complement.
ATTCGCTGGAGCCGATCTTTACCTGGTTCAATCCCAGCTCGCTGGCAACGCGCGAAGCACCGGCGCTGTTGAGCAGCCCCAGCGCCGCACCCTGCAGTGCGGCCTGCGCCTGTCCGGCGCCACCGGTGCCCGACGAGGTGCCGCGACCGAATACCAGCCAGGACAATTTTTCTTCCTCCGACAGGTCCGGCTCGGAAATCAGGGCGATCCGTGGCCGACGCGCGTTGCCCGTCACATGGACGCCGGCGGGCACTTCCTGCTCGCGGCGCATCGCAATGATATTGATCAGCGGATTGCCGAACGGCCCCTGGAAGGTGATCACGCCGCGCTCGATCGCCAGTTTGGCGCCGAAGGCCTGGTAGGTGCCTTCCACCACCTGCACCGTGCCGAACGCCTGCGCCGCTTGCCCGGGACCGCTGCGGATCGACAGCGCGCCGCCCAGGCGCAAATCCGCGCCGGAGCCGCGGAAGCGGAAATTGCGTCCCAGGTCCAGCTCAAGTTCAACCCGTGGCGGCAGCAATCCCGGCGCTTGCGGTGCCGCGGCCGCAGTGCTGCCTTTGGTCGCAGCGCTGGCAGCCACCGTGGCTGGCGCTGCGCCCTGGCCAGGTAGGCGGTCGATGACGACGACATCGCTACCCAGGCTGGGCGCTGATTTTTCGGGCAGGCTAAACAGCGCATCGTCGACCGTGAAATTGCCGATCACCTGCAATTGGCCACCGCGATTTGCCAGCACCGCCTTGCCGGAAACGGTCAATTGACGCGATGGATCTGCCAGCAATTGCAGGCGTTCGGCGACGATGTTCGCGCCCAGTTCCTGACTGTTGCTGTCCAGTGGAATGCGGCCGCTTGCGCGCAGCGTGCCCCGGCCGCCGCGAAACAGGACTTCCTGCAATTCCAGCATATTGTTGGTCAGCGCCAGGCGGGCCGTGCCATCATGCAGCCGCACGCCCTGGTCAAACAGCGTCAGCGCCAGACCTTGCGCCAGCAGCTCGCCAGAAAGCACCGGTGCCGCCAGCGTGCCGCCGGCGCGCAGGTCGGCGTCCAGGCGGCCTTCCAGCGCCAGCCGCCCACCGGCAATCGATGCCACGTTCGACAGCCGTGCAACGTTGGCGCGCAGCCGCAAGGCCAGTGTCGATTGCGGACCCAGCACCATCAGTTGCTGCTGCTGCACCAGTCCGATTGCGCCGTCGGCATCGAGCCGGCCCAGCCGGGCAGTGTCCAGCACGGCTTCCACCTGCAAGCGCTCGCCTTCGAACCTGCCATCCAGGCTGAGCCGGTTGATCCCCATCGGATTGTCGCCGCGCGTTGTTTTCAAGCGCAGGTCGCCGCGCGTGCGCACCAGTTTGAAGCTGCCGCTGGCGCGTCCTGCCAGCGACACATCCCAACTGCCGTCGAACACCAGGTCCGACGAGAGCGGTAATTCCTTGCCCGTCAGCTCACGCTGCAGCGCCAGCAGATGGGCGACGTTGAGCGACTGCAAGCGACCGGCCGAGCGCACCAGTCCATCGCGCCACAGCAAATGGGACAAGTCGATGCTGGCCTGTTCCAGCACCATCCGCGCCGCTCCCAGTTCCAGAGTGTCGGCCGACACGCGCAGCGCCAGCGGCTCGCGCAGCGTCAAGCGCGGAAAGCTGCGGTGGTCGAGCTGGTCGATGCTTCCCTGCCATGCCGGCCCGGTCTTGCCGCCCACTGCGACCTGGCTGAGCGCGCCGTGGGCTGCCAGTTGCAAATCCAGTGGCTGGCCGCGCAGTTTTCCTTTCGCTTCCAGCCTCAATTTGTGATCGGCACTGGTGCCTTCCAGCGTTGCCTGCAGCCGCTCCAGCGCCGCCGGGCCGCCGCGTGCGCCACTGCCGCTGATCGCAATCCGGAACGACGCTGCCGGGTTGGCGCCGGGCAGGCCATCGAGCCGCGCCGTGCCCGAACCCTGGTCCAGCCGCAGTTCGCCAAATTGCAGTTGTTGTGCCTCCCACTGCGCATCCAGCCTGGGTTGCGCGATGCTGCCGGCCACGGTGCCCTGCGCCAGCAGCCGTCCGCTGGCGCCCAGCCCGAGGCTCGCCAGCGCGGGGGCATCAACGCGAAAGCGCAGCAGGTCGCCCGGCCGGCCAAAACTGCCGTCCAGCGACAAATCATTACCGGCCATATTCAGCTTGACCTGGCTGGGCAGGACTTGCTTTCCCTTCATCTGCAACTTGCCGCCGCCGGTCAGTGGCAAGTTGTTGTAGCGGCTGTCGCGCAGCGCAAACACCAAAGCCGTTTCCGGCTCCGGTTGCAGCCGGCCGCGCACCGAAAAATCCATGTTGATGTGGATACCACCGGGAAGCTGCCAGCGCTGGCTGATGCCGGCTGCCCTGGTGGCGGCAGCCAGTTGCGTCCGGTCGACAAAACGATTCGGGTCGAACTCGGTCAGCTTGCCTTCCAGTGCGTAATCTGCTGCCGGTCCGCGTCCCAGACGGCCCTTGGCGCGCAGCACGGCCGGGCCGGATTGCAGCAGCGATTCATGCAGCACGATTTCCTGTGGCGTCAGGTCCAGCCGGGCGGCGATCGACACCGGTTTGCCGCTCAGCCGGACTTCGACTTGCTGCTTCGCTGCGGCCATGTCAATGGTGACCGGGCCATTGAGCGAGGTGACTTGCAGCGGCGCATACAGATTGCGCAAGTTCACGCTGCTGGCTTGCAGTTGCAGGCGTCCCTGGCTGCCTTCCAGCGTGGCGTTGCCGCTGAGCTTGCCGCCGCCGGGCAGATCGATTTGCAGCCCGGTCATTTGCTGGCGTGCCGGCGTCAGCAGCAATTCGGCTTGCGCCGCCACCAGCGGCAGCAACTGCCGGTCAAGCGGACCCGGCATGCCATTGCGCACCGACACCGGACCCGACAGGCGCAATGCGTCCGAGCCGGGCTCCTGCTGCGGTTCCAGCGTGGCGCGCACTTGCAGGCTGGCGCGCGGTGCAGTCGGCGCAAACTGGCGCGGATCGAACTGGTCAATCGCTACCCGGGCGCGTGCGAACGGCAACGGTGCGTAAGGCGTGACCACGGTTTCCGCTTCGGCGGCCAACTGCCGGCCCTTGGCGCGCAGTTGCAGGTCCAGCTTTTCCAGCGGTCCGGATAGCAGGACATCGAAAGCAAATGCCTGGTCCAGGATTTGCGCCGCCAGGTTGCCGTTGCCTTCCAGCAGCACCGGACCGCTACCATCGATTGTCAGGCTGGCGCGCGCCGGCCCCCAGGCTGTTTGCGCCTGCTTGAGTTGCAGTTGATGCTGCACCCGGTTGCTGCTGGCCGACAGGTCGATCGCGCTGACTGTTTGCGACCCGCTGGCCAGGTGCAGGCGCAGCAGGCCCACGCCCGCGCGGCGCAGGTCCAGCGCAAACGGCAGCCGCAACTGGCGCGGTGGCGCCTGCACCTGGTCCGGGGTCGGCACCGGCGTCACGTCCAGCGTGCCGATCTCGATCGATTCCACCGTCAGCGCCAGCGGCCGCAGGGTCGCCGTCCAGCGGCCGTCGATGCGGTCGGCGGCCAGCTTGCTGCCGGCGCTCTCAAAGCGGACATTGCGCAAGGCGATGCCCCTGGCCAGCGTGCCTTGCTGCAGCTCGCCGGACAGCCCGGGCACGAGACCGCTTGCCAGGCGCCATGCCAGCCGGGCGCCGGCTTCGGTGGTGAACAGGAACGCCGTCACCGCCGCCAGTGACAGCGCCAGCAGTAACAAGGCGGCCAGCGTGCTGCGCCACCGGCGTCGTGGCGGCTGGTGTGCGCCATGCGTTGCCGCTGGGGGAGGGGAAGCGGACGGCTCAGGTCGCTTGGCTTTGCGCATGGCGTTCAGAAAGCGATGCCCAGCGAGATATGCGGGCGCAACTGCCGTCGCTGTATGCCGTAGCCCAAGTCGGCGTTGATGGTGCCCACCGGACTGCGCCAGCGCGCGCCCACGCCCACTGCATGGAAAAACGCGCGTTCAGGCCAGTTGCCGGTGGCGGTGCCGACGTCATAGAACACGGCGCCGCCCCAGTTGCGGCTGCGCCAGTGCTGGTATTCGGCGCTGCCGGCGGCCAGGAAGCGGGTCGGATAGACCACGCCGTTCTGCTCGTTGCCGATACTCTGGTAGGTATAGCCGCGCACAGAGTCAGTGCCGCCGGCGCGGAACAGCAAGGACGCCGGTATCGACGCGTCGCCGCCCTTGGTGATCACGGCGCCGAAATCGGCGCGCAGCAGGACCAGGTCGCGGCGGCCCACTGGACGGTATTTTTTCCCGCGCAGCAGCACCCGAACGAAACTCTGATCGCTCAAGGCCCCTTGCAATGCGGCGCCAGCCTCCACGCTGAGCACATGGCCGTCGCGCGGGAACACCAGGCTGTCGAGCTGGCGCCGGGTCCAGCGGCCGCCGGCAACCAGCGCACGCTGGATTCCCGGCTGCACCGCGATATTGGTGGGCAGCGCCGCGCCGCTCAGTTGCTGCAACTCGTCGCTGTAATACTCCAGGGTCCATGCCAGGTCATATTTCTGCGTGCTGCGCCAGCGCCGCAGGCCCACGCGCCGGCTGCGCAGGTCGATGCCGGCCAGCGTCGTGCGCTCCAGCGAGGTATGCACGTTGTTGACGAAGGCCGCATCGTCGGGCGGCATCGACAGCCCGAGCGCGCCCAGCTGGCGGCGCTGTTCCAGGTTGAGCTGGCTGTCGAACACCCAGGCCCGGCCGAAGGTATTGTTGTGCCCGTAGCGTCCTTGCAGCCGGGCGCCGGTATCGGTGGTGTAGCCGACTGATCCGCGCACGACCTGGGCCGGGAATTCGCTGACCTTGACTTCCACCGGCGCGCCGTTTGCCCGTGTGCGGTCGCGCACGAGTTCGACCGTCGCATTGCTGAAGTAGGGCGTCGACTGGATTTGCCGTTGCAGCTCCAGCAGGCGCTCGGCATCATAGGCTTCGCCTTGCCGCAGCGGATTGACATTGTGGATGATGCTGTCCGGATAGCGGCTGGTGCCGCTGATCTGCAGCGCGCCGATGGTGTAGACCGGGCCGCTGTCATAGGTCACGCTCAGCCTGGCCTGGGCGTTGCCTGCGTGCACTTCGGCGCGCGATTGCGCGATTTCGGCCGACGCGAAGCGCTGGCTCTGCAGGATGCGCAAGCCGCGTTCCTTGGCGCTGTCCCAGTCCTCCTGGCGAAACGGCCGGCCGGCGCGCAATCCCCAACTGTTGCGCACCCGTGCCGCCTGCTGCGGCGCTTCGGTGGTGGCAGCGCCGGTGACGTTGATGCTGGTGGCGGCAATCACGGTACGGGGACCGGGCTCGACGCTGATATTGACCACGGCGCTGGCGCCTGCGCCTTTTACATCGATCCGGGTTTTCGGTGAAAAGTAGCCTTCGGTCGCTGCCAGTTCCTGCACCTGTTCTTCGACAGTGGCCAGCATGAAGCTGAACTGGTCTTCATTCAGGTCGGCGCGCTGGCTGTAACGCGACAGGTCGAGGAACTGGCGCAGCACATCCTGCAGCGGCGCCGGCGTGTCGATCACGACTTGGTAGGCGCGTGCGTTGCCGGCGGACAATAGCAATAGCAGGAACACGGCCCGCGTCAGCAACAACGCCAGCGCCGGCCGTGCTGGCTGGCGCTGGCGCATTGGCGCTGGCTGCAGGTGCGGTACACCCATCCGGTCGTTCCCTTTTCCGTTCGCTGTCTTGTTCGCTGCTGCGCTCATTGAACCTGCTGTCGCCGATTGGAGCCGGCAAGATTACATTTGTTCAAGCTTCCCGGCTGCAATTTGACCTGGCGAAATGGCCGCCGCACTGCTGCTGGTCTGCTGCGGGCCGGCAATTCTGGCGTCCGCCAGCAGGCCAACTCCACCGCGCAATGCATTGTCCATCCGCCATTTTCGCACCTGCAACGGATTCCGGTGCCTGCGGGTACCATGGCGGATCGGGTTGGATGCACGGATTCTCGATTTCCAATTTCAATTTCGGTAGCCGGTGCTTGCACTGGCCACGAAACACAGTGTCGCCAGCAAGGGAGTTTGCAGCATGAAAATAACTATTTTTGGCGCCGGCGCAATCGGTGGGCTGATGGCCGCCCGCCTGGCACAGCGCACCGAGGCGCAAGTGTCGGTTGTCGCGCGTGGTCCGCACCTGGAAGCGATACAGCGCCATGGCCTGGTATTGCGCTGCGAGGGAGAGCAAAGCAGCGTGCAACTGCCGGCCACCAGCGACAGCGCCAGCCTGGGTGTGCAGGACGTGGTGATCATTGCCGTCAAGACCTGCAGCTTGCCGCACTCCCTGCCTGCACTGGCACCGCTGATCGGTCCCGATACGGTGGTGGTGCCGGCCATGAATGGCGTGCCCTGGTGGTTTTTTTCGGGCTTCGGCGGTGCGCTCGAAGGCATGCGCCTCGAAGGTGTGGACCCGGGCGGCCGGATTGCCGCCGCCATTGCGCAGCAGCAGGTGCTGGGCTGTGTGGTCTACCCGACGGCCTATGTCGCAGAACCGGGCGTGGTCCAGCACACCGGCCGCTGGGACCTGCATCTTGGCGAGCCGGACGGCAGCCTGTCGCAGCGTTCGCAGGACTTGCAGTTTCTGCTGGAACAGGCCGGATTCAATTGCATGCGCAGCAGCGACATACGGCGCGATATCTGGACCAAGCTGATCGGCAACGCCAGCTTCAACCCGGTCAGTGCACTGGCAGTGGCCTCGCTCGATCGCATGCTGGCCGATGCCGATGTACATGACTTGCTGCTTGGCCTGATGAAGGAGGTGATCGCGGTAGGCCAGGCGCTTGGCCTGGACACCGGCGAAGACCCCGGGCAACGGCTTCTTCGCGGCCGCGCACTGGGCGTGGTCAAGCCGTCGATGCTGCAAGACCTGGAGGGCAAGCGTCCGATGGAGCATGAATCGCTGACCGGTGCGGTGCTGGCAGTCGGCGCGCGGCTCGGCGTCGCGGTGCCCCTGACGCAGGCGGTGCATGGCCTGATCCGGCTGCGCGCATTCAATCTGGGCGCGCAATAATCTGCGCAATAATCGCCGCGCGGATTCTGAAGCATTCCTTCTTAATCCAGATATTCTTTTTGTTTTTGTTCGGATAGGGGCTGTTCTACACTGACAGGCGCAGCAGCAGGGAAGCACGAACAGGCAAGCCGCAGTACCGGGCGACAGATCCGGAACTGCAAACCGAGCGCAAGCAGGAGGGGACATGCAGGCAGCCGATTTGCGCAAGTTGGTGGTTGACGACATTGCGCATGGGCAGTTCACCGTACATCGCGACGTTTACCGCGATCCGGAAATCTTTGAGCTGGAGATGCGCTACATTTTCGAGCGCACCTGGGTATTCCTCGGGATCGAATCGCAGATTCCCGACGCCCACGACTACTTCACGACCTGGATCGGCCGCAATCCGGTGCTGGTGTCGCGCGGCGCGGATGGCACGATTGGCGCTTTCCTCAATACCTGCCGGCACCGCGGCGCGGTGGTGTGCCAGAAAGCGCAGGGCAATGCCCGTTTCCATGTCTGCCAGTACCACGGCTGGTCCTATGACAGCAGCGGCCGCAGCAAGACCATCAAGGATCGCGAAGACGGTTGCTACAGCGCTGCCTTCG
>NZ_JAUSNH010000208.1 GCF_030645335.1 Lacisediminimonas sp. | reverse complement strand
GGGCTCAATGGAGTGGTAGTTCAGTTGGTTAGAATACCGGCCTGTCACGCCGGGGGTCGCGGGTTCGAGTCCCGTCCACTCCGCCAAACATACAAATGCCCGCGCAAGCGGGCATTTCCAATTCCGGAGTGGAGAAAGCCGCCTGCGCGGCTTTCGGCGGAGCGAGAAGGGATTCGCTTGCAAGCGAATCCGCGGCCTGCAATGTGTAGGCGAGTCCCGTCCACTCCGCCAAACATACAAATGCCCGCGCAAGCGGGCATTTCCGTTTCCGGAGTGGAGAAAGCCGCCTGCGGCCCCTCATGTTGCAAAGCTTGATTAATGCGCGCTCACTGGGTCTCTTGCTGGAGCATCAGTGCGCGATTGCGGCCCTCGGCTTTCGCTTTATATAGCGCCTGGTCAGCCCGCGCAATGAGGGCGTCAAAGCTGGTATCCCCCGCTTGGACGCAGCTCACGCCAACGCTCGTTGTGCAAGCGGGCGCACCTGGGCCGGCTGGCGTCGCTTCGACTGCGGCACGGACACGTTCGCCAAGCGCGAGGGCAGTGCTCAGGTCGGTAACGGGCAGCAAAACCACGAACTCCTCACCACCGTAACGTCCTACGAGATCACTCTTGCGAAGGGGGCGGCGCAACGTGGCCACGAATCGCTTCAGAACCTGGTCACCTACCAGGTGCCCGTATCGGTCATTGATTTGCTTGAAATGATCAATGTCCAGCAGCAGCACAGCAAAAGATTGTCCATAACGCTGCCAGCGCAGCAGCTCTTGCTCGCCGGCGAGCTGCAGCACCCGCCGGTTCAAGGCGCCAGTCAGGCTGTCGTAGGTGGCGAGATGCTCGAATTCGGCGCGTATGCGCTCACTGGCCATCAACTGCGCGCCCACGAGGAAGAGCAACACCATGAAACTGAAACTGACCAGGTAGAGGGTATGAATCAGGGTGGGCGTGAAGTGGTTTGTGTCTGCCCTGTCGATCCAATAAATGGCGACCAAGCGCACTATTACGATACTGGTTTGCACCCCCATCACAACCATGGTGAACCTGGCCGCCCAACCGCGCCCATGACGCAGCAGCAGGCGGGTGTGCCCAGCGAACAGTAGGCCCACTGTGCAGGCGAAGATCGCGACGCGGATCCGATAGTCCGGTTGGGCCAGCAGAAAGAACGCCAGTCCACTTAAACTGATGATTCCCAGGCCGCCCCAAAAGCGCCACGTGACCTTTTGTTCGAAAAAGCACTGACTGCCGAAATACAGAAGACCGCACGAGCAAAACGCAAAGGCGTTGCCACCGATCACGGCCACGCTGTGAGGAATCAGTCCGTCCAGGCCAAAAAAAAGCGTGGCGAGCATGCCCAGCAGCGGACCCAAGCCCCATAGGCCAAGTCCCTTGAGTGTCCCGGGAAAATTGTGCCGCACGCCTAGGATGACGATGCCCAAGACGACGCACATGACGCCTGTCATCAAGTTTATGGCGCGAAGGTCAAAGCTGGACATCAAGTGCAGTTGCGGTAATTTCGTTGTAGGCGGTGCCCTGGTTTGCTCGGTACTTGCTGCGCAGATCCCCGACAGGCCATCAAGGGCCCAGTTGCTTTAGAGTACCACGCTGTTCGTGAAGAATTGTGGCTTTGGCAATGCGGGTAGGCGTATTGAACGAGCCGGAGTGCGTAATCCGGGAATGCCGTCAGTTGCAAAATTCGTCGCTTTTTTATTCACAAGACTCCGAGTTTGGATTTTTTGACAAGTGGCGGTTTGTTTGCTATTGGTCATTGGGAATTAATCGACGCCCCAAATAATGTCCGGATTCCAATGTTCCAGTTCAACTTCACGGGGTGAGAAGCAGTTCGATGAGCGCGGGCAATTGCTCCGGCTGGTCGGCTCCCATACCGACATCACCGAGCGCAAGCGTGAGGCCAACCGCTTCCAGAGTGCCGTCGAAGCATCGCCCAACGCCATGATCATGGTGGACGACAAGGGCCGCATCGTGCTGGCCAACTCGCGTGCCGACAGCATGTTTGGCTACGAGCCGGGTAGCCTGGTCGGCACCAGCCTTGATCTGCTGGTGCCCGAGGCAGCACGCGGCGGGCATGAGCGGCTACGCCAGGGTTTCATGGATGCCGCAAGCAACCGCGGGATGGCCGACGGCCGTCTGCCATCGTGACGGCCATCATCCAGCTGGGACAGAGCCTGGGTTTCATCACCATCGCCGAAGGCGTGGAGACACAGGCGCAATTTGAATCCTTGCGTGCGCAAGGTTGTGACGAATTCCAGGGCTACTTGTTTGGCAAGCCCTTGCCGCCCGACCAACTCGCGGCCTTGATAGCGGCGCAAGACGCCGCTGGAATTCCCGATTGAGCGCGAGCGTACTCGCGATCGGCCTCATCAGCGCGATACTGCTGCCGCCGCTTTCCCTGTTGCTGATTGCCGCAGCCGGTGGCGCATTGCTGCGCACGCGCCACCGATTCGCCGGCCGCGTGCTGGTGACGCTGTCCCTGGTGCTGCTGACGGTATTGTCCACGCCGTTGACGGCGGCCTGGCTACCCCGCTTGCTTGAATCCGAATCGCCGCCACTTACGCGCGCACACGAAGCCCACGCCCATGCCATCGTGATACTTGGCGGCGATCGCATCGTGGCGGCGCAAGAATACGGCGGCCTCGACCAGCCCAACGGCTCAACGCTGGGGCGACTGCGCTACGGTGCATGGCTGCATCAACAGACCGGCCTGCCGATCCTGGTTACCGGCGGCAGCCCCGATGGCCGCGAGGAGCCCGAGTCGCTGCTGATGGCCCGCGCACTGCGCGACAGCTTCAAGGTGCCAGTGCGATGGGAAGAAGGGCGCTCCGACAATACCGCGCAAAACGCATTGAACAGCGCGGGCTTGCTCAAGCGAGCCGGTATCAAGCGCGTACTGTTGGTGACCGACGCCATCCACATGCCGCGCGCGCGCCGCATTTTCTCCGCCGCCGGTCTCGATGTCGTGCCCGCGCCGACCAATATCGCCAGTGGGCCGCAAGCCCTGACGCTGAAGACCTTCCTGCCGCAATCCGGCACCCTTGAACGTAGCCGCTATGCGCTGCACGAATGGATTGGCATGCTCTGGTATCGCGTGCGTTATCAGAACATTGATACAAATTATCCCCCCACACACCAGCAATAGTTTCGATAGCAGAACACTTCATTTTCATGAGTTCGATCAATGAATTGATGTTCGTTTTTCAGAGAAATATTTTGCGTTCGCACAGCACTTTTCGGTCAAAAATAAACACTTCAAAGGCACGCTGGATGTGGCGAATTGATTCTGTTGAAATGGCGCTCCCATCACGCCATCCAGACCAATCGTGCGCATCAAAAAACTCCTGGCTGAATTCATTTGTGTGGTTGCCGGTGCTGCATCTTTCGCAGCGCAGGCCGATGTGGTCATTGGCCAATCCGCCCCCCTGACTGGCGAGGCGGCCGCCGCCGGCAACGGGCTGGCGCTTGGCACGCGCATCTACTTCGAGCACATCAACACCACCGAAGGCGGCGTCAACGGCCACAAACTGGTCCACGTGGTCCTGGATGATGCTTTCAAGATCGACGCCACCGTCAAGAACACACGGGAATTCATCGCCAATCCGCAGGTGCTCGCGCTGACCGGTTACTACGGCACCGACAACGTGTCGGCGCTGTTCAAGCAGCACCTGTTCGACAACACGCCGCTGGCCATCGTTGGTGCGTCCACTGGCGCGCGCCTGCTGCGTGAGCCGCACAACGCCAATGTATTTCATCTGCGCGCCGGCTACGCCGAGGAAGTCGACGCCATTGTTCGCCATGTGGCTGGCCTGGGCACCAAGCGTATTGCTGTTTTCCATGAAGACAATCCGTTTGGCGACGCCGGTGTGCGTGCGCTGGAAGACGCCGCCCGGCTACGCAATATTGTCGTGGCGGCGCGGGTTTCCTATGAGCGTTATTCCACGGACGTGGGCAATGCCGTGAAGGACGTACTGGCAGCTGATCCGGACACCGTCGTGATGATTGCCGTCACTGCGCCCGCCGCCGAGTTCGTCAGGCAATACCGTGCGGGCGGCGGCCGTGGCTTTCTTTTCAATATCTCGACCGCGAACGTGGAGGGCATGACCAAGGCGGTCGGTGCAACTGTCGCGCAGGGCGTCGGCATTTCGCAGGTTTTCCCGTTTCCGTACAGTGCCACCTTGCCGCTGGTATCGGAGTACCAGTCGCTGATGAGCCGCTATGCAAAGGGCGTGCCCTACTCGTATCCATCGATGGAGGGCTTCATGAACGCCAAAGTGCTGGTCGCCGCGCTGCGCAAGGCCGGCAAGTCGCCCACCAGGGCATCGATCCGCCAGGCCCTGCAAGGGCTCGGAGAGCTGAACCTGGGTGGATATCCGATCAGATTCTCGGCCAATAATCATATTGGCTCGCGCTATGTTGAATTGACCGTTGTCAGCAAGAGCGGTGCGCTGGTTCGCTAGGATTCTGGTTCCCTGGTAGAAAAGTGCGCAGGCACGATGTGCACGGGCTCGGGCGGCCAGTGGCCGATGCAGCGGCGGCATGTTCCCGTATCGATGGCGGCAATGGCGCCGACGCCGTTTGTTCGAGCGAGCGCAATGATCGGGTCGGGTGCATACTGAAAGGCCGTGTATCCAGGATCCCGCTTTTGAGCGGGATGCACAGCTCTCCATGAACCAGCTATCAGTCGATGTCGCCGTGATCGGCGCAGGTAGCGCCGGCCTGACTGCGTTTCGCGCCGCACGCCTGCACCACGAGCGCGTGGTGTTGATCGAGCAGGCGCAGTACGGTACGACCTGCGCGCGCGTGGGTTGCATGCCCAGCAAGCTGTTGATTGCCGCTGCCCAGGCTGCGTACGGCGTGCGCCACGCAAATGTATTTGGCGTGCACGCCGGCGACCCCCGCATCGATGGTGCGGCCGTGATGCGGCGCGTACGCGAAGAGCGCGACCGCTTCGTCGGTGGTGTGGTCGGCAGCACCGAGGCAATTGCCCCCGAATGGCGACTGATGGGGCAGGCCCGCTTCCTCGACCCGTCCCGCCTGCAGGTCGGCGAAGACACCGTCGTCAACGCAAGGGCCGTGGTCATTGCGACGGGCTCGCGTCCGTTCATTCCGCCCGAACTGCAAGCAGCCGCAGACCGGCTTTTTACCAGCGACGATGTCTTCGACTGGCCCACATTGCCGGAATCCGTTGCCATTGTCGGCGTTGGTGTCATTGGCCTCGAGCTCGGCCAGGCACTGCATCGGCTGGGTGTGCGCGTCGTGTTGTTCGGACGCGCCGATACGACAGGGCAACTGGACGATCCGGCGCTGGCGAAACTGGCGACCACTATCTTCAGCCGCGAGCTTGACCTGCGCCTGCAGACAGAATTGGTCCGTAGCGAGCGCACTGCGCAAGGCGTTGCGCTGACCGTGCGCGATCGCCATGGCGTTGAAACCACCGAGCATTTCAGCCATGTCCTGTCGGCTACCGGGCGTGTTCCGAATGTCGATCAGCTGGACCTCGCGAATTCCGGCCTGGCGCTGGGCGACAATGGTGTACCGGTATTCGATCCCGCCACCATGCAATGCGGCGCCAGCGCCATTTTCATTGCAGGCGACGCCAGCAATGAGCGTGCCCTGCTGCACGAGGCGGTCGACCAGGGCCGGATCGCCGGTGACAATGCGGGGGCTTGGCCGAACATGCGGCCGGCACTGCGCCATGTGCCATTCTCGATCGCCTTTTCCGAGCCGCAATTGACCCAGGTCGGACCCCGTTGGAAGCAGTTGCAGGATGCGGACTACGTAATCGGGCGGGTCTCGTTCGAAGACCAGGGGCGCAGCCGGGTCATCGGCGAAAACCATGGCGCACTGCATGTGTATGCGGAGCGCAGCACGGGTCGCTTGCTCGGCGCGCAAATGGCCGGGCCACGTGCCGAACATCTCGGTCATCTGCTTGCATGGGCATTGCAAAACGAGATGACGATCGGACAAATGCTGCGCATGCCGTTTTATCATCCTGTCATCGAAGAAGGATTGCGCACCGCTTTGAAAGACGCGCGCGACCAGATGTCGAAGCCGCCGCCGCCGATCGAACACTGCGACGACTGTACCCCGGGTGTCTGAGCGACACTTGTTTTACGGACAAATGGCCGCATCTACAATATAGAATAGCGTCTCCCAGGCATTGGTTGATCCGCGTAAAAACAATCCCCGTAACCAGGAGAAATCATCATGATGGAATCACAACTCAAGACAGTCCGTAACGATTTCGGTACATTGCTGCGCGACGCGCAGGCACTGTTTCGCGAAGCAACCAGCGCCACCGGTGTCAAGGCGGACGACCTGCGCGCGCGCGGCATGGCCATGCTGGACGAGGCCAGCGGCAAGGCCAAGGAGCTGCAGGCAGCAGCGATTGAAGCCGGCAAGGAAATCGCCGACTCTGCCGATGGTTATGTGCGGCAAAACCCATGGCAGGCGGTTGCCATATCAGCCGGCGTGGGCCTGCTGGTTGGCGTGCTGATCGCACGCAAGTAAGCGCTGTTCATGCAGACACAGGACGAACCCGGGCGACAGCCCGGCCTGTTCGCCAGCGCCACCGCGCTGGCTCGTAATGCGCTGGGGCTGGTGATTTCCCGGATCGAGCTTGCCGCACTCGAAATCGGTGAAATCCGGGTTAATGTGCAGAAGCTCATCCTGTTCGGTGCGCTTGGCGCGATTGCCGCATGGTTTGCGCTGGCCTTCTGGTCAATGCTGATCGTGGTTCTCGCTTGGCCCGCGATGGGCTGGACCATACTCGCGCTGTTGGGCCTGGTCTTTACGGTGGCGGCGTTTGTGCTGTTCAAGCAGGCGCAGTCCATCCTGCGCGAGCACAAGCTGTCCTTGCCGGCCACCATGGCCGAGTTGCGCAACGACCGCGATTCACTTCTGTGATGTTCGCTCACTTGATCACGGAGCCCCCGACCAGATGAAAACGGCACAGCAACAAGAGGCAGACCAGCGCAAGCGGTTCCTGATCGTCCAGGGCCAGTTGTTTCGGCTGGGCATCCTGGAGGCGCAGCAATCGCTGACGGCCAACCTGCATCGCGATGTGCTCCTGAAGAGCGCCGTTGCGCATGTGGTAAACAGCAGTGCCGATATGGCGCGCAATGCATTCACGCTCGACGGCCTGTCGAGCGGGATATTCAACGGTCGCCTGGCGCTATTGTTGCCGGTGCTTGCCAAGGCGGTCGGTTTTCTATCGCGCCGTCATCTGCTGATGCCTGCCGGGATCGCGGTGGCGGTCGGCGCCGCCGGATACGCCAGCTGGCGCAGCATCGCGGCAAAGAAGCGACGCAAAGAGGCCAGCGAGCAAATCCAGGCCGGTGGCATGCCGCCGATAGATCAGAGCACACCGCTTCCCTGAGTCCGGTGTCGGCGTAATACTCCGGGCAAACGCCACACGGTGCTGCGCGGCAGGAGCCAGAACTTCCGTTTCCCGGGCAAGTCTGACAACAATCATTCAAAACAAATAACGAAACCATCATCAAGCGGAGATTCCCATGCGCAAAACAGTGACGGCTGTCCTGATCGCCTCTACCTTGGCGGTTGGCTGCGCCAATATGGACCAAACCCAACGCGGCACTGCCATGGGTGCCGGCATCGGCGCTGGCGTTGGCGCGGTACTGGGTGCAGCGACGGGTGGCGGCGGTGGTGGCCGGGCTGCTACTGGCGCCGTGCTTGGCGGGGCAGCGGGCGCGGTTGCCGGCAACATCTGGTCCAGCCGTATGGAGCAGCAGAAGCGGCAAATGCAGCAGGCCACGCAAGGCACGGGCGTACAGGTCACCCAGACACAGGACAACCGCATCAAGGTAGAAATCCCCAGCGATATCTCGTTCGATAGCGGCCGCTCCGACATCAAGCCCAATTTCAGGCCTGTGCTCGATAAATTTGCCAGCACGCTGGCCGAAAATACCGGTACCCGCATCAATATAGTCGGCCATACCGACAACACCGGCAGCGATGCGATCAACGACCCCTTGTCGGTAAATCGTGCCGCGCGTACCCGTGACTATCTGGTCAGCCGTGGTGTGGCATCCAATCGCTTCGCCATTGACGGTCGCGGATCGCATGAGCCGCTGGCGGCCAACGACACGGAATCCAATCGTGCGCGCAATCGCCGCGTGGAGATTTACGTAGCCGAGCAGCAGGCAACCGCGCAAGCACCGCAGCCCGCCCCATCCCGATAGCCATCATGCCGGCAAGCGCGGCAGGCTGGCCCGGCCGCACTTGCATTGCATGCTGACCGCAGTGCCCATTCAAATAGGCAAACAAGATTTTTGCCTATTTGATTAAGCAATTTCTTGCATTGCGATGCATGCTGTCTATAATAGGCAAATCAATATTTTGCCTATTTAAACCAGCATGACGACCTTGCTCGACATCGGCAGCAAAATAAGGACTGCGCGGCAGCGGCAGCAATTGAGCGCATCGGCGCTGGCCGAAAAAAGTCGCGTCCACCGCAACACCTTGTCCGCACTGGAACAAGGCACCGGCAATGTCGAGCTCAATACCCTGCTCGCACTATGCGAGCAGCTCGGGCTGGACATTGTGCTGACCCCCAGGGAAACCGCCGCCTCGGCCGAGGCCGCCTATGGCGAGCAGTTGACCGGCTTGCAATTGCGCATTTCAGAAAGGCTGGCGCGCGGCAAGGGTGGCCAATGAGCCAGCTGCGGGCATTGCGCATCAGGCTTGGCCTGGCCGATGTCGGCACCTTGTTCGACCTGGACGACGGTCGCGTCTACTTCCAGTTCGATGACGAATACGCGCTCGACCCGCAGCGCGCGAACTTGTCGGTGCTGCTGTCTGGCGGTACCGAAGAACAGGTACGAGCGCAGCTGATCAAGCCGCCCGATCACGTCCGGTTTGGTGGCGGGAAACGGCGCTTGCCGGTGTTTTTCCGCAACTTGCTGCCGGAAGGCGTACTGCGCAAGCAGTTGATCGCCGACGCCGGCATCGATGTCGACGACGAAATGAGCCTGTTGTCCTATTGCGGCGAGGACCTGCCCGGCGATGTCTGGGCCCTGCCCGAAAAGCTGGACGACGCCCGCATGCGGCGCTTGCTGACCCAAGGGCACGACAGCTTCGAGTACAGCTCCGATCAACTCCCGACGCCGCAGGCCGTCTCCCTTTCCGGCGTACAGCCAAAGGTGGACCTGGTCCAGGCAGCGGGCGGGCGCTATGTAATGCGCTCTTCCACAGCTAGCGGCGGCGCCCACTTCATTGCCAAGCTCCCCGCATCGGACTACCAGGGCCTGCCGGAAGTCGAGCACACATCCTTGCTGCTGGCAGCCGCCGCCGGCGTCAGGGTTTGCCAGGCTCAGTTACAGCCGTTGAGCGCCATCGCCGACAAGCTGCCGTTCACGCTGCGTGACGACGCCCGCAATTTCCTGCTGGTTCGCCGCTTCGACCGTGACGCACCGACCCCCACCGGGCGCCTGCACATGGAAGACTTCGCCCAGGCTCTCGGCCTGTCGCCCGAGGACAAATACCAGGGCGACTACGCCTCGATCGGACTGGTCCTGCTGGAAGTTTCGCCGGATGGCGCGGCCGATGTGCTGGAGTTGCTGCGCCGCGTGAAGGTCAACGAATTGCTCGGCAACTACGACGCCCACACCAAGAACTTCTCCCTGTTATACGGGCTCGATGGCAAGGCCCGGCTATCGCCCGCCTACGATATCGTGGCCTACGGCGCCTATATTGACGGACAGGGACATGGCCTGCGGTTCCTGCCGGGACAAACTGGTAAGCGGGTACTTACCCCCTCCATAGTCCGCCAACTCGCTAACATCTGGGAATTGCCGGAAATCGGCATGACCGCCGTATTGCGCGACACGGTCGACCGCGCCATGCGCACATGGCCGGGAATGATCATGGACTCAGCGCTGAGCCAGGCCCAGAAAACACGGCTGATCGCGCATCTTGACGACCACCCGGATGCCCACGCCTGGCGTCGCCGCAACAAGCTCACCTAGCCTGGCCAGCTTGCCCGCCGGTCGCGTGGAAGCGCTCACTACAAGCGAGCGCCAGACGCAAAAAAGCCGGCGCGAAGCCGGCTTTTCTTGGTGTGAGCGAAGCCTTGAACTTACTTCGCTGCCGCCGTCATGTAATCCACAGCCGCCTTGACTTCATCATCCGACGCTGAGGACCCGCCCTTGGCGGGCATCATGCCGGCCTTGCCCTGGAAGCCCTTGATCGAGTGCTCGTACAGCACGGCGTTGCCCTGCTTGATACGTGGCCCCCAGGCCGCCTTGTCGCCAAACTTCGGCGCCCCTGCGATACCTGCACCATGGCAAGCCACGCATGCAGCCTCGTACAGCTTCTTGCCATCCGCGGCGGTCAGCTTTGCCGGTGCCGCAGCGGGCGCAGCGGCCGCTGCCGGTGCTGCGGCAACCGCTGCGGCTGCCGGTGCAGCTTCAGCGGCTGCGGCCGCAGCTGTTGTTGCGGCTGGTGCCGCCGGTGCTTCTGGTTCCTTGAACTTGGCGCCCGACTTGTTGGTCATGTACACCACGGCGCGTGCCACTTCTACATCATCCAGATCAGGGTTGCCGCCCTTTGCCGGCATGCCGCGCAGCCCTGCGATCGCGTTCTTGAGCAAGGTATCGTAGCCTTGGGCTATACGGGCCGACCATGCGCCAGCATCGCCAAGCTTTGGTGCGCCGGCAGCGCCGGTGTCATGGCAAGCCATGCAAGCCGACTTGTAGACGGCTTCGCCGGTCTGCAGCACGCGCGGTGCGTTGACGTCTTTCAGAGTGAAGCCCTGGTCAGCCACCGGCGCTAAGCGTTCGGCGATTGCCTCGGGAGTCTGGCCGCCGGATCCTGCGCCAACCTTGGAATCGCTGGCGACGTATTGCACCAGCAGGATGATCGCGATGATCGGGACGAGAAAACCGGCCACGATGGCGGCGATCAGTTGCTTCGGGGTTCTGATGGCGGATTGGTGCTCGTTGTGTGCGTCGCTCATTGTTTCCTCAAGACTATTTTTGAAAATCGTGCCGTGTCGCGCAAGGAACCCCGGGCATCCGGACCCTTTCATTCCCGCAACATCGAAAACCTTTGATTATAGACGCAAGGTCAGCCGTTTGGCACGCAAAACGGTCTTTCCGTGGACTAAGGACGCGAAACCCGGTATCCTGCATCCCTCTTCGCAGTACCAGCAGTTCCTCCTATGCGGCTGTAGCTCAGTGGATAGAGTATTGGCCTCCGAAGCCAAGGGTCGTGGGTTCGATCCCCGCCAGCCGCACCAATTAATTCCAAGCCTTAGGCAATATTTTCCTGGTTGACTCGGTAGCACTGGTTGATCTGGGCTGCCGGTGTGCGCCAGCGCCTGGTCGGGCCATGCGCTGCACGCCCCGCGCCAGGGTGACGGTCACGATCGCCGGCAAGCCTTCGGAGACTCAGGCCGTGGTCAGTCCGATAAGTGTGCGACGGGGCGGCCGTCCGCTATCAATCCAGACGGATATTGGCTTTTTTGACGACATCGGCCCAACGCAAGGTCTCGCTATGGACGAAGGTGCCAAACTCTGCGCCAGTCAGCTTACGGCTGGTTGCGCCCATGGTTGTCCATTTTGTTTTCATGTCCTGCTGCGCCAAGGCTTTTTCGACCTCAACTATCATGCGATCAATCATGGGCTTTGGCGTGCCTTTGATGGCAAACAGCGCGTACCAGCTTGAGACCACGTAATCCGGCACGCCGGCTTCCGTTGCGGTCGGTACCGATTCAAATCCGGCGACCCGCTCCTTGGTGGTGACAGCCAGCGGCTTGAGTTGACCGCTCTTGATGAACGCCGACGAGCCGGCCAAGGTATCGAACATCATGTCGACGTGTCCGGCAACCAGGTCCTGCAGCGCCGGACCGGTACCGCGATACGGTACATGGGTAATTTTCGCGCCTGTCTTCAGCTTGAACAACTCACCAGCCAGATGCTGGGAAGTGCCTGAACCGGTCGACGCATAGTCCACCTTCCCTGGCGTCTTTTTCAGTCTTTCCAGCAAGGACTGAAGGTCTTTTTCCGGCACCTTGCGCGGATTGACGACGATCACGTGGGGGACGTCGCTGATCAGCGCGACGGGTTCGAAATCTTTTTCGAGACTGTAACTGAGCTTGGGATAAATGCTGGGTGCAATCGCGTGATGTACTGCACCCAAGAACCAGGTATATCCATCGGGCGCCATTTTGGAAGCCAGTGCTGCGCCGATCGTGCCGCCTGCGCCGCCGCGATTATCCACAATGATTGTAGTGCCGAGCTGCGTGCCGAGCTGCTGTGCCAGCGGTCGGCCGAAGCCATCCACTGCGCCACCGGGCGGAAAGGGATTGATGAACGTAATCGGCTTTGCGGTAGGCCATGATTGTCCGGACGCGGAACTGGCAACCACCAGCGTCAATGCAGCAAAGGTGATTTGCAATCCGAATGTCAAACTGTGCTTGATACGCATGAATGTCTCCTGAAGCGCTATTTTTTTAAGACCCCATTCCGTCTGGAAGTGGGATCGGACCTTTTTTGGTGGCTACAGTATAGACGGATTGAGACTTTCACTGGCGACGCGCTTGAACGTGGGGTTCACCAATGCGCAATCCTGAATCCGGCACGGTGGGATATGTCCTGAATTGTGGACAAATTTCGGGGCGGGAATCCTTCGCTTGCGCATTCAATAGCGATGCATCTGCGCCTGCCAGTCCCTCGCGATCGCGCTCGCGGTCTTCTCGTTCAACTGCCCGAATCCGCAGCCATGCTTGCGTCACCCCACAGTAACGGGCCTGTCACGCTCCAATGTTTTAATCCTGCTCGGATTGAACAGCCTGATGGAGCAGGACATGATCTCGAAATTCAAACGCTCACTGACAAGCTCGATCGTAATCTCGGTCGCGGTGTTAGGAAGCGTGCAGGTTGCAAATGCGCAGGCGCCAAAAACGATTCGCTTCGGACTGCTGCCGGCAGAAGATCCGACCCAGATGGTCGAGATGTTCAATGGCATCGCCAAACACATCGAGAAGACGATGGGCGTGCCGACCACGGTACGTGTGTCTGAAAGCTACAATGCCTTGATCGAGGCAATGCGCGCAGGCCACCTTGACGTGGTGTACGTCGGCGGCAGCCAGTACGGAAAGATGCTCGACCTGAAAATGAATGTCGTGCCGGCCGTGCTGAACAAGGACACATCGGGTCGGACCTACTACAAGTCCTGCGTGATCTCGCGGACAGACAGCAACATCAAGGCCTGGCAGGACCTGAAGGGGAGGACCTTCGCATTCGTCAGCCCGACCTCCACGTCCGGCGGCGTGGCGCCGGCTTAGATGCTGTTGAAGAATGGCGTCAATCCGGGAAAGGACTTCAAGAACAAGATCTATGCAGGGAAGCATGACGCGGCCTTCCTCGCTGTCAAGAACAAGAAAGTCGATGCGGCGGCAGTAGGCGATTTCTACTTCTGGCGCTGGGCCGAACGCAAGCTTCTTGACATGGAAAAGTACGACGAGCCCAACGACAAACTTATCAAGTCGGAACTGAACGTCATCGGCTGCATCAAGGTGCCGAACACGCCGATGGTGACGCAGGCCGCCTATGGCGAGCAATTCATCAAGGACCTGCGCCGGGCGTTCACCAGCATGCCTGGCACGGTGGCCGGCGCTTACAAGGTCTGGCCGAGCACGGGCTTCGTCGAGACCAGCCACGCGGACTTCGTCGACCTGGTGAACTGTCCAAGCGACACCATATCCAGACGCTGCTGGAACTTCCCGCCATCAGGGCGCAATGGCTAAGGCGCTTCGACCATGCGCCGGGCAATGCCGATATCGATGCAATATACGAACGCTTCATGCCCATGCAGATCGATAAAGTGGGTCACTACTCGCGACCTGTCCCCGGCTTCAGATACCGCCGGCTCTTGTCGTCGCCCGCTAGTCCTTGCGTAAGCGGCCATGCGCCAGCAGTGCGGTACGGAATGCGCTGATTGCCGCCCCATCCGACATCTCTTTCAGGCAAAAGAACATGAATGGCGACAGCCCGATAGGCCACCGGATCTTGATTGCCTTGACGATATTGGCCGCGGCGAAATGCTCCAGGGCAGCCGAAGGAGCGATCGTCAGGAGGTCGGTCTTGCTCGCCAGATGAAAATTTGAATAGAAGGACAGTGACTCGACAACAGGCAATGGCGGCACTAGACCCTGTTGGACAAACGCGTCGTCAAATGCTGCTCGCGACTGCGATCCTCGTGGCAACAGGATCCACGAATAATCCAGTAAAGCTGCAAGCTTGACGCGATCAAGCGCGCAGATGGGGTGGGTCGGTGCGCCGACGACTTTCATCGCCGCCTTCTGGATCTGGGTGATTTGCAGCCGCTTGGAATTGGCGGACTGCAGTACGCCGGTGCCAATGCGGCCGATGCCGCAGTCCAGGCTGCCATCGAGCACGCCGTTGACAACGTTCTCGACCGTATCCTCGAAGAACTGGAAGCTTGTTTGTGGTCCATGGCGCCGAAGCTTCGCCACCGCGTCCGGCACCAGCTCCAGCATGGCCGTGGTCAGCACGCCGACACGCAGATGGTGGACTTTCGGCGCCATCGTCAGGCCGGACTCAAGTCCGTTCAATGCGTTGAGCACCTGGCGCAGCCGCGCATGTGTCGCCGCGCCAATGGTCGTCAGCCGGGCACCTTTGCGGTCACGCTCGACAAGCTGCACGCCGAGGACCCCCTCAAGCTCCTGCAGCATCGCTGTGACTGCCGGCTGCGAAACGGCGAGCGCCTCGGCCGCCTTGCTGAGCGAGCCGCCTTCGGCAATCAGGTCGAGCAGCATCATATGGCGGACGCGCAACTGCGCCAGTCGTCCCGAAACAGCCATTCGTGTCATAAGGAGAGCTTATCGCATGTTTGGAATTGGTGAATTTACTATTATATGCACTCCTTCTAATATCCCGCATCAGGGCTCGACTGCAGCGAGTCGGAAAATTGTCGGAAACTGGAATACCAACGGAAAAGGAGTCGGAGTTCACCATGCTATTCAAACAGCTGGCAGTTCCCCTGGCGTCAGAAGTCGTCGATGTCGACCTGTCGCGTTCGCTTGATGATGATTCGTTCAAGGCAATCGACGAGGCCTTCAATGATCGCGGCGTCCTGGTCTTCAGGGGCCAGCAAATCACGCCAGAGCAGCATATTCGCTTCAGTCGCCGGTTCGGCGAACTGGAGATCCACGTCCTGAAGCAGTACTTGCTTGCGGATGCGCCGGAGATACTCGTCATCTCGAACATGATGAAAGACGGCAAGCCGGTCGGCATCGCCGATGCCGGGCAACAGTGGCATACCGATCTGTCCTATGTCGAGAAGCCGAGCCGCTGTTCGATCCTCTATGCGAAGGAAATTCCTGCGCCTGGTCGCGACCAGACCTATGGAGACACTTGCTTTGTCAGTACTGAAGCAGCATACGACTCGCTGGATCCGGACATGAAGGCCTATCTTGGAACGCTGCAGGCAAAGCACTCGTATCTGAAGCGGCCGCACATCAGGAAAAAACTGTCCGAGGAGCAAAAGCAGGCGGTGCCGGATGTGATTCACCCGGTGATCCGCACGCACCCGGTGACAGGCCGCAAATGCGTTTATGTGAATGAGAGCTTCACAACCGAAATAATCGGTTTGAAGCCAGACGAAAGTGATGCGCTGATTCGTCAGCTCTGCGCGCTGTGCGAGTCGGAGCGCTTCATGTATCGCCACAAATGGCGAGTTGGCGACATACTGATGTGGGACAACTGTTCAACGCAGCACCTGGCTGTCGCCGACTACGGACCCGATCAGCATCGTTTGATGAACCGGACAACCGTTGCTGGCCCGGCCGTTTTCTGAACATGGATCGAGGTCCGAGGTCGGTCATGCTGACCTGGACAGAAGCATGCGGGCGGGGACGCCGAACACGGCCCGGCCGTACACAACTATAAAATATGGAGACACAATGAAACGGTTTGTATTGCAGGCAGCGGTGCTGTGCGCCGCAGTTCTACCCGCTGCGCAGAGTCTGGCGGCCTATCCCGAAAAAACCATTCGGCTGGTAGTCGGGTACGCGCCCGGCGGCTCCGCCGACATCGTCGCGCGCATCCTGGCCAAGGAAATGACGGTGTCAATGGGGCAGACCGTTGTGGTTGAGAACAAGCCAGGCGCAAACGCGCTGATTGCGACCAAGGATGTGGAGCGTGCCAGTCCGGATGGTTACACGGTGCTGTTGACTTCCTTGTCTCACGTCGTCAATCCCATCCTTAATCCGAAGAACGCGACCTACAATCCGACCGAGAGTTTTACGCCGGTGTCGCTGATTGCGACGCTTCCACTGATTGCCGTCACGGCCCATGACGCACCCTATACGTCGGTCAAGGACCTGATCCAGAGTGCGCGATCCAAACCGGGATCGATCACCTACGGCTCGGCCGGAAACGGCGGCTCGGGACACCTTGCAGGCGCATTGTTCGCGTTGAACGCGGGCGTGGAAATGACGCACATTCCATTCAAGGGAAATGCGCCGGCACTGACCGAAGTAATGGCAGGGCGCGTTTCGTACACCTTCTTTCCGATGGTGGGGATTGCCGAATTGGTTGAAGAAAAGCGCCTGAAAGTCCTGGCTGTTGCCACGCAAGATCGGATGCCACGATTTGCGAATGTGCCGACCATGGACGAGGCCGGCTTCAAGGGCTTCGAAGAAACAGCGATATGGCTGGGATTGCTGGCTCCGGCTGGAACACCGGTGGAGATTGCAAACCGGCTGCATCGGGAAACGCTCAAGGCGCTGGCGCTGCCGGAAGTGAAAAAACGGCTGGAAGGGTTGGGCGCCGTTTCGGCCGACAAGGGCCCCAAGGAATTTTCAGCCTATTTGAAAAGCGATGCCGAACGATGGGCACGGGTGATCAAGGCGTCCGGTATCAAGCCGAACTGAGTTCCGACAGTAATCGGGTGTTGATCCGTTCCCGGCAGGGTGCGCCGGGCGGATCGATGTACAAGCTTATGCCGCTGTACGGACACCAGCCGCGATAAACGCGGCTGGTGAATTCAACGGACCTGCCTGGCGCCTGTTACAGCGGCGCCGTGACCACGTTCTGGATCAGGGTGGTTGCAGTACCGGCAAACAGCCGGCCCGTGATTGACGCGCCGCTCTTCATCGCGATCGAGGTTTGGGAAAGGACGGTTCCCTTGATCTGCGAAGTGGTATTGAACTCCGCCGAGAATGTCTGCCAGTACACGTTCTGCGGCAGCGCGCCGCCGGCCAGGATGATCTGGGCGCCGGAGGCGACAGTCATGCCTTGCGCAATCTGGAAAATCCAGACGTCGTTAGGGCCGCCGGTCAAGGTGACGTTGGTCGGGATCAGCAGCGCCGAGCTCCACTTGTACGTTGCCGGGCCGAGGTTGCGCCCGCCAATATTGCCCGCGCCCAGTTCCGTGTAGTCCGGCGCCCGGCCCGCAGCATCGGTGTAGGCGGTGTTCTTGGCGCCGATGGCAGGTGTCAGTATCAGGGGAACCACCGTGCGGCAAACCGGACCGGTGTTGTCCACCGTATGGACCACCTGGCCGACAATTTCCGAGCAATCGTCCAGGCCGGTAATGCTCGCGCCAGTTGCCGCGCTCAAGCCGATTTTGCCTGTAATGGCCGATGTCGGAACATTGGTAATACCCGACTCGGCCAGGATCACATAGTCTCCGGCTCCACCCAGCACCACCGGTGCTGGTCCCCGGCCGGCGCCCGTGCCGGTACCTGCACCTGCAGCGGTCAATACGCTGATATCAACTGCGACGGGATCATCGCTACCGCCGCAACCGGCGATGGTGACAACGGTCCCAGCCAGCAGTGCGGCAATGATGCCCTGGATGGGGGAGAATTTGCGTTGAAGGGTTTTCATGGTGGTTTTCCTTTAGGCGGCGCCGCTGTTGTAGCCCTTGCTGCGCCGCGAGTTCGGTTGAAATGCTTGAATGGCCACCGAGGCGGTGGTCCTGATTCCGGTTGGCAAGGTCTGTTATAGGCGTTGCGGTCGACGGCATCGGTGCGCCAGGGCACACAAGCGGGCGTTATTTCGGCAGACGACTTTGGTCGCGAGGGCGGCAGGGTGCGCTCCAGCCGCTCGCGGCGACCGGATTAAGCGCTGGCGTGTACCGCATGGAAGATGCCTGCAAAGTCAGGCCGGCATGGCGCCGGCTGGATGAATCCGATGAGCGCCTTGAGGGGCGTTCCGAAAGTGAACGGGCACTGTCGATAAGTGCGCCGCCCGCTCAATACGACATCAGCACGCCCATCCCCACACTATTGAGCGTGTGCTTGTAATCAATCAGGCTCTGCCCATAACCGTTAAAAAATTGCACATAGCCTTTTAGCTTATGGGCCACCGGGAATGTCCACGCAAGCTGCCTGGCGCCCTTGCCGGTGCTGTGGTTATGGCGCAGCAGCGCTGAAAATTCATGACCGCCCAGGCGATAGCTGCCCTGCAGGTCGCCGTGCCCCAGGAAGTCGGTGATGTCCGGATTGTCGTCCTGGGCAGCCTCCTCTCCCAAGCGTCGCCACACTCGCGCCAGCAGCGAAAAGTTGCCGCGCTCCGCACCGACTTGCGCGTAGATCCGGTTCCAGCTCCGCGACAGCGTCGAGGTCTGGCCGTTGGATTGGTGCGCCATGCCGATATTCAGGAAGCGCGCCTTGAAGCCGAGAAGGCTGGCATCGATCGGCATCACGGCCATGATTTCCGGCTCGTAGTTGGTCTCGCGGAACGGACTCGACGCTTTGCCGTTGGCCGCTTGCCAGAAGCTCTTCTGGGTATAGGCGAACCAGATGTCGACCGGGCGGTCTGCTGGCTGTTCAAGGACCTTCATCTTGAAGCTCAGCTGGTAAGACAACTCCGCATGCGACAGCCGTCCATCGGGAAAGACATGCCGCAGCGACTCATACGGCGCATCGTTTGGCGGCCTGGTATAGGTCGCCATCAGGTAATTTGAACCGTGCGGACGAAACCCGAAGGTTCCGCGCTTGTCCCCGGACATCAGCTCCCAGTGTTCGGAAAGGGCAGTTGGAATGTGTTTCGCCGGCGCAGGCTCATTTGCCGCAGTGACGTCGGTCGCCGTAACGCTGGCTGCCGCCGGCTGTGCCGGTTCATTCGCCAGATGCTGCGCGGCGAGGCGGTCAAAGCAAGCCAGCCGGGATGGGTTGTCGCGCACAGCGGCGCACTCGGTGATGCCGGGATCGACGGCATGCGCCAGTACGGGAGCGAGGGCTAAAAGCAAAAGGAGTGATTGGGCCAGGTTCATCTTGTTCTTGATTTCGTTGTGAACCGTTGGCATTGCCAATGGCGCGAGTACGAAAGCCGCCATGAACTCAAGGCGGCCGGATAATGAATCGGATTGGGTGATGCATGCAGCTGCGCTTGCGCGCCGCCATTGCGGTGACCGACGCGGAATCGACCGCTTCAATTTCAATCGGGGACGCTTGTGCCGCACGTCATGGGTGACTGCCCCAAGACTGCAGAAAGCAGCAGGGGGTGCAATTGGGTAGCGCCCAAGACACCGGCGAGTTTATAGCAATATCTGGAAAGTTATCGCTTTTCGATAGCTTTCCAGTTTCCCCTGATTGCGCTTTAAATCATCGCCCCGGGGCCATGCTCACTCGCTGAACGCCTGTGTTTCGCCCGGCCTGCGCAGCATCTTGTTGACCTCATCCAGGTGCAACTCCTCGATGACGATCATCTCGCGGGCGTACTCGTCGAGCAGTACCGACTTTCCCTCGGCAAACTTCTGCAGATCGTAATAGGCCGCGAGCGTCGTCTTTTCGTGCTCCAGGCTTTCGCGCAGGATGTCGCCGATATCGTGCTTTTGTGTTTCCAGCAAAGGGCCGATCTTCAGCGATGGGTGGCCGCCATGCAAGGTCACCAATTCGCCGGCCTTGTGGGCGTGCGCCAGGCTTTCGTCGGCATTGCCCTTGAGCCAGGAAACGATGGGGATGCGGTTGTAGCCGTACACCATCAGTGAGTAATGCGTGTATTTCACCACGCCAGCGAGTTCCAGTTCCATGATGCGATTAAGGGTGTCGATCGCGGTTGTATTCGTTGCGCCATCCATGGTGTTCTCCTTGCCTGCATGAACCCCCGCATGGGAATTTGATTTTTGCAGGGCCGTAGGTTGGATCACCGGCAGCCGTACTCGTTCAGCACGCCCGGATCACCGGCTCAACGCCATTTTGCAAACCATCCAAGGCCTGCGGACGTGCCGCCCGGCGACCCGCCCAAGCGCGGCCTGTATTCGCAACCGACCCAACCCCTCCAGCCGCAAGCGGTGGACACTTCGTCGATCACTTCCAGCAGGTAGTCGTTATTGAGCTCACCAATATCGGGCTCCTGCCTTTGCGGCACGCCGGCAATCTGGAAGTGACCAAGGCTGCCGCCCGGCAGGTACTGGCGGATCTTCATCGCCACGTCCCCCTCCACGACCTGGCAATGGTAGAGGTCCATCTGTACCTTCAGGTTAGAGCGCCCGACCTGCTGCACGATGGCATGCGCCTGATCCTGCCGGTTCAGGAAAAAACCGGGCATGTCGCGGGTATTGATCGGCTCGATCAGTGCGTCGCGTCCGCTGCGGCCGATTTCATCCGAGGCCCAGGCCAGGTTGGCAACATAGGTGTCCTGGTGCTGGCTGCGCACTGTGCTTGGCGCGCCCGCCGGCAGCAAACCCGCCATCAGGTGGATGCGCGGGCAATCGAGCGCGTCGGCATAGGCCAGCGCCAATGCCACGCCGGCGCGAAATTGCGCCTCGTGACCGGGCAGGCTCGCGGTGCCGCGCAAATTGGCAGCCCATGCCGCATCGATGCTGTGGGCATCCGTGCCGCCCGGCGGCGCATTGAACAGCACTTGCTGCAGGCCATTGCCCTTCAGGCGCGCTGCCAGCTCATTGGCCGGGAATGCATAGGGGAACAGGTACTCGACGCCCTTGAAACCGTCCCGGGCAGCCGCCTCGAAACGGTCCAGGAAGGGCAGTTCGGTGTACATCATCGACAGATTGGCTGCTAGGCGTGGCATGGTGAACGGGTGGCGATCAAGCGATTGGCGGGCTGGCAATCAGGTGAAAAAACGAGAAGGATCAAGCATCAAGTACAAGATTGCCAGAGATTCAAAAAATAAACCCGGCGGCATCCGGATTTGCGGTTGCAGCATGGGGATGGCAGACTGCGCCTTGCGCCGGCTGCCTCGTTCGCGGCCGGCGCTGTCTTTCCCAAGCCCGAAAGCGTCCCGGATCAAGCTTCCCGGCGCGCCAACGCCCCAATCCGCCAACCTGCCATCCCTCGAATACCCAACATCGCCATGTCCAAAGGCATCCTGCTGGCCATCGTTGCCTCTACCCTGTTCGGCGTGCTGTACTACTTCAGCACGCTGTTGGCCCCGCTGGACGGGCTGGACCTGTTTGGCTGGCGGCTGGTGCTGGCGCTGCCGTTCATGACGGTGTTCATGATCGCGCTCGGCGAACAGCGGCAGGTGGCCATCATCTTCCAGCGCCTGCGGCGCGAGCGCGCCTTGTTGTGGGTGCTGCCTGTAACGGCTGCGCTGTTGGGCGTGCAGACCTGGCTGTTCATGTGGGCGCCGCTGGCCGGCCATGCGCTGGAGGTGTCGCTCGGCTATTTCATGCTGCCCATTACGCTGGTGCTGACCGGGTGCCTGCTCTATCGCGAAAAGCTCTCTGGCTGGCAACTTGCGGCAGTGCTGGCCGCTGCTGCCGGCGTGCTGCATGAGTTGATCCGCAGCGGCGGCTTTTCATGGCCGGCGCTGCTGGTGGCCCTGGGCTATCCGCCGTATTTCATCCTGCGCCGCAAGTATCTGCTCAACCATCTTGGCGGGCTGTGGTTCGACCTGCTGCTGCTGATGCCGGTCGCGCTGTGGGTGGTCTGGAAGGGTCAGCTCGACCTGCGACTGCTGGAGCAGGTACCCGCACTGTGGTGGCGCGTCCCGGCGCTGAGCTTGCTGACCGCCCTGGCGCTGACCACGTATTTCATGGCGGCGCGCGTGCTGCCGCTGACCCTGTTTGGCTTATTGGGCTACCTGGAGCCGGTCTTGCTGGTCATCGTGGCAATGATATTGGGCGAAACGCTGTCCGCCGCGGAATGGCTGACCTATGCGCCGATCTGGCTGGCATTGGGCTTGCTGGCGGCCGAAGGAGTGTGGGAGATGCGGCGGTCGCGCGCCAACGGCGGATAAAGCGACGGGGCCGGCTACCAGCCCGGCCGGTTTGCCTGCCTGTTGGCCTGCTTGCCCGTCGGACTAGTCAAGCGCGACCACCAGCGGCTCGGACGCCGGCGCGGGCACCTGGTCGCCAGCCTGCGCGCACTCCAGTATCCATTCGCGGAACGCGCGCACCTTCTCCAGCTTTTCCTTTTCCAGTGTCGTTACCAGGAAATAGGACGACAGGATCGGTTTTATCCAATCGCGAAACGGCGCCACCAGCCGGCCCTGTGCCAGGTGGTCATGGATCAGCATGCTGCGCCCCAGCACCATGCCCTTGCCGGCCATCGCCGCGCGCAAAATCAGCAGCGGATCGCTGAAGCGCGGGCCATTGATGAAGTCGCCGGACTTCAGGTTCGCTTCTTCCAGCCACAAGTCCCAGGACATCCACGGTTCATGCACCATGCGCACCGACGAATTGAGCAGCGTGAATTGCCGCAATTCGCGGCGGTCAGTGGTGCCGGCCATCGTGTTCATCAATGACGGGCTGCACACCGGCGTCACGGTTTCCCTGGCCAGCAAGTCGGCGCGCAAGGAAGGATCGAAGCCGGCCCGCGCAAAGCGGATGGCAACGTCGAGTTCTTCGTTGGCCAGGTCGGCCATCCGGTACTCGGTCTGGATCAGGACGTCGATGTCGGGATAGCGCGTGCGGAAATCCACCAGCCTGGGGATCAGCCATTCCTGCGCAAACGAGGGCAGGGCGCTGACGACCAGTACCTCGCCGCCACCGGCAACCGGCTTGTTCACCAGCGCCAGCGCGCTTTCGAAATTGTCCATGCCAGCGGTAATGCCCGGCAGCAGGGCCATCCCGTGCCTGGTCAGCGCCAGGCCATTGGGCAGCCGCTCGAACAACAGGTGGCCGCAAAACTCTTCGAGTGTCTTGATCTGGTGACTGACTGCGGCCGGCGTCACGAAAAGCGCCTCGGCCGCTTTCACGAAGCTGCCGCATTTTGCCGCCACTTCAAAAACACTCAAGGCCTTCAGCGGGGGCAGCGGTCTGCGCTTCATCAGGGTCCAAAAATTTTTTGTGAGCCTAGGGCAAATATTAATTGTTTGTAGCACCGGTCACAAGCCGCAATAATCGACTGGCAATTACCAGTGCAAAGACCGGGCACCGGCAACTCATCGCGCAGGCGAGCGACCAGCATCCGGCAATTTGCAGCAAGTTACAAGCCATAAAACAAGCAATCCTCCTTGATGTGCCGCCGGCGCATCAGGAACACCCGGCACGACAGGTACACGCTTTTCTGGAGACTGGCAGGCCCGCATGGATATAGCGCTCACGGTAAACGGCAAGCAACGGCAGGCCAGCGCCCGGGGCGAGACCTCGCTCGCAAACTTCCTGCGCGACGAGCTGGGCTTGCGCGGCACCAAAATCGGGTGTGCCGCCGGCGAGTGCGGCGCATGCACCGTTTTGCTCGATGGACTGCCGGTTTGCTCCTGCCTGGTGCCGGTGGGTCGCTGCGAAGGGCGCGCTGTATCGACCATAGAAGGCGTGGCGCTGGCGGACGGCGCCCTGCATCCGATCCAGAAGGCGCTGGTCGAGCACGGCGCTTTCCAGTGCGGGTTCTGCACCCCGGGCATGGTGATGAGCATCGTCGCGCTCGCCGCCCGGCCCACACGCCCCACTGACGAGGACATCCGGCGCGCGTTGCAGGGCAACATCTGCCGCTGCAGCGGCTATGTCAAGTTACTGGAAACGGTGCGCCGCGTCCTCGACCAGGCCGCAGCATGAACCAGCCGCTGCCGCCTGCCGCCTTGCGCTTCATTGGCCAGCCGGTACCGCAGCTCGACGCGCCAGCCAAGGTGGCCGGCGAAGCCGTTTATGCCGGCGATATCGCGCTTGCCGGCATGCTGCACTGTGCGATCTTGCGCAGCCCCCATCCGCACGCTCTGCTGCGCGCGATCGATGTATCGGCCGCGCGCGCGCTGCCCGGCGTGCATGCGGTGGTGACTGGCAAGGATTGTCCGCAGCCCTATATCAATTTCGGTCCGGTCTATGCCGACCGCTATCCGCTGGCAGTCGACAAGGTTCGTTTTACCGGTGAGGAAGTGGTGGCCGTGGCCGCAGACAGCCCGGCCATTGCCCATGCCGCGCTGGCCCTGGTCAGGATCGATTACCAGGTGCTGCCCGCCGCACTCGATGTGGACGCCGCGCTGGCATCGGGCGCACCGGAGATCCACCAGCGCAGCGGTCTGCCGCAGAATGTCGCACAGCATACGCAGGCCGACTTCGGCGACGTGGCGGGCGGTTTTGCGCGCGCCGCACATGTACTGGATGGCGTATTCGAACACGGCGTGGTGGTACCGGCCTGCATGGAAACCAATGCAGTGGTCGCCAGCTTCGACCAGGCCAGCGGCGACCTGAGCATCTGGGCGCCGACCCAGGCGCCATTCTTCGTGAAGAAAGAACTGGCGCACGTGCTGGGACTCGCGCCCGAGCGGGTGCATGTGCGCTCGGTCGTCATTGGCGGCGGCTTCGGCGGCAAATCGCAAGCGCCGGAAACGGTCGCCATCGCGGCGCTGCTGGCGGTCCAGTGCCGGGCTCCGGTGCGCCTGGTGCTGACGCGCCGCGAAGAATTCATGTCGGGCAAGACCGATCACGGCAAGCGCATGCGCGCGCAAATCGCCGTCGACGCCGACGGCAATATCCTGGCGCGCCGGACTGACTACACCGTCGACAATGGCGCCTATACCCACATGGGGCCGGCCTACATTTCGGCGGTGCGGCAGCGCACTTGCAACCTGTATCGCACTGCCGCCGCCGGCTTTGACGGCCGGCTGGTCTATACCAACAAGGTGCCCGGGGGCTCCTATCGCGGCATGGGTGCGCCGCAAATCATCTGGGCGCTGGAAACGCAGATCGACCAGATCGCGGAATTGCTTGGCAAGGACAAGCTGGCCTACCGCATCCAGATCGCCAACCAGCCGGGCGATGAAACGCCGCAGGGCTGGAAGCTGTCCACCTGCGCCATGCGCGAATGCCTGGCCGAAGCCGGCCGGCTGGTGGACTGGGAGCGTCGCCGCCACGAAAAGTGCCCGGGGCGCGGGATCGGCTTTGCCGCCATGATCAATCCCAGCGTCGGCGTGCTCTACCCGGAAGGCAATTTCGCCAACGTGTCGATCGACCTGCAAGAGGACGGCCTGCTGCTGGTCGGCACCCAGACCGCCGACGCCGGCACCGGCCAGAACACCGTGCTGGCGCAATTCGTCGCAGAAGAGTTGCAGATACCGCTGGAACAGGTGCGTGTGCTGCACATGGATACCGACAAGACGCCGCCCGACCTGGGCAGCGCCGCATCGCGCGTCACCTTCGTTTCCGGCGCCGCCGCGATTGAAGCGGGGCGGGTATTGCGGCGCGACTTGCAGCGCCGTTTCGCGGCACGCTGGAACGTGGCCGCCGAAGATATCGAAGTCAGCGGCGGATTCGTGTGCGCGCCCGGTCAGGCGCCGCTCGACTTTGCCGGCGTCGCCGCGCTCGAAGGTCCGATCCGGATAGAAGGACGGCACGAAATCAACCTGCCGCGCGCCGATCCCAAGACCGGCTACGGCCATTACGCCCCGGCCTACGGCTTTGGCGCGCAGGCGGTGGAAGTGGAGGTCGATACCGACACCGGCCATGTGCGCGTACTCAAGGTCGTCGTGGTGCAGGACATGGGCCGCGTGATCAATCCGCTGGCGCTGGAAGGGCAGATGCATGGCGGCATCGTGCAGGGCATTGGCATGGCGCTGCGCGAAGAGCTTGTGTTCGACCACGGCGCGCCGGTGAATGCGTCGTTCATCACCTACAAAGTGCCGCGGGCGATGGAAACACCCGAAATCATCACCCGCTTCATCGAAACACTCGACCCCAGCGGCCCGCTCGGTGCCAAGGCCGGCGGCGAGCACTCGATCAATCCCACCATTGCCGCGATTGCCAATGCCGTGGCCGACGCCATTGGCGTGCGCTTCACCTCCTTGCCGATCACGCCGGCCAAGGTGCTGGCGGCGCTGGCCGAAAGGCGCGCAGAAAAATTGGCCCTGCAGCCCTGGCGCGAGCCAATGAACCTGGAAGTGGCGGCGGTGCGCAAGCTGTATCCGGTCGGCCTGTTTCCTGCGATGCAGTCGCTTGGCCGCGCGGTCGGCCGCAAGCGGGAGCCGGTCGCCGGCTACACCTATGAAATGGCAGACAGCCCGGAAGATGCTGTGCGGCGCCTGGCGCAACCGGGGCGCAGCGCCAAACTGCTGGCCGGCGGCACCGACTTGCAACCCGGCGCGCGCCAGGGGATTTACCAGCCGGATGTGATGATCGATATCGCCCGGCTGCAGGAATTGCGCGGCATCCGCATCGAGCCGCATTGCGTCACGATTGGCGCCGGCACCACGCTGGCCGACATCGTCGCGCACGACGCACTGGCCGACATCTTGCCGATGCTGCGCGAAGGACTGGTGCAGGTCGCCACGACGCAAATACGCAACGTCGCTACGCTGGCCGGCGACCTTTGCCAGGAAAAGCGCTGCTGGTTCTTTCGCAGCGGCGCGCAATGCTACAAGAACGGCGGCGCCAGTTGCCCCTGTTATGCGGTGCTCGGCGACAGCCGCCACCACGCCATCATGGATGCCCGCCGTTGCGCCGCGCCGTGTGTGGCTGACGCGGCGCCGATCCTGGTTGCGCTCGATGCCCGGGTGCTGGTGCTGGGGCCGCAAGGCAAGCGATCGATTCCGATCGAATCGTTTTACAACTGGTCCGGCGAAACCACGATGGCCCGCAACGAGATCATGGTGCAGGTGGAAATTCCACTCCCCGGCAAGGTCCGCGGCTGCGGCCAGGTCTTTGAGAAATACGCGCAATGGCGCGGCGATTTCGCCGAAGCATCGGTTGCCGTAATGCTGCATCGGGATGGTTCGCGGCTGGCAAGCGTGCGGGTTGCGCTGGGCGCGGTGTCACCGCTGCCGGTGCGCGCCGCACACGTGGAACGCATGCTCATGACCGGCCGCCTGGACGACAGCGCAATTGAAGCCGCATCGCGCCAGGTCGTGCTCGGTGCGCTGCCGCTGCGCGACAACGCCTGGAAGGCAGAGCTGCTGGTGAACCTGACCCGACGCGCCCTGCAGCGCGCGCTGGCGTAAGCCGAAGTGACTTGACACGATGAGGGTTCGATTTCTTTTCTACCGGGAGAAACACATGAAAAAGATAGTGCGGCAACTGCTGGGCCTGACAGTGCTCACGCTCACGGCGTCGGCGGCACCGGCGGCGCTGGCCCAGGCAAAGGATAAATTTGTCTATGGCGTACCGTCGGCGATCAGTTCGGCGATAGCCAACTTCGCCTTCGCCAAGGAACTTGGCTATTTTGACCAGGAACGGGTCGACGTTGAGTTTGTGCCGCTGTCGGGCTCGGGCGTCATCATCCCGCAACTGCTGGCCGGACAGATCCATGCCGCCGGCGCCAGCATGGAGCCGCTGGTCATTGCCAGGCAGCCCGGCAAACAGAACTTCCCGCTGAAGTTCGTCTATAACTACCTGCGCAATTCGGTATGGGAATTCGTGGTTCCCCAGGACAGCCCGATCACGTCGCTGTCCCAGCTCAAGGGCAAGACCATCGGCGTCGTCTCGCTCGGCTCGGGCAATGTCTACACCACGCGCGCTATCCTGAATGCCTCCGGTGTGGACGCCAAGTCGGTGGCGCTGCAACCGGTCGGATTCGGCGGCCAGGCCATCCAGGCGCTGCGTACCAACCAGGTACAGGTGCTGAACCTGTGGGACAGCATGCACACCGCATTCGAAGTCAGCGGCACGCCACTGCGCCGCCTGCCGGTCCCCAAGGAATTCCAGGGCATGTCCAGCCACGGCTTTGAAGTGACCGACAAGCTGCTCAAGGAAAACCCGCAACTGATCGCCCGTTTCGGCCGCGCCGTGTCCAAGGGTTCGGTCGCCTGTGAAGCGGCGCCGGCCAACTGCCTTAAAGCCTTCTGGAAACACTATCCCGCCCTGAAACCAAAGACCGGCACCGAAGAAGAAATCATGAAGAAGGAAATGGCCATCATGAAATCGCGGCTGGACAACATCGTGTTTTTCCGTCCAGGGGATGCGCGTCAGTACGGCGCTTACTCAGACACCGACTGGAAGTTGCTGATCGCCTCGCTCAAGGATGGCGGTGAAGTCACCAATCCGAACGTGCCGATGTCCTCGCTGTACACCAATGAACTGGTTCCTGAATACAACAAGTTCGATATCCAGGCCGTCATTCGCCAGGCCAAAGAATGGAAGTGATCGGCACAGCGGAGTCGTCCACGGCTGCGGCGATAGCACCGGCGGCAGCAGATCGGCTGACGTTGCGCAAGCTGTCCGTCGTGTACGGCGCCAAGCGCGGCAACCTGCAGGCGCTGCAAAACCTGTCGCTGTCGGTCGGCGACGGCGAGTTCGTCGCCGTGCTGGGGCCGTCGGGATGCGGCAAATCGACCCTGTTGTCGATTGCCGCCGGCCTGCTTGCGCCATCGTCGGGCGAGGTGGAAATCGCCGGCCGGCGGGTCAACGGCCCGAGCGCCGACGTCGGCATCATTTTCCAGCAGCCGACGCTGTTGCCGTGGAAGACCGTGCTCGAAAACGTGCTGACCCCGATCGTCGTCAAGCGCAAGCCCGACAGTGCCGACATTGCACGCGCAATGAGCCTGGTCGAGCTGGTCAAGCTGCAGGGATTCGAAAAGCATTTTCCGTTCGAACTGTCGGGCGGCATGCAGCAACGGGTCGGCATTGCGCGCGGACTGATGCACGATCCGCGCATGTTGCTGATGGATGAGCCGTTCGCCGCGCTCGACGCCATGACGCGCGAGCACATGACCGATGAGCTGCAAGCCATGTGGATGGCGACCCGCAAATCCGTGCTGTTCATCACCCATTCGATTCCCGAGGCGGTCTACCTGGCCGACCGCGTGGTCGTGTTGTCCGAACGTCCGGGAACCGTGGTCGATGTGATCGACATCGACCTGCCGCGGCCGCGCACGCTCGATACCATGGGCTCACCGGTATTCATTGAGATCTGCAACCGGCTGCGTCGCTTCTTTCGCGACGGTTCTCTGGCAGCCGCAGCCAAGGTCGCCAGGCCCGGCGCCGCAGCAGGGGAGGGGGCAGCATGAATCCGTACCTGCGATCAGTCCTGACCATGTGCGCGTCGCTGTTCGTGCTGTTGCTGGCATGGGACGTGTCGGTGGTCCACCTGCAAGTGCCGACCTATCTGCTGCCAAGACCAAAGGATGTCGGCCTGGCGCTGTGGAGCGGCTACATCAGGGACGGCCATTATTGGGTGCACATGTTCACCACGCTGTCCGAAATGGTGATCGGTTACCTGATCGGCTGCTCGCTGGCTTTCATCGCCGGCGCGGCAGTTGCGGAATGGCGCTTGCTGGAGCGCATCCTGATGCCGTATGTGGTTGCCTTGCAGTCGATGCCCAAGGTGGCGCTGGCGCCCTTGCTGATTGTCTGGTTCGGGTTTGGCATCACGTCCAAGGTCGTGCTGGTGGCGCTGATCTGCTTTTTCCCGGTCTTCATCAACTGCTTCTATGGCTTCCAGTCCGCCAATCCCGATCTGCTCAAGTTGTATCGATCACTCAATGCGTCGCGCCTGCATGTGTTCCTGCACCTGAAATTGCCATCGGCGGCCGGCCCCCTGTTCGCCGGCTTGCAGATATCGGTGGTGCTGGCGCTGATCGGCGCGGTGGTGGGCGAGTTCGTGTCGTCCAAACAGGGCCTGGGCTACCTGATCCAGTCATCCACGCTGAACTTTGACGTGGCAACCATGTTTGCCGCAGTCATCACGCTGTCGCTATTGGGCATTAGTGTGAGTTCGCTGATTCGCTGGCTGCACCGCAAGCTGGTGTTCTGGGATCAGCGCAGCACCGGCAATGCATCGGTCCTGACCGAAGGCGGCTAAGGTGCAGCAAAGGCTCCAGGGCAAAAGTTTTTGACAGCTAGGTTGAAGAATTAGTCGTTCGCGCTGCGGCCCCGGATTGTCGAGAATCCATAGTCCGGAGCCGACACTGGAATCGGCCAGCAGTTTTCGGGAAGCAGCTTCCCTTGTTGCAGCAAAGCAGTTAAAAAATTGGAGAGTAATCATGACCATCACCAAAATCAATCCGGCCGTAATGGGCGGCGAACCAGGCTCTTACACCAACGGCATGCTGGCCACCAACGCGAGCCAGACGCTATACATTTCGGGCCAGA
Organism: Lacisediminimonas sp.; assembly: GCF_030645335.1. GTDB lineage: Bacteria > Pseudomonadota > Gammaproteobacteria > Burkholderiales > Burkholderiaceae_D > Lacisediminimonas. The sequence continues at coordinate 2,369 of NZ_JAUSNH010000208.1, read as the reverse complement.
TCGGCATCGATGCCAAGGGCGTCGCCTCTGCCGATTTCAGCACCCAGTGCCGCCAGGTCTGGAGCAATATCGAAGCCATCCTGGCCGATGCCGGCATGGACTTGCGCAATATCGTCAAGACCACGATTTTCCTGGTCGAGCCTGCCAACTATCCCGACTTCGTCGAAGTCCGCAAGCAAGTCCTGGACGGCCACAAGCCGGCCTCGACCCTGGTCTACGTATCCGGACTGGTCAAGCCGGACTGGAAAGTCGAGATCGAAGCCGTCGCAGTGAAATAAGCCAGTCGGCGGGGAGCGCAGCATGGATTACGAAATCGAACAGCATCAGGAATCATCGCCACGCAATGAAGATGCAGAGGGACCCACACGCATCCTGCACGCGATGTACCGGGTCTTCAATCTTCAGCGCTCGCTGGATTTCTACATCGGTGCGCTGGGCATGCGGCTGCTCCGCCGGCAGGACTATCCCACCGGCCGCTTCACGCTGGCCTTCGTCGGCTATGCGGAAGAGAGCGACACGACCGTACTGGAGCTGACCCATAACTGGGACCAGGCCGAGCCCTACACGCCGGGCACCGGATACGGACACATCGCGCTGGCGGTGAATGACATTTACCGCACCTGCGAGCTGCTGGCAGCACAAGGCGTGGGCATCACCCGCCTGCCCGGCCCGATGCGGCACAGTCCCACCCTGATCGCCTTCATCGAGGATCCGGATGGCTACAAGATCGAGCTGATCGAACGCCGGTGAGCTGCCAGCCCTGTGCAATCCGGTACACCGCAAATTCCATCATCCATCCGATTCAGGAATAACCATGAGCGACAATTCCCAAGCACCTGCAGCACCCGCGCGCAGTCCGGCAAGCCGCAAGCGCCTTGTTCGTCCGATTCCGGCCGAGGGCGAGAACGGCGTTTATACCCAGTCCTGGTTTCCGCTTGCGCTGTCGGTCGACGTACCGAAGGGCGAGATAGTCGGCCGTGAATTCCTGGACGGAAAAGTGGTGGTGTTCCGCGGCGAAAACGGTGAAGTGTCCGTCGTCAGCGCCTACTGTCCGCATGTCGGCGCCGACCTCTCGGTAGGCAAGGTGGTCGGCAACAATGTCCAGTGCGCTTTCCATCAATGGGAATTCAACCTCGACGGCGTGTGCGTCAAGACCGGCATTGGCGATCCGCCGCCGCCGAACGCCTACCTGTTCAAATTTCCGGTGCGCGAAAAATTCGGCATCGTCTGGGCCTTCAATGGCGAGACGCCCTTGTTCGAACTGCCGGAGTTCCCGGTGCCGGAAGACCAGCTGGAGATCGTCAATTACAAATTCGAAGTGCCGCTGCAGTGCGATGGCTGGATTTTTTCCGCCAACACGCCGGACATGCAGCATTTGAAAGTGGTGCACAAGATCCAGTTCAACACCGATGATCCGCACGACCTGGTCGACTGGCAGCAATACGGTTTTGACTACACCTATGATGCCGTCCATCAGGGGGGCGTGCCGATGAAGATGCGCCTGGGCATCCGCGGCAGCAGCTTCTTCTGGCGCGTTGGCCATTATGACGGCTGGTGGCGCGGCACCGTGACCGGCTACGGACTGCCGCGCGGCGGCACCCACACCATCTTTGGCTGCAATGCGGTGATGAAGGGGCCGGACGCGCAAAAGCAGCTGGAGATCGCGCAGACGCTGAGCAAGCGCACCGTCAATGAGGATATCCCGATCCTCAACACGATCCACTACAAGCCCGGCCACCTGACCAAGGCCGACAAGTCACTGGCGCGCTTCCTGAACTACCTGCGCGACTATCCGCGCGCGCATCCGTCGCGCGACTTCATCGATTGAACCGGGAGCCGGCAGGGACGCCTGCCTTGATTCACCGGACATGAAAACGGGCCCGACTTCGGGCCCGTTCTTACTTGCTGCCAGCGTTGGTGCGGATGTTACGCGCCCGCGCCTTCCAGGATCGCATTGAAGGTCGGGCTGGGCCGCATGACTGCCGCCATCTTCTTGGGGTCCGGCAGGTAATAGCCGCCGATATCCACCGGCTTGCCCTGCACCGCAAGCAGCTCGGCCACGATCTTCGCTTCATTCTCCGCCAGCGCCTTGGCCAGTTTGGAGAATTTCCCTTGCAGGGCCGTGTCTTCCGTTTGCGCGGCCAGTTCCTGGGCCCAGTACAGGGTCAGGTAAAACTGGCTGCCACGGTTGTCGAGCTGGCCGGTCTTGGGCGACGGATTCTTGTTGTTGTCCAGCAGCTTGCCGGTTGCAGCGTCCAGCGTCTTTGCCAGGATCTTGGCTTGCGCATTGCCGGTCTGGATACCCAATTCTTCCAGGCTGGCTGCCAGCGCCAGGAATTCACCCAGCGAATCCCAGCGCAGGTGGTTTT
>NZ_JAUSNH010000206.1 GCF_030645335.1 Lacisediminimonas sp. | reverse complement strand
TGGCATCGTCGCCGCCAGCCGTTGCCTCCAACATCGGCAGCAAGTCTTCTTCTTCGTCGGCGTGATGCTGGTGTGCCGACTGATTAAAATAGCGCAGTACCGCCGTGGCTGCTTGTGCTGCGTCAACGGTGTGTCCCTCTTGCTGCAAATGTTGCCGCAAGCGTTCCAGGGTTTCAAGTTGTTTGCGTATGCGGTCGTGACAGTGCTTGAGCACGGCAATGGGTTGGTCGAACCCGGGCGCCGGCGTGACGAGTGGATCAGCCATCTGGTTCTCCTTTTGACTGGTTTGCCTTTTTCCAGGCGATCGGGACGCCAGCGCCAATCATGGCGGCGATGCCCCAGAAGACAACGACTATACCAAGTGCAGCGCCAGCGCCGCCAAAGGCGATCGGCAGGATGACCTGGCTGGCATTGCCCATGGTGGTACGAACGCCGATTGCCTCGCCACCCCGCCCCGGCGGCGCCGTGCGGTGCAGCAGGGCCAGCAGGTTGGGCTGGGTCGAGCCCAGCGCAACGCCCAGTGCGGCGGCGACTGCCATGATCGTGATCGGCTGGTTCATGAAAGGGAACAGCAGGTAGCACACCACCGACAGCACCAGCGCACTGGTGAGGATCTGCCATTCGCTGAAGTGACGCGCGATCATGGGCAGGCCAAGCCGGACGGCGAAGGTGGCGATCGAGAACACGCCCAGTATCAGGCCGATGGTGGAGGCGGAAAATCCGAGTCGTGAACCGTGCAGCGGCATCACGAACGTGAACAGGTCCCATGCTGCTGCCAGCAGGATGCCGATAAAGAAAATGCTGCGCATTTCGGGCGCACGCAACAAGTCGATCGCCCGGCCTTTTACCCTTGGCGGCGTGACCCGGCCGCGATCCAGCTGGCGGATGCCGCCGCGCGCCACGACGATCAATCCGACCGTGCTGGTGAAGGCGAATACGCCATAGGCGACGGGGTAGCTGGCGTAGTCGATCAACAGGCCGGCCAGCACCGGTCCCGAAAAGCTCGATGTCGAGAAGCCGGCCGACAGCCAGCTGAAGTTGGCGGCCCGGTTGTTGTCGTTGCTGACCACGCCCACCGCATGCTGGACGCCGATATGCACGGCGGTAAAGCCCACACCAATCAGGATGGCGGACGGATACAGCACCTGCATGCCGGGCAAGGCGGCGGGCAACAGGCTGCCCAACAGCGACAGCAGCGCGCCGATCGCCATCGGCCGGGCAAAACCTACCCGGTCCGCAAAGCGGCCCAGCGGCACAGCCAGCAACATCGGGAAAAATGCGATCAGGCCAATCAGGATGCCAACTGAAAACTCGGACGCTTGCTGTGACAGTGCGTACAGCGCGGTCGTGACGCGCACGCCGGCCAGCGTGACGTGCACGACGATGGCGACAATGATCAGCTGCAGGAAAGGGGGAATTCGCGGCACGGCAGTACGGCAGACCGGCTGTTGAAGTGTTAAAGAAGCATTTTAGAGCAGAAGCCGACTTTCTGTCCGGTAAAATGTCCGCCATGGAACGCCTGGTCGACACTGCTGCTTGTCAATTGCATAAAGAAACCGATGCGGTCGCCCGCGTCGGCATTGAGATCGACTTTGAGCGCCGCTTTGGCGGCATTGCCCGCTTGTATGGCGCTGCCGGACTGGCGCGCTTTCGCACTGCGCGTGTTTGCGTGGTCGGCGTGGGCGGGGTAGGCTCCTGGGCGGTGGAGGCGCTGGCGCGTAGCGCAATCGGCCATATCACCATGATCGATCTGGATAATGTGGCCGAGTCCAACATCAATCGCCAATTGCATGCGCTGTCGGACACGCTGGGCATGGCCAAGGTCAGCGCGCTGGCAGCACGGATCGGCCAGATCAACCCGTTTTGCGAAGTGGTCGAGGTCGAGGATTTCCTGACTGAAGACAATCTCGATGCGATGCTGGCGACGCAGCGTTTTGATTACATCATCGATGCGATTGACAATGTCCGCGCAAAAGCCGCACTGATTGCCTGGTGTCGCGAACGACAGGTGCCGCTGATCACGATTGGCGCCGCTGGCGGGCAACTGGACCCGACCCGGATCGAAATCCGCGACCTGGCGCGAACCGAGCAGGAGCCCCTGCTGGCCAAGGTGCGCAAGCGCCTGCGCGCGCACTACCGTTTTCCGCGCGGCGAGAAAAGCCGGTTCGGCATCGATGCCGTATTTTCGACAGAACCGTTGCGATTTCCGGTCGCGGCATCCGGCGCGGCGATCGATTCGACCGATGCGGCGGATGCAGAAGATGCCTGCGCCATCCCGGCTGATCCTGCCCACGCCGCCAATATGGGCGACGGCGTTACCGGCCTGAACTGCGCCGGATTCGGCTCATCGGTTGCGGTCACGGCCAGTTTTGGACTGGCCGCGGCAGCGCGCGTTTTGCAGCGCCTGGCGCAGCCAGACGCTGCTGCCTGAACGCCTCAGTCGTTCAATACCTTGTAGTTGACGCCAGCCGTGCCGGGTCGGGACGACACCAGCACGATGCGCGTCGGCTGCCACAGGATCGGCGCGATCTGCATCATGTCCGGCGCGTCGGCAGCCCTGGCCAGCGTGACGTGCGGCCGGAAAGTCCCGCTGTGATCAAATTCGAATCCCGCCTGTTTCAGTTGGTTGGCCAGCGCGCGCTGTGCCGCCAGCAATTCGGGCGGCGGATGCTGCATGCCCGCCCATGCAATACGGTTGCGCTTGAAATAACCTAGTCGGTCGATGACCAACATGATGGCGGGCAGCGAAAACTGGCGGGCGATTGCCTGCAACGCCGGTATTTGTTCAGTCTGCTGCTGGCCAAGGAACACCATCGTGATGTGCAGATTGTCGGGCTGGACGCGCCGGCCTTGTACTGCCGGCAGCAAGGCCGCCAGCGCGGCACGTACGGCGGCTGGAGGCCAGAGCGCAAGGAACAAGCGCTCGGATGCGCGATGGCTTTGGCTCATTGGCACAGGCCCTGGCCCTGGTCGGAAAATTCGGATGGTCCGGCAGCGAGGAAGTCCCACGAGTAGCCGCCCTCGCGCAGTGCCAGTTTCAGCACACCCAGCGTGTTGTTGTTGCGCGCCTCGGTGCTGGCCAGGGGCCAGCTCAACCAGGAAAACATCGCGCCGCCGGTGCCGACAACGAACTGGCGTGCGCCGCGCCGGTCGGCCCGGCCGTTGCCGTCCATCGGAGCGAATCGTTCGTAATGATGGTCATGCGCGGCCAGCACCACGTCAACGCCGCCGGCAGTCAGCGTGCGCCACACTGGCTGCATGAATGCGCTGTTGCCATGACCGCCCGAGCTGAACGGTGGGTGGTGGAAGAATGCCAGCGTGCAAACGGACTTGCTTGCCGCCAGTTCCGCCTTGAGCCATGCCAGTTGCGCAGCAAACGCATCGCCACGCAGTGCGCTGTTGAGCGCAATGAGCTTCCAGCTTCCGGCCGTGGTGGCGTAGTAGCCTTTACCCGATGGGCCGGCCTGGCTGCCGAAGTAGCCGTAATAGCCTGGCGCACCGGCCGTGTAGTAATCATGGTTGCCGGGCGACGGCAGGGTGCGCGCCTTGAAACGGCCCCAGGTCGGGGCGTAGCAATTGCTGAATTCGCCTGGCAAGCCCACAGGATAGGTATTGTCGCCCAGCGTCAGCACCGTGGCCGATGGATCTTTTTCCAGTTCCCGCTCGACCAGCCTGGCGGTCTTTTCGGCGCCACTGTCCGGCGCCGGCAGATGCCGGCAATCAGCAATATCGCCGGCCGCCAGCAATACTGTGGGCTTGCCCGGCAGCACTACATCGCGTATCTCGGGGCCGGTGCGGCATCCCTGCAGAGACACAGCCAGCATGGCGATGGCGCCCAGGCGCCAGATGGCGGAGTATCGGACGGGAAATGGATAACGGTAAATTGACATATAAGGTACAGGGGGCTGCGGCTACGGAAATGCTTGGTTCGAAAATGCCTGGTTCACGTGGTCCTGCGGCAAGGCTTTGTGTCACAGTAAGGCTGCCAGATTGTCGCATGCCGGTCTGCCAGGACTTTGGCTTGAACGCAGCGAGCCTGGCGGCGTCGTATTCAATTTCAACGGGACTCGCTTCCGATCAGGGGATAAACCTGCGGCTTGCGGGACAGGTGGTGTGATCTGGAGAGCAAAGAAATGGCTGACAAGCAAACCTGCGATAACTACGCCGAGGAAATGGCGCGTCGCTTCGAAGAATTCGTGCATTGGTCGCGGGACAACTGGCCGATACCGGCGTCTCCCTTGCTGGATTCCGACTTCGCTGGCTGCAGGATGGAGCTGAAGAGAATCCTTGGTCAAAGGCTGGACCAGGCGCAGAGCGGGCATGAGGCAGACCCTGCCAGCGGAGGGGCGCAGTATGTCAGCGCAAATCCGGCGCCCTGGCCTTGATCCGGGCTTGACCGGAGGCTGCGGTGACTTTTCGGTGCGCTGTCATCCGATGCGCTGCCGTTGGATGCGACGACAGTGGATACGGCGTCAATCGAGGGATTTCCGTCCGGATTGACTTCGTCGGACGACGACGCCAATCCGGCACGGCAGGCCCGCTCTACGGAAGCAGGATGGACAGGTCCTGCGCGACCTTTTGCAGTACCGGCAGGAAATCCGCCACCATCTGGGAGCTGCTGACGCGCGTTGATTGGGCGCCAATGTTCAGGGCCGCATGCACGGTACCGGACGCGCCGCGTACCGGCACTGCGATCGAATGCAGGCCCACTTCCAGTTCCTCCTCCACCATTGCATAGCCTTGCTCGCGCACTTCAACCAGGATTTCGCGCAGTCGGGTGGGCGAAACGACGGTTTTGTCCGTGTAGGCACGCAGCGTCGTCGCGGCGAAATATTTTTCCAGTTCGAGGTCCGAGTAATGGGCAAGGATCGCCCGGCCCAGTGACGTGCAATAAGCGGGCAAGCGGCTGCCGGTATTCAGCGCCACCGACATGATCCGCGACGTGGCCGAACGTGCGACGTACAGGATCTCGTGGTCGTCGATCACTGCCAGTGAGCAGGATTCATTGAGTTGCCGGCTGATGCTGTTCAGGTA
>NZ_JAUSNH010000204.1 GCF_030645335.1 Lacisediminimonas sp. | reverse complement strand
CACCACGCTGAACGGCGAAGGCCTGCAGCATGAAGACGGCCACAGCCACGTGCTGGCATCGACCATACCGAACTGCATTCCCTACGACCCGACCTTTGCCCATGAAATCGCGGTGATCGTGCATGACGGTCTCAAGCGCATGATCGAGCAGCAGGAGGACGTGTTCTATTACATCACCGTGATGAACGAGAACTATGCCCATCCCGGGCTCAAGCCAGGCCAGGAGCAGGGCATCCTGAAAGGGCTCTACTTGCTGCAAGCGGCGGCCAAGGCAAAGTCCAAATTGCGGGTGCAGCTGATGGGCTCGGGCACCATCCTGCGCGAAGCGATTGCGGCGGCCGACCTGCTGCGCGACGACTGGGGCATTGCCGCCGATATCTGGTCCGCACCTTCATTCACCTTGCTGGCCCGCGACGGCCAGGACGTCGAGCGCTGGAACATGCTACATCCAGGCGCCAAGCCGCGCGTGGCGCATGTCACCGAGTGCCTGCAGGGGAGCACCGGACCGATCGTTGTCGCGACGGACTACATGCGCACCTTTGCCGAGCAGATCCGGGCCTTCATTCCGAAGGGCCGCACCTACAAGGTCCTCGGCACCGACGGTTTCGGTCGCTCCGACAGTCGTGCAAAGCTGCGGGAGTTCTTCGAAGTCAATCGCTATTACGTGACTGTCGCCGCACTCAAGGCGCTGGCCGACGAAGGCGCGATCGAAACCAGCGTGGTCGAGCAGGCGATTGCCAAGTACAGCCTGGACAGCGAGAAACCCAATCCGGTTACCCAGTAACCCTTTACGCAGACCAACAATATTTTCGGCCTCGGCAGGGGCGCGCGATGGGGCGCGCCTGCCTGTGCGGCGGGATAAAACGGAGCGAATGAAATGAGTTTGCTGGAAGTGAAAGTACCGGATATCGGCGACTTCAAGGAAGTCGAAGTCATTGAACTATTGGTCAAGGTGGGCGACACCGTCAAGGTCGACCAGTCGCTGGCCACGGTGGAGTCCGACAAGGCGAGCATGGAGATTCCGTCCACGCATGCCGGGGTCATCAAGGAGCTGAGAATCAAGCTCGGCGACAAGGTCGCTGAAGGCTCGGTGCTGGCATTGCTGGAGGAGGCCGGCGCGGCCAGCCAGGCGGCCGCAGCGCCGGCCGCGGCGGCGTCGTCGATGCCCGTCCCGGCGGCAGCACCAGCAGCACCACCAGCAGCACCCGTACCAGCAGCGGCACCAGCACCTGCCGCAGCGAATACACCGGCAGCGAGTACACCGGCAAGCGACGGCACCAAGCCGCACGCTTCGCCTTCGGTGCGCAAGTTCGCTCGCGAACTGGGCGTTGACCTGGCCCGCCTGACGGGAACCGGTCCGAAGGGCCGCATCACGCAGGAAGATGTGCAAGGCTTCGTCAAGGGCGTCATGCGTGGCGCGGGCAGTGCTGCGGCGCCCGGCAAAGGTGGCGGCGCCGGGCTGGACCTGTTGCCCTGGCCTTCGCTCGATTTCAGCAAGTTTGGCAGTACCGAACTGTTGCCGCTGTCGCGCATCAAGAAGATCAGCGGCCCCAACCTGCATCGAAATTGGGTGATGATCCCGCACGTTACCCAGTACGACGAGGCGGACGTCACCGAGCTCGAAGAATTCCGCAAATCGAGCAATGCCCAATTGGCGAAATCGGGCGTCAAGCTGACCATGCTGGCCTTCGTCATCAAGGCTTGCGTGGCGGCGCTGAAAAAATATCCGGCCTTCAATTCCTCGCTCGATGCCGGTGGCGAAAACCTGATCCTGAAGCAGTACTACAACATCGGCTTTGCCGCCGATACGCCGCAAGGCCTGGTGGTGCCGGTGCTGAAGGATGCCGACAAGAAAGGCATCGCCCAGATTGCGCAGGAAATGGGCGAACTGTCGGCGCAGGCGCGCGAGGGCAAGCTCAAGCCGGCTGACATGCAAGGCGCGAGTTTCACGATTTCGTCGCTCGGCGGCATTGGCGGAACCAAGTTCACGCCCATCATCAACGCGCCGGAAGTGGCGATCCTCGGACTCTCACGCACCGACTTCAAGCCGGTATGGGACGGCAAGCAGTTTGTGCCGCGCCTGATCCTGCCCTTGTCGCTGTCCTACGACCATCGCGTGATCGATGGTGCGATGGGTGCGCGCTTCACCGTGTACCTGGCCGAGGTGCTGGGCGACCTGCGCAAGACCTTGTTATAGATCAAACGGGACGGCCCGCGATGGGCCGCGGGATTGGTGAGAGAATTCAACGCATTTTTCCTGCCGCCGGCGGCGGCTTGTCACTGGATCGATAGTCCGGCTGACGCGCCGGCGCGCCCGACCTGCAACATGGAGAAGCAACAATGACCACCTGCGTCGTCGTCAAGAAGGGTAATGAAATCGCGATTGCATCCGATTCGCTGGTGACGTTCGGCGATACCCGCCTTTCCCACGTCTACGAAGAGAACGAGAAAATCTTCAAGGTCGGCGAGTCCTACGTCACCCTGGCCGGTACTGCGGCGCACTTTCCGGTCATGCGCAAGCTACTGCAGGAGCTCGGTGCGGAATGCAAATTGAGCAGCCGTGAAGAAGTATTTGATACCTATTCCCGCGTGCATGCAGTCCTGAAAGACAAGTATTTCCTCAACACCAAGGAAGACGAGGACGATCCTTACGAGTCGTCGCAGATCACGTCGCTGATTGCCAATCCTTACGGCATCTTCGGCGTGTACTCGTACCGGGAAGTATTCAGCTTCGAGCGTTTCTGGGGAATCGGCAGTGGCCGCAACTTCGCACTCGGTGCAATGCACGCGGTATACGACCAGGCGCTCGGCGCACGTGAAATCGCAGAAATAGGGGTACAGGCGGGCGCGGAATTCGACAAGAGTTCGTCGGCGCCATTCCGCATATTCAGCCTCTGGTCGAAGTCGACCGGGCCAACGGAGCAACAGCTATGAGCAGTGTCGAAGTCAGGGTTCCCGATATTGGCGACTTCAAGGAAGTCGAAATCATTGAACTGCTGGTCAAGCCGGGCGACCGGGTGGCAGTCGACCAGTCGCTGGTGACGGTCGAGTCCGACAAGGCCAGCATGGAGATCCCCTCGTCGCAGGCTGGGATCGTCAAGGAACTCAAGGTCAAGCTCGGCGACAAGGTCGCAGAAGGTTCGTTGCTGCTGACGGTGGAAGCGGCGCCGGCCGACGCCGATAGCGGCGCAGTTGCGGCTGCTGCAGTCGCTGCGCCCGCAGTCGCGCCACTTGCCGCTGCGCCGCAGCCGGGCGCCGCACCGGCACCGGCGCCAGCGCCAGCCAGCTTTGGCGGCAAGGCCGACATCGAATGCGACACCCTGGTGCTGGGCGCCGGACCTGGCGGCTACACGGCCGCATTTCGCGCTGCCGACCTGGGCCAGAAAGTGGTGCTGGTCGAACGTTATCCCACACTGGGCGGCGTGTGCCTGAATGTCGGTTGCATTCCGTCCAAGGCGCTGCTGCATGCAGCAAAAGTGATCACCGAAGCCGAAGAAATGTCGCACTTCGGCATCAAGATGTCCAAGCCGGAAATCGACCTCGATGCCTTGCGCGGATGGAAGTCCAGCGTGGTCAGCAAGTTGACCGGCGGCCTGTCCGGGCTGGCGCGTGCGCGCAAGGTGCAAGTCTTGCACGGGCGCGGTGCGTTCTCCTCGCCCCATACCCTCAGCGTCGAGACGGCCGAGGGCAGCAAGACCATCGCCTTCAAGAATGCGATCATCGCAGCCGGCTCGTCGGTGGTGCGGATTCCGGGTTTCCCTTACGACGACCCGCGGCTGATCGACTCCACCGGCGCGCTGGAGCTGCGTGCGCTGCCCAAGAAAATGCTGGTGATCGGCGGCGGCATCATCGGCCTGGAAATGGCGTGTGTCTACGACGCGCTCGGCGCGCAAGTGACGGTAGTCGAATTCGCAGATGGCCTGATTCCCGCAGCCGACCGCGATATCGTCAAGCCGCTGCAAAAGCGCATCGAGAAACGCTATGCCGGCATCTGGCTCAAGACCAAGGTGACCAGGCTGGAAGCAAAGCCGGAAGGCTTGCTGGCGACTTTCGAAGGCGAGAATGCGCCAAAAGAGCCACAACTGTACGACATGGTGCTGCTGGCAGTCGGGCGGCGTCCCAATGGCGGCGAGATCGGCGCCGACAAGGCCGGCGTCATTGTCAACGAGCGTGGCTTCGTTCCGGTGGACCGGCAACTGCGCACCAACGTCCCCCATATATTCGCCATCGGCGACATCTGCGGCGACCCCATGCTGGCGCACAAGGCGACCAACGAAGCCAAGGTGGCGGCGGAAGTGATCGCCGGCCACAAGGTCGAGTTCGACGCCATGACGATTCCTTCGGTGGCCTATACCGATCCGGAAATTGCATGGATGGGCCTGACCGAGAACGAAGCCAAGGCCAAAGGCATCCCTTACGAGAAGGCCAGCTTCCCATGGGCCGCTTCCGGGCGCGCACTGGCAATGGGCCGTGAAGACGGACTGACCAAGCTGCTGTGGGATCCGCAGTCCAAACGGATTATCGGCGCGGGCATTGTCGGCGTGAATGCCGGTGAACTGCTGGCTGAAACCGTATTGGCGATGGAGATGGGCGCCGACCTGGAAGACCTGGCGCTGACGGTGCACGCGCATCCGACGCTATCGGAAACGCCGATGTTCGCCGCCGAAATGGGCCTGGGAACCATTACCGACCTGCACCTGCCGAGGAAAAAATGAGCCAGTTCCGGTGACCTGGCGCAGCGGTGGTGCGGATGCCGCCACTGCGCCGCGTTCCATTGGCAGGCTATTGTCGGCGGGCTGTCGGATATCGACGTCAGGTCCGCTTGCGAAACCCGAGCGTCAAGCTTTGAACATCAAGCCCTGTTGCCAAGCCGCTTGAGCCAGTACGCCATTTCCTGCTCGTCGCTGCTGCCTTGTTCCTGCTGCGCGCTTGCTTCCGGCCTGATCTCTGCCAGGCGGTGCTGGTTCAGCTTGAACTTGCCTTCTATCTTGTCGACCAGCATGTCAAACCCGACGATGGCATTGAGCATGCCATCGACGAGTTCCCCCCGGATGCGGTCGAACTGTGCCTGGAACGAGGCCTCATGCGAGGCCACCAGCCGCTCCAGCATGGCGCGCTTGTGCGCGCTGTCATGCTCGGTGATCACCTTGCCCGTCGCATGCACGGTGACGTAGTTCCAGGTCGGCACGCGTTCACTGTTGGTGTACACCGTCGGCGACACATAAGCATGCGGGCCATGGAAAATCGCCAGCGCAGTCGCGCCGCGCTCGAACGCCTGCCATTGCGGATTGGCGCGCGCCATATGCCCTTCGATCCGGAAGCCGCCGGCCTCTCGCCGTGCCAATAGCGGCAGATGGGTCGCGAAGGGCACGCCTTCGTCGGCACTCACCAGGGTGGCGAAGCTGTGCCGGCACATCACCTCCAGCAGCAGCGCCGGATCGTCCTGCGCAAAATGCGAGGGCAGGTACATGGCGTTCAGTCGAAGCTGGCGATGACGTCGGACAGCATGGCGATCATCTGGTCGATCTCGTCATGCGTGACGTTGAGCGCCGGCATGAAGCGCAGCAGGTCCGGACGTGGCGAGTTGAGCAGCAGGCCGCAAGGCTCCAGCGCCCGTGCGCGCTCGACAATCTGCGGGCCGATTTCGCGGCCCAGTTCCAGCGCCCGCAGCAAGCCTTCGCCGCGCTCGCCTTTCAAGCCATGCTTTGCAACCAGTTTCAGCAATGCGGCCGACAGATAGCGGCCGCTTTCCTGCACCTGCGCCAGGAATCCCGGCGCCAGCAGCGTTTCCAGTACAGTCGCACCGACTGCCGTCATCAGTGGATTGCCATTGTAGGTGCCGCCCTGGTCGCCCGGCTCGAACACGGCAAAAGGCTCGCGGCACAATAGCGCCGCCAGCGGCACGCCAGCGCCGATGCCCTTGCCCAGGGTCATGATGTCGGGTTCGATGCCGGAAAGCTGGTAGGCAAACAATTCGCCGGTGCGGCCCATCCCGGTCTGCACTTCATCAACGATCAGCAACAGCCCGCGCTTCTTTGTGAATTCCCGCAGGCTTTGCATGAATTCACGGGTGGCCGGGATCACGCCGCCCTCGCCCTGGATCGGCTCCAGCATCACCGCGACGGTGCGATCGGTCACCAGTTTTTCCACGCTGGCCAGGTCATTCAAGTCAGCCTTGGGAAAGCCCGGTACTTGTGGCGCGAAAATCGTGTCCCAGCCGGGCTTGCCCGATGCCGACATGGTCGCCAGCGTGCGGCCGTGGAAGCTATGGTCGAAGGTGATGATTTCGTAGCGGGCTTCACCCTTGCTGTTCCTGTTCTTCTGGCCCCATTTGCGCGCCAGCTTGATCGCGCCTTCGTTGGCTTCGGCGCCGCTGTTGGCGAAGAAGACGCGGTCGAAGCAGGAATTCGCAGTCAGCATCGACGCCAGCCGGATCGACGGTTCGTTATAGAACGCCGGTGACGGGTTGATGATTTTTTTGGCCTGCTCCGCCAGCGCATCGAGCATGCACTGCGGGGAGTGTCCGAGGCAATTTACCGCCCAGCCTTGCAGGTAGTCCAGATAGCGCTTGCCGCGATGGTCGGTCATCCACATGCCGCGGCCTTCGGTGAATACCAGTTCGGGCCGGTTGGTGATCGATAGCAGCGAGTCGATGTCGTACTGACTGAATTCCATGATGGTCCTCGGGTAAAACCAGGAAAAGAACGGTGGTAAAAAAAAAGCCACAGGAGAGGCCTGTGGCTAGTTGAGCGGCAAGCGCTTACCTGCAAGGCGTCCGGAAGGGCCGTGTGTGCCGTCGCATGGTTCGGGCTGTCACTGTCATTTTCATAGGGAGAATATTAAAGTGTTTTTGACCCGTGCGTCAAAGCCTTGTTATCCGGGGTGTCATTCGGCTTGCGCCCGGCCTGACGGCCGGGTTTGCCTTGCGACCACCTCCTTGTTGCGCAATCAGGCTGGCGCGAGATCCGCCTCGGACGTGAAGGCGTCGGCATTGAACTCGTCTGCCGGCAGTTTGCAAAGGGTCTGGAAGTCGCGCCGCGCCGCGTCCACCATCGCGGGCGCACCGCAGGCGTAGACCTGGTGGCCGGACAGATCGGGCAAGTCCTGCATCACGGCCTGGTGGACAAAGCCAGTGCGTCCGCTCCAGCCGTCTGCAGGCAGCGCATCCGAGACCACCGGCACGTAGCGAAAACCGGGTACCGTTTGCGCCCATTGCTCGCACAGCGCATGCATGTACAGATCCTGCGGGCGGCGGCCGCCCCAGTACAGCACCATCGGGCGCTGCATGTCTTTCGCGATGGCGTCTTCAATGATGGCCTTGAGTGGCGCAAATCCGGTTCCTGATGCCAGCAATACCATCGGCTTGCCGGATTCCTCGCGCAGGAAGAAGCTCCCCAGCGGTCCTTCGAAGCGCAGGATGTCACGCTCTTTCATCGTATTGAACACCTGGTCCGTGAACAGGCCGCCGGGCATGTGCCGTATGTGCAGCGTCAGTTGCGGCGACTGCTGTGGTGCATTGGCCATGCTGTAGCTGCGCCGCTTGCCATCTTTGAGCAAGAACTCGATGTACTGGCCGGCGCGGTATCGGAACGGTTCGGTGGCGGGCAATTGCAGGTGCAGCACGACCACGTCATCGGTCAGCCGCTCGATGCGGGCGACGCGGGTCGGCAGCTTCTTGATCGGGTAATCGGCCAGGCCGATCACTTCGCGTGCTTCGATCGTGACATCGGTGTGCGGCGTGGCGCAGCAAAACAGCGCATAGCCTTGCTGTTCTTCCGCCGCCGACAGCGCCTTTTCCTGATGGGTGCCATGCGTGAGCTGGCCGGCCATCAGCCGGCCCTTGCAACTGCCGCATGCGCCATTCTTGCAGCCATAGGGCAAGCCGATGCCGCTACGGATCGCCGCCGCCAGCAGGGTCTCGCCGTCTTCGCATTCAAACTGGTGGCCCGAAGGCTCAACCCTAACCTGGAAAGTCATACAATCCCGATAATGGAAATCAAGGTAAAAAAATTGGGTGCGCCACGTGTGCTCATCCTGGGTTGCGGCGATGTCGGCATGCGGCTGTTGCCCTTGCTGCGTGAGCGCTTCCGGGTGTTTGCCGTGACCAGCCAGCCCGGGCGCTGTGCGCAACTGCGTGCCGCCGGCGCCGTGCCGATCGTGGCCAACCTTGACCAGCCGGCGACACTGGCCCGGCTTGCCAGGCTGGCATCGTTCATCGTGCACCTGGCACCGCCACAGGCCAGCGGCAAGACTGACCGTCGTACGCGCCACCTGTCCGCTATTTTACCCGAGGGGGCCCGCCTGGTTTATGTGAGCACCACCGGTGTGTACGGGGATTGCGGCGGCGCATGGTTCGACGAGACGCGTCCGGTGCGGCCACAAAACGAACGCGCGATGCGCCGGGTGGATGCCGAGCGAACATTGCGGCAGTGGGCGCGGCGCAGCGGCTCCGGTCTCACGATACTGCGCGTGCCGGGAATCTATGCCGCCGACCGCCTTCCGCTGGACCGGTTGCGCAAGGGAAGCCCGGC
>NZ_JAUSNH010000200.1 GCF_030645335.1 Lacisediminimonas sp. | reverse complement strand
TTCATCACGCCCAAGAGCCGCGCCAGCCAACTGCTGCGCGATGCGACGCTGCAACTGGCCGAGCATGCGTCGTTTGCGCGCAAGCTGGTCAACAGCGGCCGCCTGTCGACGCCGACCCCGTACCTGGATTCAGCGCTCAATACGCCAGATGAATCGGTGTTTGCCGGCAACATGGCGCCGGGCACCAACTGCGCGGACGCGCCGGTGCAGGCCGATGGCCGGGCAGGCTGGCTGCTGAACCATTTGCCCAAGGGGTTTTCAGTGCTGGTGTTTGATGCCGGCGGGGCGCCTGGCCTGGGAGGGCAATCGGTGCGTGCCGGTGCGATCGAGGCGCCCGTGTTGCGCGTGGGCAGCGACCTGGCCGATCCGGAGGGCTTGCTGGAATTGCGCTATGACGGCCAGCCGGGCACCACCTATCTGGTGCGGCCGGACCAGCATGTCGCCGCCCGCTGGCGCGCGTTCGACCGCGACAAGATCCAGGCCGCCATTGCGCGCTGTTGTGCGCACCGATAGCGCAGTGGATGCGCCTCCATGCGTGTCAACACCCTCAACCGTGAATCACCCGAGAAAAGCAGGATGCGCGATGCCCTTGAACCTTGAACCGAATATTCCCGACCCGGATGGCTTTTACGAAGAACTGGTCGCCTGCCAGCGCGACCTGCCGGACGACAAGGCCTTGCTGTTCCAGGCCAAGCTGCTGTTGGTGCTGGCCAATCATGTTGGCGAGCGCAGCGTGCTGACGCAGGCGATGCAGGCGGCGTTGCGCAGCTTGTAGGCGCAGCGGCACGCCGACCTGTTGCGCGTCTAGCGCGAGCGCGTTGCCGCTTGCCGCAAGGCCTGTGCCGCATCGCTGATGGCGGCCACCGTATCGTCCCATCCGATACACGCATCCGTCACTGATTGGCCGTAGGTCAAGCTGGACAGGTCGGGCTGGATCTTTTGCGCGCCAGCGACCAGGTTCGATTCAATCATCATGCCGACGATACCGTCATTGCCATCGCACACCTGGCGCACGACGTCCTGCAGCACGCCGATCTGGCGCTGGTGGTCCTTGTTCGAATTGCCGTGGCTGCAATCGACCACGATTGCCGGCGGCAAGCCCGCTTTTTGCAGCAAGGCCGCAGCCTCGGCCACTGCCTGCGCACCGTAATTCGGCGCACTGCCGCCGCGCAGGATCAGGTGACCGTGCGGATTGCCTGCGGTGCGGATCACTGCGGTCCTGCCTTCGCCGTCGATGCCGAGGAAAGCATGTGGCGTGCGCGCCGCCTGCATCGCATTGATCGCCACGGCCAGGCTGCCGTCGGTGCCGTTTTTCAGGCCGACCGGGGTCGACAGGCCGCTGGCCATTTCGCGATGCGTCTGCGACTCGGTGGTGCGCGCGCCGATCGCGTTCCAGCTGACCATGTCGCCCAGGTATTGCGGCATCAGCGGATCGAGCGCTTCGGTGCCGATCGGCAGGCCGAGTTCGCTGATGTCACGCAATAGCGTGCGGGCGATGCGGATGCCTTTGACGATATCGAAGGAATCATCACGGTCCGGATCGTTGATCAGGCCCTTCCAGCCGACCGTGGTGCGCGGCTTTTCGAAATACACCCGCATCACCAGCACCAGCACGTCGCTGACCTGCGCCGCCAGCGGCTTGAGCCGTTGCGCATAGTCGAGCGCAGCGGCCGGATCATGCACCGAGCAGGGGCCGACGACGATGAAACGCCGCGGGTCCTTGCGGTCGATGATGTCTTCGAGCTGGGCGCGGCCATTGAGCACTGTGGCCAGCGACTTCTTGGTATGCGGTATTTCTTGCTGGATGGCAGACGGCGCCGGCAGGTCTTCCTGCGACAGGATACGGGCGTTGATCAGTTGCTTCATGGGGCGGGCGGGTGGCGCAGTGGCGGGGAGGGCGCTATTTTAGCCGGTTCGCCAGTGGACGGGGCCTTGGATGCCTGGCAGGCAATTTCCCTGGCGGGCATTATTTTCTTGTCAGGCCGATTTTTGCATGCCATTGTATACAACAGTATGCGAATTAAATTCCGGGGGAAGAATGGCGATAGGAATAGGTTGCGACATTGGCGGCACGTTTACCGATCTGCTGATGATTGATGAAGAAAACGGGCAGGCTTATGTCGATAAGGTATTGACCACCCCGCACGATCCGTCGGCAGCCATCGAGACTGGCCTGGAAAACCTGGAGCGCATGCGCCCGGGGGCGATCAGCGAGGCGCTGATGCTGGTGCATGGGACCACACTCGTGATCAATGCCGTGATCGAACGCAAGGGCGCGCGCACTGGCCTGATCACCACGCGCGGCTTTCGCGACGTACTGGAAATCGCCCGCGAGAAGCGCTATGACGGCGGCGACTTGCAGATCCGCTTTCCCGAGCCGCTGGTGGCGCGCCCGTTGCGGGTCGAGGTCGACGAGCGGGTCCACACCTCCGGCCGCGTCCTGACTGAACTGGACGAAGCCTCCGTGGTGGCAGCGCTGGCTGCCTTGCAGGCGCAGGCGGTGGAGTCCATCGCGGTATGCCTGATCAATTCCTTTGCCAACCCGGCGCATGAACAGCGCATCGGCGAAATTGCGCGCCGTGTCGCGCCCGGCATCACCATTACCTTGTCGCATGAAGTATTGCGCGAACTGCGGGAGTACGAAAGGTCGACCACCACGGTGGTCAATGCTTACACCAAGCCGGCCACCGCGCGCTACCTGGAGCGGCTAGATGGCCGGCTGCGCGACATCGGCTTTGCCGGCGAATTATTGTTGATGCAGTCCAGCGGCGGCCTGAATTCTTCCGAGATGGCAAAACGCTTCCCGGTCCAGATCCTGGAGTCCGGGCCGGCCGCCGGCATGATCGGGGCAGCGCACTATGCGCGCCTGGCCGGCTATGACAAGGTGCTGGCGTTCGACATGGGCGGCACCACCGCCAAAATGTGCCTGGTCATGAATGGACGGGTCGGGCGGGTCAATGAACTGGAGGTCGACCGGGTGCACCGCTTCAAGCGCGGCAGCGGCATACCGGTGCGCGTGCCCGTGGTGGACCTGATGGAAATTGGCGCGGGCGGCGGCAGCATTGCCAAAGTCTCGGCCAAAGGCACGCTGGAAGTCGGCCCCGAAAGTGCGTCCGCCGTACCAGGACCGGCGAGTTATGGCCAGGGCGGCACCCAGCCCACGGTGTCGGATGCCGACCTGGTGCTGGGCTACCTGAATCCGGGCTATTTCCTCGGCGGGCGCATGGCGCTGGACCGGGACCTGGCGGCCCAGGCGATCGAGCGCAAGCTCGGCACCGTGCTCGGCCTGTCGCTGGAAAAGGCGGCATGGGGCATCCATAGCCTGGTCAATGAAAACATGGCCAGCGCGGCCAAGGTGTACGTTGCCGAAAAAGGCGAGACGCCGGGCAGTTGCGCACTGGTCGCATTCGGCGGCGCCGGGCCGGTGCATGCCTACGACCTCGCACGCCGGATCGGCGCCCAGACCGTGATCATTCCGCCGCGCGCCGGTGTCGCCTCTGCCTTCGGCATGTTGATCGCGCCGGTTTCGTTCGACACGGTGCTGACCCACAGGACGCGGGTGGCAACCGCCCATCCGCTTGAACTGGAAGCCTTGTACAGCGAGATGGAAGTGCAGGCGCGCGCGGGACTGCCGCGCAGCGTCGAACAGTCGGTGGTCCGCTTTGAGCGATCCGCCGACGTGCGCTATGTGGGCCAGGGCTACGATGTCGGCGTGTCGCTGCCGTCTGCGCTGATCGCCGCGCCGGATTTCGCGCAGGGACTGCGCAGCGCGTTCAACGAGGTTTACCGCAAGTTGTACGGCAAGGTGTTCGATGAGCTGGAGCTGGAGCTGATGACCTTGCGGGTCACCGCGCTGGCGCCAGGAAAGCAGTTCCTGGATGCACCGGCCGCAGCATTGGCCGCCGGCGCCGGCCGCGAAGCCGTGGTGCGCGACGCCTATTGCCCGCAGGCCGGGCGCTTCATCCCGCATCGCGTCTACCAGCGCGCCTGGCTCGGCGCCGACACCGAGCTCGCCGGGCCGGCGATCATCGAAGAGGCGGAGTCGACCACCATCGTTGGCGCCGGCGCCAGCATTTCGGTGGATGGGGCCGGCAGCCTGATCGTCAAATTGCCGGTGGTCGCGGTACACGCATCCAAAGGCGCCGAACAGGCGATGGATGTGGTCAAGCTTGAAATGCTGTGGCGCCGGCTGACCTCGTCGGTGGATGAACTTGCGGCCGCGCTGGTGCGCACCTCGTTCTCGACCGTGATCCGCGATGTGCATGACTACGCGTGCGGTGTGTTCGACGCCAAGGGCCGCCTGCTGCTGCGTTCCACCGATAGCACGCCCGGCATTGCCGGCGGCCTGTCGCCGATGCTGGACCACATGCTGCAGATGGTGCCGATCGGCTCGCTGCGCGATGGCGATGTGCTGATCGGCAACGATCCATGGCATGGCAGCGGGCATCACAATGACATCGCCGTCATCACGCCGGCTTTTCATGGCGGCAAATTGATCGGGTTCTGCGCCTGCTCGGCACATCATGTGGATATCGGCGGGCGGCGCGCCACCACCGAAAGCCGCGACAATTATGAAGAAGGCTTGCGCATACCGGTCTCCTTCCTGTTCCGCCAGGGCGAACCGAACCAGGACGTCTTCAACTTCATTGCCAGCAACGTGCGCCTGGCCGAAACAGTGTTGGGGGACTTGCGCGCGCAATGCGCCGCCAATCATGTCGGCTGCGAACGATTGCAGGAACTCTGCGTCGAGCAGGGCTGGAGCGACTTCGAGACGCTGGCCGATGAAATCATCCGCCGCAGCGAAATGCTGTCACGCGCCGAGATCGAGCGCGTGCCCGACGGCTGCTATCGCCACGAAGCGCCGATCGAAATGATCGACGGCCAGAAGGTGGTGCTGAAGGTGGCGGTGACGGTCAAGGGCGACACCATCACGGTGGATTTCAGCGGCAGCTCGCCGCAGGTGCGCCCGGCCGTCAACTGCACGCTTCGCTACACCGCCGCCTATGCCCACTTTGCCGTGGCGGCGCTGTTGCAACTGCCGGTGCAGAGCAATGAAGGAACCATGCGGCCAATCACGATGGTGGCCGAGGAGGGCAGTGTATTGAATGCCAGGTTCCCGGCGCCGGTGTTTGCCCGCACCAGCATTGGCAACTTCATTCCCGAAATGATTTTCAGCGCAATGGCGCAAGCCTTGCCGGAGCGGGTGGTGGCCGGATCGGGTTCCACGCCATTGTGGGCGCAATATATCTTCGGCCGCCGCCAGGATGGCACGCAGTTCGCGCCGCTCAATGCCGCCAACGGCGGCCTGGGTGCGCGTGCCAACCAGGACGGCGTGTCCTGCCTCACTTTCCCGGTCAATATCGGCAATACGCCGGTTGAAGTGCTGGAGAGCGAAATACCGGCGCTGGTATTGCGGCGCGAGCTATGGGAGGATTCAGCCGGCGCGGGACGCTTCCGCGGCGGACTCGGTCAACGCTTCGAGATGCGGGTGCTGGAAGGCGATATCGGACCGGATGGCTCCTTCCTGATCGGATTCCGTGGCGGTCGTTATTATTTCCCGGTGCCGGGCTTGCTCGGTGGCGGCGACGGACCGAACGGACGGCTGGTGATCAATGGCCAGGTGGCTACCAGTGGCGGCGACGCGGTGGTGCCGCCGGGCGGCACGATGCTGTGTGAAATACCCGGTGGCGCCGGTCTGGGCAATCCGCGGGAGCGCAGCCGCGAGCTGATCGAACGCGATATCGCCTATGGCTATGTATCGCTGGAGCAGGCGCAGGCCTTGTATGGCTACGGGACTGCGCAACCGGCGGTGGCGCCGGCCGCGCAGGATGCCTGAAGGCGTGTAAATCAATTGGAATAAATGGACCAAAAAGCGATGGATCACCTGTTTCCCGGCGCCGACGATGCAGCAGCGCATGGCGCCGAAGCCGACGATGGCAAGCGCCGCCACGGCGCTCGCGCGGACCTGGTCCGGGAAGCGATCAAGACCGGCATCCGCGAGGGGCGGCTGCGTGCCGGGCAGCGCTTGCGGGAAGCCGATCTCGCCGAATGGCTGGGCGTGAGCCGCACGCCAGTGCGCGAAGCCTTGAAAACGCTGGAAGCCCAGGGCCTGGTCGCCACGGTCGGGCGCGAGGGGCTGGTGATTGCGAGCTTGTCAGCGCGCGATGTGGCGGAACTCTATACCGTGTGGGCCGACATGGAAGCGCTGGCGGCGCGTTACGCCGCCGAAAATGCGCGGCCGTCGGACATCAAGCTGATGCTGGCCATCTGCGACAAGTGGGACGAGAAGCTCGATGCCGCCGAACTCGGACGCCTGAACCATCAACTGCACCAGGCCATCTATGACGCCGCGCACAACGCGTTCCTGCATCGCGCACTGGACGCCATCGACGATTCGCTGGCCTTGCTGGGGCTGCACACGTATTCCGTGCCGGCACGCCGCGCGGAAGCCGGGCTTGAGCACCGCGCCATCGTCGAAGCCATTGCGCGGCACGACCCGCAACAAGCGGCGAACGCCGCACTGACGCACATCCAGACTTCGGAAAAATTACGCTTGTCCCTGCTCGCTGAATCACCCCCCTTCCTTTGACAGGAGTTTTCCATGACGCGACGTTTGATGCTGACGATGCTGCTTGCCCTTGCCGGCCTGGCCGCTACAGGAACGGCACTTGCCGACCAATACCCGAGCAAGCCGATTCGCCTGGTCGTGCCGTGGCCGCCCGCCGGCGTCGCTGACGTGGTGGGCCGCCTGATGGCGGAAAAGCTCACTGCAGAACTGGGACAGACGGTGATCGTGGAGAACCGGCCCGGCGCGAGTGGCTTCATCGGCACCGAGCTGGTCGCCAAGGCGGCGCCCGATGGCTACACCTTGCTGCTGGTCACCGCCAGCACGCACTCGATTGCGCCCAACCTGTATCGCAAGATGCCGTATGACGCGATCAAGGATTTTGCGCCGATTTCGCAAGTGACCTCGGCGCCGACCATCATGGTGACGCCGGCCACTTCCCCATTCAATTCCGTGGCGGCGCTGATCGCCTACGCCAAGGCCAATCCCGGCAAGCTGAACTACGCAACTTACGGCGCGGGCGGCAGCTCGCAATTGGCCGCAGAGCTGTTCATGCAGGCAGCCGGCATCCAGATGACGGCGATTCCGTACAAGGGTGCGACGCCGGCGATCCTGGGCCTGATGTCGGGCGACGTCAGCCTGTTCTTCGATTCGATTCCGTCCGCATTGCCCCACGTGCGCTCCGGCAAGTTGAAGGCGCTGGCCGTGACCGGCCTGCAACGCACGGCGGCAGCACCTGACCTGCCGACTGTTGCCGAGACTTTCCCCGGCTTTGAATTCATCGTCTGGCAAGGCATTGAAGCGACAGCGGGAACGCCGAAGGCGGCGATTGACCGGCTCAGTACAGCCATGGGCAAGATCATGGCGATGCCGGAAGTGCGCAACAAGCTGCGCGACCTCGGTGCGGACGCGACCGGCAGTGCATCGCCTGAGCAATTCGCGCAACATATCGTGCGGCAGAAGGAGAAGTTTGCCGAGGTCATCAAGCGCGCCAATATCGGCTATCTGGATTGATCGATTGATCGATCAATCAATCAATCAATCGATCGATTGACTGAAGATGTTCCTTCGACCGCAGCCAGTGCGCCAGCCACACGCTGCTTCGTACTGGGCTGCGACTGCGACTGCGCCGTCATTTGCCGGCCTGGTCAATCCGATCGAGACCGAGGTCGCGATTATCGGCGGCGGTTTCACGGGCCTTTCGGCAGCACATCATTTGCGCAAGAACGGACGTCGCTGCGTCATCCTCGAGGCCAGCGAAGTCGGATGGGGTGCCAGCGGCCGGAACGGCGGCATGGCCGTGCCGCGCTACAAGCTCACTTTTCCCGAACTGGAAAAAAAATATGGCCGCGACGTCGCGCTGCGCATGTACCGGCTGGCGCATGACGGCGTCGATACGCTGGAGGAAATCATCCACGCGCATCGCATCGACTGTGGCTTTGGCCGTTGCGGGCATATCACGCCCATCGTCGGCGAGCATGGCGTGCGGCGCTTCGCCGCCGATGTGGAATGGCTGCAGCAGCATGCCGGCGATGGCGCGCCGTCCATGCTGGGGCGCTCCGCAGTGATTGAAAAGATCGGTTCGGATCTGTACCAGGACGGCTACCTGGAGCCGCGCGGTGCTGGCATCCATCCGCTGCAGTACTGCAACGCCCTGGCGAGCTCGCTGGCAAACCAGGGGGCGGGCATCTATTGCGGCACCACGGTCACTTCCTGGCGCAGCAATGGCGAGCAGGTCGAAATCCACACACCGGCGGCCAGCGTGCGAGCCCGCGAATTGATCATTGCCACCAACGGCTACAGCAACCTGACGAGCGCCGGCAGCCAGCTTGAAAAGCGGATCGTACCGATTGCATCGGCCGTGATTGCCACCGAGGTGCTGCCGCCAGCGTTGCGCAACGCACTGCTGGCCGGCGGCCAGCTTGCCACCGATTCCAAGCGGCTGACGAACTACTACCGGATACTGGCGGACGGGAGTTTCTTTTTTGGCGGGCGCGGTGGTGCCGGCAGCCGCGCGTCGCCGGCCGCCTACGAGCGCCTGCGGCAGGACATGCTGTCAATCTTCCCGATGCTGCAAGGCGTCGGAATCCGGCACCGCTGGTTCGGCCTGGTTGCCGTGACGCTGGACAGCCTGCCGCGCATCGGCAAGCTGGCGGCAAATGTCCACTATGGGCTTGGCTACAATGGCCGCGGCGTCGGACTCGCTGCGCTGGTGGGCAAGCAGCTCGCGGCCCAGGTCGCCGGCGAGCCGCCATCGATGGGGCCGATCAGCGACGGCCGGTTTGATCCGATTCCCTTGCATGGGCTGCGCCGACCGGCAAAGCAGGCCGCGATCTGGTACCACCAGGTCATGGACCGGTTCCAGCGCTAAGCGCCTGGCGGGCGGCGACAACTGATCGCGGCCAGGCACAT
Organism: Lacisediminimonas sp.; assembly: GCF_030645335.1. GTDB lineage: Bacteria > Pseudomonadota > Gammaproteobacteria > Burkholderiales > Burkholderiaceae_D > Lacisediminimonas. The sequence continues at coordinate 7,294 of NZ_JAUSNH010000200.1, read as the reverse complement.
AATTGCTTTCGAGCGCCCATCAAGTCCACATTAACGGCACCGCAGGCGCCGATCAAGCGCCGGCGTCGCGCACCATATTGCGGGCAATCACGATTTGCTGGATCTGCGTCGTTCCCTCATACAGACGGAATAGTCGGACGTCGCGATAGAAACGCTCGATGCCATATTCTTCCAGGTAGCCCGCACCGCCGAACACCTGGACCGCCCGATCGGCCACCCGCCCGCACATCTCGGAGGCAAACATCTTGCAGCACGAGGCTTCGGTCGACACATCAACACCCGCATCGCGCTTGCGCGCCGCATCGATCACCATGCAGCGCGCTGCATACAGTTCGGCCTGGCTGTCAGCCAGCAAGGCTTGCACCAACTGGAATTCGGCGATCGGCTTGCCAAACTGCTTGCGCTCGATGGCGTAGCGCAAGGCATCGCGCAGCATGCGCTCGGCCACACCGACGCAGATCGCGGCGATATGGATACGGCCCTTCTCCAGCACTTTCATTGCCGTCTTGAAGCCGTGGCCTTCCTTGTTGCCGATCAGCTGGCTGGCGGGTACCCGGCAGTTTTCAAAAATCACGTCGGCCGTATGGGCGCCGCGCTGGCCCATCTTCTTGTCGATGCGGCCGATCGTAATGCCCGGCGTGTTGCGCTCGACGATGAAGGCCGACACGCCGCCTGCGCCCTTGTTCTGCGGGTTGGTGCGCGCCATCAGCGTAAACAGGCCCGCCTCCGGCGCATTGGTGATGTAGCGCTTGGTGCCATTGACGACATAGTGATCGCCATCGCGGATTGCCGACGTGCGCAGCGATGCGGCGTCGGAACCGGCGTCCGGCTCGGTCAGCGCGAACGAGGCAATCAGCTCGCCCGTTGCCAGCCGCGGCAGGTATTTTGCCTTTTGTTCCTCGGTGCCATCCATCAGGATTCCCTGCGAACCGATGCCCACCGTGGTGCCGAACAGCGAGCGGAAGCAGGGCGAGGTCTGGCTCATTTGCAGCATCACCAGCACTTCTTCTTCCATGGTCAGCGCCAGGCCGCCGTACTCTTCCGGTATGGTCAGGCCGAACAGGCCCATCTGCTTCATTTCGCGCACGATGTCGTCGGGAATCTGGTCGGTCTCGGCGACCAGGTGTTCGGCCGGCACCAGCCGCTCGCGTACGAAACGGGTGACGGCGTCCAGCAGGGCATTGAGGGTGTCGGTGTCGCGGATCATGATGTCTTGTCCTGGTTCATTGCGTTTTGTGTCGTCGTTGGATCTGCCTGGCGCAGGCGAGCGGCGTGTTCGCCGCTACAAGGCTTCTTCTGTCGCCAGGATCGCGGTCGACTGGCTGGACAACATGCCGCCATTGCCATGCGCCAGCGCAGTGCGCGCGCCCGCAACCTGCCGTTCGCCGCATTCGCCGCGCAACTGGCGCACCGCTTCAACGATCGGGAAAATACCGTACATGCCCGGATGCACGCAGGACAGCCCGCCGCCATTGGTATTGACCGGCAAGTGCCCGCCCGGCCCGATGCCGCCGTTGCGCACGAAGGCCGCGCCTTCGCCTTTCCTGCAAAAGCCCAGGTCTTCCAGGAACAGCAATGTGTTGATCGTGAAGGCGTCGTACAACTGCACGACGTCGATGTCGGACGGCTTGAGCCCGGCCATGGCAAAGGCGGCCGGCCCCGACTCGGACGCTGCCGTCACCGTCAGGTCGTGCATCGATGAAATCTGGCGATTCCACACCGCCGTTGCATTGCCCAGCACATACACCGGCCTGGCCTGCAGGTCGCGCGCACGTTCGGCGCGCACCAGCACATAGGCGCCGCCGCCATCGGTGACCAGGCAGCAGTCGCGTACCGACAGCGGGTCGCTGATCATGCGCGCATTGAGCACGTCGTCAATCGATAGCGGCTCGCGCATGAAAGCTTCCGGATTGAGCGCCGCCCAGGCGCGGGCGGCGACCGCGACTTCGGCCAGGTCGCGCCGGGTGGTGCCGAACTCATGCATGTGGCGCGACGCCGCCAGCGCATACGCGGACGGCGGCATCATCGGGTCATAGGGCGTTTCATACGGCTGCGGATCGAGGAACTTGCGCGCTGCCACCATTTCGCGCCGGCCGAAGGCGGCAGTACGCTGCGCGCTGCCGTAGCACACCAGCACCGCATTGCACTGGCCGGACTGCAGCGCCTGGATGGCCGGCATCAAGTGCGCCACGAAACTGGAGCCGCCCAGCATGGTGCTGTCGATGAAACGCGGGCGGATGCCCAGGTATTCGACCACCGGCATGGCCCACATGCTGGCGCTGGAACTGGCGGTGCACAGGCCGTCGATGTCGCTCATTTTCAGGCCGGCGTCGGCCACTGCTGCGCGCGCCGAACGGGCCAGGATTTCAATGTCGGTGAAGCCGTGCGCCTCGCCCTGGCCAAAAGTGGCGACGCCGACAATGGCGGCGCTCCCGCGCAATGAATTCAGGCTCATGGCGTGTGCTCCGTCCGGTCCTGCACGACGTCGAACACGACGAGGCCCGCGCCGCCGTCGATCTGCACCCGCGCCTGCACGCGCTGGCCGATCCGGACCGCGTCCACCGGCAGGTTGGCGATGCGGCTCATCAGGCGCACGCCTTCGTCGAGGTCGACCAGCGAAACGTTGGTGTCGCCACCGGCCTCCGGCTTGCGCCGCACCGTGGTGACGGCGTGCACGGTGCCTAGGCCGCTTGGCGCGACCAGTTGCACCTGCTCGCTGCCGCAATGCGGGCAGGACTCGCGCGGGAAGTAAATGTGGCGCTGGCATTGGCTGCAATGCTGGATCAGGAAGCGGCCCTGGTCCAACTGCGCCTGATGGGCAGCCCGGATGCCGCCGCTACGGGAAGTGTCGTTCATCATTGCCCCGTCACACCGGATCCCAGCTGAACACATCGCCGGAGCGGTCCAGCGGATGGAACATGGCTTTGAGCGCCGGCAAGGCATGGCTGGCGACGGTTTCCGGACTCCAGCCTTCGCTGCGATGCACCGAGCGCACCGGCCGCGGCTGGCTGATCAGGAAAATTTCATTGTTGCGCACCGAGAATATCTGGCCGTTGGTATCGCTGGCCTGCTCGCTGGCCAGGCAAACGGCCAGCGGTGCGATCTTGGCCGGCGTCATCTGCTTGAGGTTGTCCACGCGCGCCTGTTCTTCCGGTGTGGAGGTCGGGATGGCGCCGACCATGCGGCTCCATGCGAACGGGGCGATGCAATTGGAGCGGACATTGAACCTCTGCATGTCCAGCGCAATCGATTTCGACAGTCCGACGATGCCCAGCTTGGCGGCCGAATAATTCGCCTGTCCGAGGTTGCCGATCAGGCCCGAGGTGGACGTCATGTGGATGTAGCAGCCCGACTGCTGGTCCTTGAAGTAGCTGGCAGCGGCGCGGCTGACATGGAAGGAGCCGTACAGGTGCACCTTGAGCACGGAATCCCATTCCTCTTCGCTCATCTTGTGGAACATGCGGTCGCGAAGGATGCCGGCATTGTTGACCACGACGTCGATCCTGCCAAACGCGTCGATCGCCGACTCGACGATGCGCGCCGCGCCGGAACGCTCGGACACGCTGTCGGTATTGGCCACCGCCGCGCCGCCGGCCGCCTTGATCTCATTGGCGACGGCTTGTGCCGGTCCGGCGTCCTGGCCTTCGCCGGCAAGCGATGAGCCGATGTCATTGACCACCACGCGGGCCCCGGCACGCGCCATTGCCAGCGCGATTTCGCGCCCGATGCCGCCACCGGCGCCCGTGACGAGCACTACCTTGCCCTCGACCATGCGCGAGTTTTCGTTCATTCCATCATCTCCTGTTGAAACTGTTTTGGTGGACAGCCCGGGTTGACTCTGGCAGGCCGTGCAGCAGCAGGGGGCGGGCTTTGCGCCGTCCGGGAAACGTGGGCGGCGGCGTGACCTTGGCCTGGCTGCGCTTCAGGGCTGGAAGGAAGTCATGCGGTTTGGTGATGCTGTTGCGCCAAACCGGGCAGGCCGCCGTGCAGCATGCATGCACATTGCCCTGCGGTGCCTTTCGCTCACGATTGGCTGGCTTGTCGCTGCACCGGCAACCCGCACCGTGCGCCCTTGTTTTACGATCATCCGGGGCAGTTTCAGGCATCGCTAAAATTCTGTCAACGGCGATGGACCGGCGCTGCATGTGGGGCGCAGCAGGGCGGCGTTTGATGAGATCATTGCGTCCATCTGAAAAAAACGAAATTCGAGAGCGAGTGCGATGATTGCTGGGTTGTCCGGGGTGTATGGGGCGGTGGGGATGATGCTGTTGCCGGTGTTCGTCTGCATTGCCGTGGGTATCGCCTGGGGTTATCGCAAGCTGACTTTTCCGGGGGCCTTCATTTCCCAGCTGGTGACCCTGGTCGCCGTGCCCTCGCTGGTGTTCCATACGCTGGTGACGACGCGCCTGGCGACCAGCACGGTGGTGTCGGTGGCCGTGGCGGCGGCGCTGGGCATCCTGTTAATGGGCTTGTTGAGCGCTGCGCTGTTGCGCCTGGCCGGGTTTCCGGTACGCACGCTGATCCCGACCGCCACCTTTCCGAACGCCGGCAACCTCGGCCTGCCACTGTCGCAACTGGCGTTCGGCGACGCCGGGCTCTCGGTGGCGGTGACGTTTTTTGCGGTCACGTCGTTCCTGCAGCATACGGTCGGGGTCTACCTGCTGACGGCGCACAAGGGAAACCGGGGCGGCGGCTGGATCAGCCCGGTGGTGCTTGCGGCGCTGACGGCGGTCGCCATGCGCCTGGCATCGATCCCCGCGCCCGGCTGGATCATTGAAAGCACCCGCATGCTGGGCAGCCTGACGATCCCGCTGATGCTGATCAGCCTGGGCTATACGCTGGTCACGATTTCGCACGGCAGCATCCGGCAGGGCTTCGTGCTGGGCATGATACGGCTGGCGGTCGGACTGGTCGGCGGCACCATCGTGGTCAAGGCGCTGGGCCTGCCGCCGGAAATCGCCGGCGTCACGCTGTTCCAGATGATGATGCCGGTGGCGGTGATCAACTATCTGTATGCACAGCGCTACACCGACCATGCCGACGCCACGGCCGGCGCCGTGGTGGCGTCAACCGCTTGCTTCCTGTTGTTGTGCCCGCTGGTGTTGTGGTACGTGGGGGCGCCGTTGAAATTCTGATGGTGGCAATGGCCTGGGCCGTGCCTGGTCAACGCCGAAGCGCCGGCATGAACAGGGATTTCTACTGGACGTCTGGAACAATTCGGCAGCGAGTCAATGGAAGACCTGAATTTTTACGTCGCCTGATCAGTCGTCCTCGATCGCCGACAGTGGCATCACCAAGGTGAGCGGGTCATCTGGCAACGGGGCAAATCCGAAGTGATTGTAAAAATCAGCCGCCGTCTGGTCCTTCGCGTCAACGAAAAGAAAAGCGCCGCCTACCTGATTCGCAACCTGCTTGACTCGACGCATTGCATCGACAAGAAGATCGGCGCCAAAGCCCTGCCTTGTTGCGCTGCTGGCGACAGCCAATCGGGCAAGCGTGTAGCCAGGAATATCCGAAGGAAGTTTTCGGGCCAACTCTGCCGGCAGGGCTTCCCTTGGCGTCATGCGACGGATTGCCAAGGCGTAGAAGCCAACGATGACGGTGGGCGCCTCGTCGTCTATCAGGACGAAGGTTTTAGACAGCCCTTTTGCTTGATGCTGGCCTGCGATTGTTTGCAGCCAGGTGTTTAATTTCTCTGTTGCGCAGTCAAAACGTTTTACATCATGCGTCTGATCCAGCGGTGCTACGTAGCGAGCCATTTTTTATCTTGCCCTTATAGCGATCAAGAGCCCGCTTCAGTGCTGGATTGGGCTTTGGTGGATTCTCAAGTAATGCAATCAACATGGCGGCATCGCGGCGGGTCACACCGATCATCGTCTCGCGATCAATGATTTGCTCAGCTTTTTCAAGCGCACTCTGAACCACAAACTGATTCACCGTCGCCCCCACCAAATCTGCCGCCTCCTGCAGTTTTTCTTGCACTGCAAGAGAAACCCTGGCCGTAATACGGCCCCTTTCCGCTACTTGACGCATCTCTACCCTCCTGGGTAATTCCGCAGTTGCCCACCTCCGGGCGACTACAGCTGCTGCAAGTGGTGCACTTGCAGCTTCTCCAAAAATAAAACTAAAACACATGTCCAAGACGATCCTTAAGGCGTTGCCGTTCCATGCGCGCAGCGAAGCCTTTCGGGTCTTGGGACATTATATATGGTGTGGTGCCAAACTGCCACCACCGACTCACATGCCCATTCGTCGCCAACAAAAATTTCCCCATACCCAATTTTTGGCCGGGGCTGCCATCGTGCTGAAACGCCTCGTCTGTAGTTTTTTTCATTGCGACAAATTTCCGGCAACGGCCGGATGTTGAGGCGGCTCCCGACCCAACAGACGGAAAAAAAGCACTTCGATTTCTCGTCAGTGCTTGATTTCCGAACCAAGTGTTCTGGCTCCCCGACCTGGACTCGACCCAGGACTCGGCGGACTAACTCTCCGCTACTTCAGGAATTCCCGCAGCAGCGCCGTAAACGCGTCGGGCAGCTCGACTGCGCTGATATGCGCGGCGTCGATGTCGGCCAGACGGGATCCGGCGATCTGACTATGCATGTCCTGCGAAAGCGCCGGCGGCGTGGCTGCATCCTGCGTGCCGGCGATGATCAGTGCCGGGCAGGCAATGCGCCGGTTGCTTTCACGGAAATCGATTTGCGAAACCGCGCCGCAACTGGCAATGTAGCCCTGCGGGTCGCAAGCGACCAGCGTGCGGCGCAATTCTGCCAGGCGCGGCGCTGCGGCCGGATCGGACAGGAAAGCCGGCGTGAACCAGCGCTGCAATGCGCCATCGGCGATGGCGTCGAGTCCATTGGCGGCAACCGCGTCCATCCGCGCTTGCCAGCCGGCGCGGCCGGCGTCGTCGTAGTAGCCGGCGGAGTTGGCGATCACGATGCTGCGCACTGCCGACGGATGCCGCGCCGCCAGCGACTGCGCCACCATGCCGCCGAGCGAAGTGCCGGCGAAATGCGCCGGGCCCGCCGCAATCGACGCCAGCAGCGCGGCGATATCGTCGGCCATGTCAGCCATCGAGAAAGGGCTGGTCACCAGCGTGGACGAACCGTGGCTGCGGTGGTCGTAGCGCAGTACGGTGAAGTCCTTCTCCATCCGCGCTGCTACCTCGTCCCACATGTGGAGGTCGCAGCCCAGCGCATGGCTGAGCACCAGCAATGGGCCCTGTCCTTGTTTGATGAAATTGAGTTGTGTCATGGCTTTCGATACGGTCGTGGGGGGGGGGGGGGGGGGGGGG